>CALWHR010000001.1 GCA_944380455.1 uncultured Clostridia bacterium
ATTCTTTATATTACCAATTTTTTCTTTTTTCGATGTCTTAACAGAAAAAGCACAAATTCTCATATTTTCACCATCTAAACAAATTATAATTGTTTTATTACAAATAATATTCACTATATAGGGTCTAAAAAATACCCTATCCTATTACTAAGGATTAGGGAGGTGCGATTATTGAATATATCTTTTGGCAATAGACTGAAAAATTTAAGGAAGTCCCGCGGCATAACACAGTCTGAACTTGCTGAAACACTTGAAGTAACACAGCAGACAGTTGGTTTTTGGGAAAACGGTGTTTCCATACCGTCAGTAGAAACGGTAATTAAAGCCGCTAAATATTTCGGTGTTACCATCGATTACCTTTTATGCGTTGATGACAGACCAATGATAGATGCTGCCGGCCTTAATGAGCACGATATATCTGCTGTGCAAACTATAATAACATATATAAGAAAAAGCAAAAAATAACAATCCAAATCCCGCTTTCACCGCGCAAAGCATAGAGCTTCACACGGAAAGCGGTTTTTTAAATATATTATTTTTCCAGTTTTTTGTACTCTTCAAGGGCCCTTGCAAGCTGGTCTGGACAAGATGAAGGCCTGTTTCCGCATCTTACACCTTTAAGTCTTTCAATTACAAAGTCTACAGGCATTCCTTCTACAAGATTTTGTATTCCTATGTGGTTTCCAGGACATCCGCCGTAAAATCTTACGTTTTCAACCTTTCCGTCCTGTACATCAAAATCAATCTGTCCGGCACAAATTCCGCTTGGTTTATATGAGTATGCCATTTTAAATTCCTCCTATTTATAATATCAATATTTATTATTAAAGTAACCTTCTGCTGTCTGCCTGTACTCCTCAATGGTATCCTGCATGTCCTTTATTTCTTCTTCTTTAACAGCTCTTTTCACCTTAGCCGGCATTCCCACAGCCAAAGTGCCTTTAGGCACAACACTGTTTTGCGTAACAAGTGCTCCAGCCGAAACCATAGCGCCTTCTTCTACTTTAGCACCGTTAAGCACAACAGCTCCCATGCCTATAAGGGCGTTATCCTCAATTACACAGGCATGCAGCAGCGCCCTGTGGCCTATTGTTACATTAGCGCCAATTATAACATCAGCACCATCGTATACATCTGTATGTATACAGCATAAGTCCTGTATAT
Source organism: uncultured Clostridia bacterium (assembly GCA_944380455.1). Classification (GTDB taxonomy): domain Bacteria; phylum Bacillota; class Clostridia; order Lachnospirales; family Anaerotignaceae; genus Neoanaerotignum_A. Next base: position 1,165 of record CALWHR010000001.1, read on the forward strand.
TTGTATTATCCCCTACTTTAATCACTCCGCACTCCGCTCTTAAAACACAGCCCGGCATTACAACACAGTTTTCACCAAAAACCACATTGCCGTATATTGAGCAGTTTTCAAATATGGTACAGCTTTTAGGTATAACAGGTGCTTTGCCATTCCAGCTTCTAACAGTATAACCATCAGGCAAAACAAAAACCTCCTTTCGGACTACAAGCAAACAGTTAATGAATAATTAATTTATACCACACATTTAAAACAGACACAACAATTTATTTGTTGACAATAAAAACAAATAAACATAAAATCTATAAATAAAAACAAACCTCAGATTAAAATGCCACCGCATTTCTTGGTATTTTTAATTCAGCCTTATAAATGTTTGTTTTAATAAGGAGGCAGTTAATGAAAAAACTGTTTAAAAAAATAACCGTATTCTTGGCGGCTGTTTTCTCTCTGGCGGCATTTTCCGCCTGCTATAATCCCAATACAGACAGTGTAAGTGTTTTAACTTCTTTTTATCCCGTTTACTTAATAACCCAAAGAATAACAAGCGGAACAGATATTAATATACAAAACATGGCCCGGCCCCAGACCGGCTGCCTTCACGACTATCAGCTTACAACCCTTGACATGCGCCTTTTAAGCAGTGCTCAGGTGCTTATAATAAACGGCGCCGGCATGGAACATTCATTTATTGAAAAAGCCGTTGGAGAAACGGGAATAAATGTAATTGACTCATCAGAAGGTCTTTTTGACGAAAGCGGAATTAATGAAGAACATGAGGAGCATTTCCATTCAGATGAAGAAGGTCACGACCATAACCATGAAACGAACAGCCATTTATGGATGAGCCTTGATATGGTATCTGTTCAGGCACAAAATATATGCTCCGGCTTAAAAGAAATCTATCCTCAGTACTCTGAGATTATGGATAAAAACACTCAGCTTTTTATTAATGATGTAAACTCGCTTAAAGAGCTGGAAAAATCAAACCAAACAAGTGGCGATTTTAATGTAATTTCTTTTAACGAGGCATTTCACTATATATTGGAAGAAAACGGTGCCAAAATAACATCAGAAATTGAAATAGACGAAAACACAACACCAACAGCAAGGCAAATGGCACAAATATCAGACTCGGCAGAAGAGCTTAATGTAAAAGCCATATTCTGTGCCGATGATAACGGCCGAATATTTGCCGAAACAATAGGCCGCGAGCTTAATATACCTGTTTATGTACTTGACCCTTTAACCTACACCGTATCTTCTGATGACTATATAGCAGCAATGAAAAACAACATTTTAACCATAAGCGAGGCGAAAAGCAAATGAAAAGCCATAACAACTGCGGCCTGTGCCAGATAGATATAGAAAATCTTTCAGTCGTAAACCGCGGTGATATTATAATAGAAAACATTAATCTTACATTCCACTGCGGCGAGCTTACGGCAGTTATAGGCCGAAACGGCGCCGGAAAAACTACGCTTCTTCAGGCAATAATAAACGAAAGGCCCTATACAGGCAGTATAACATTTAAAAGCCACGACGACACAGCAATTAAAAAGCCAAAAATAGGCTATGTACCTCAGCAGCTGGTATTTGATAAAAGCACACCTGTCAGCGTTGCCGATTTTATGCTCTCATGCAAAAGCAAACGCCCTCTTTGGCTTGGCTCTGATAAAAAGCAGCTTGAAGAAATAAAAGAGCGCCTTAAAAGCCTTGAGTGCGGATATTTATGGGACAGGCCTTTGGGCAATCTCTCCGGCGGCGAGATACAAAAAGTTCTGCTTTTAACGGCTCTTGACCCTATGCCGGATTTGCTCATACTTGACGAGCCTGTTTCCGGCGTAGATGCTGCCGGGCTTGATATGTTTTATAAAAGAATAACCACTATCCGCGATCAGTATCACATAGCTATAATACTTGTATCTCACGACCTTAATCTTATACAGCGCTATGCCGACAGTGCCGTGCTTATAGATAAAACCGTTGTAGCTCAGGGCGATGTAGACGAAGTATTTGCATCTGATGCTTTTAATCAGTTATTCGGCTATTTAAGGGAGGAGAAATAAAATGAATTTTATATACAATATATTAAACAGCCTTCCCTTTGAATTTATACATTACGATTTTATGAAAAATGCCCTTTTGGCAGTTATTATAATCACTCCGCTTTTTGCTCTTTTGGGCACAATGGCAGTAAACAACAAAATGGCCTTCTTTTCCGACGCTTTAGGCCACAGTGCCTTTACCGGTATAGCAATAGGTATACTTTTAGGCCTTGGAAATCCCGTTTTAAGCATGGTGGCATTTGGAATATTTTTAGGCCTTGTTATAAGCCGTGTTAAATCGTTTAAAACTGCTTCAACTGACACAATAATAAGTGTTTTTTCATCGGTTTCTGTAGCTTTAGGCATTGTTATACTTTCAAAAAACGGCGGCTTTTCAAAATACTCTTCCTATTTAATAGGAGATATTTTAATAGTAACACCTCAGGAAATACTGCTTATGTTTATAGTTTTGATAGTAGTTTATATAGTTTGGATTAAAATATATAACAAACTGCTTTTAATAAGCATAAACTCATCTCTTGCATCAAGCCGCGGCATAAACTGTGCGCTTATAGAAAATATATTTGTCGTGCTCCTTTCAATATCCGTTATGCTCTCTGTTAAATGGATAGGAATACTTACAATAAATTCATTTTTAATACTGCCTTCAGCGGCAGCAAGAAATATAGCACTTAACTCCAAACAGTACCACTTTTATTCCCTTGCCATAGGCATTATATGCGGAATAGCCGGCCTTATAATATCATTTTATGCAGATACGTCAGCCGGAGCAACAATGGTACTTACATCGGCTGTTGTATACTTTATAACATTAATGTTTAAAAAGAGTGTAAGAAAATAAATATAAAAAGAGCTTAGTTCCTATTAGAATTAAGCTCTTTTTGTATGTTTATTTAAAATTTATTCTTATTCAGTATTTTGTCAACTGTCATAATTACAAATGAAATAATAAGTAAAAATACCCATTTGGGAATGAGAAATACAAATACCAGTTTTGCATACGAACCGCCGTTTATAATAGTATAACCCCAAAAAAGCATATCAATTATAGCTGTTATTGGTACTGAAAGATAGAGGCAGTTTCGTTTAATAAAAAACAGAATTAAAAGTGACAGAACAGGCGGACCATAAAACATTATAATTACAAAAATAGGTGATGTATACCAAGGCACTTAAACCACCCCTTCCCCTTAAATCAAAACTTTTTTATATTATATCACACAAAACAACACAATAAAAACGCTAAATCATTAATAAGCCTGCATAAACTTTACTGTTTATAACTTTAACGCCAAACGGAACAGACTTAATTTAAATTAAAAAAGCACACAGTCATCTGCAAATACAAATGACTGTGTGCTTTATATTTATTCTGTATTAATAACCTTTTAAGGCTTTATTATTAGTAAAGACCAGGAAGGTTGAAGAAGCTCATTATAAGAACAACTACAAGTCCTGCAAGACCGGCAACAAAACCGTTAATTGTCCAGCCCTTAATTGTGTCAGGAAGTGAGAAACCTGCAAATCTGTTGATAACCCAGAAACCTGAATCGTTTGGAAGTGAAAGACCAACTGAACCAAAGCAGATTGCAAGACCTATAAGTACAGGTGAAGCGCCCATTGAAGCAATTGAAGGAGCTACGATAGCTGATGTTGTAACAAGAGCAACTGTAGCTGAACCCTGAGCAGCTCTAAGAATCTGTGAAAGAACAAATCCAAGTATAATAAGAGGAACATTAAAGTTACTCATAATATTTACAATGTAATCACCAATACCTGTAGCATTGATAATAGCACCAAAGCTTCCGCCGGCACCTGTAATTAAAAGTACCATACCTGCCTGTCCGGCTGCCTCTGTAAGAATATCATCAAGAGGACGTTTGAAGTATTTCTTAAGAGCAAATATAGCAACTACAACACCAATGAAAAGAGCTATGTTCTTGTCACCAATAAATGCACATGCTGCTGTTAAAGCTGGATTGCTGTC
>CALWHR010000002.1 GCA_944380455.1 uncultured Clostridia bacterium
TGATGACCCCTGAGCTTGTAAAAAAAGGTTATGATAAAGACTATGCACTTGCTATTTCGGCTGCCGGCGGTGTAATAGGACCTATTATACCTCCAAGCGTAGCGTTTATTCTTTATGGAGTGGCTACAAATACTTCAATATCAGATTTGTTCTTAGGCGGTATTTTTCCGGGAATACTGATGATGTTTGCACTTATGATAGCTGTTTTTATAACAGCGAAGATGCATGGATACAAAGGTGTTCCTGTTGAACGCTCCTTTAAAGCTATTGTCAAAACTATATTTGAAGCTAAATGGGCAATAATGGTGCCTATTATAATACTTGGAGGAATATACAGCGGAGCATTTACGCCTACAGAAGCTGGTGCTGTAGCTTGCGTATATGCACTTCTTGTATCAGCATTTATACAAAAAACTCTTACTGTTAAAAAGTTTTTTGCCTCTTTAGCAGACAGCTGTATGCTTTCAGCATCTGTATTGTTTCTGATAGGAAGCGCAACTGTATTTGGCCGTGTTCTTGTCATGGCACAAATCCCTCAGATGGTAGCTAATCTTATAATAAGCATTTCATCAAACAGGCTTATTGCTATGCTGCTTATAAATGTATTATTGCTGATATGCGGCTGTATAATGGATGCTTCCGCAGCAATACTTATAATGTCACCTATACTTCTTCCGGTTGCAACACACTTTGGATACTCACCTGTACATTTTGGAATTATACTTTGTGCTAATCTTACGATAGGAGCTATTACTCCGCCTGTAGGATGTTGCTTATTTGCAGCCAGCGTTATGGGTGAACGCCCTCTTGAAAAAATTGCATACAAAGCATTGCCTTTCTTGTTAGCTTTATTGGTAGTGCTTTTACTTACAATATGTTTTCCAGTACTTAGTACAGGTTTGGCAGAAATTATTGGATAAATCAAGGTTTAAATTTATTTTACTAATAAAGGAGGAATTTACATGAAATTTATGCACACACCATTGCCAAGCTTCTATAAACAAATGGAAGCTGCAGGTAAAAGAACGAATCCGGAAACAGAAGTAAAAGTGAGAGGTTTGGAGTGCTTCAAAAGCGCAAAGCTGGCATCCCTTCGTGTAGGACGTTTGGAACACGAGGTTTATGAGCTTTCACAAATTCCTAATGTTAAGAAAATAGAAGTAGTTGCATGTCCGTTTAATCCTGAACTTTATTATGTAATGGTTGCAAAGGCTTATAATGAAGACGGAAAGTGCGTAAAAGCCTTTGTAGAGAATATGTATGCCACAGTACCTTCTCTTGAGTGTGAGCTGTATGATGCTGAGGTTATTGAGGATAGAAGAGGAATCAATACTAATGATGTAGATGGTGTAATTACGAGAAAGGAAGTGTAATTAGTTATGAAACTTAAATATAAAGTTTTGCCTGCAGGTTCTTTCGATAATCAATTACCTATAAACCTTATTTATGTTGACGCTAAAGACGTTGCTGAATGCGGGATTACTTCTCTTGATGCTTGCCGTGCTATTGCTAAAGATTTTGATGGTGCTGCTGCGGTGGATATAATTGATATGAATGCAATGACAGTAACAAGCGATGGTATATGTGCTCCGGCTGCTGTAGTAGCATTTGCCGCAATTGATAACCATATGCTTAATGAGGACTTTGGATATATTCCTGTAAGTGAATTTCCTTATGACCGCGAAATTATAGCTACAGAACCGCATATGAAACAATGGGATGCGTTATATCCAGGACGCCGTTTATATCGTGGACCATCTCAAAAAGACAGAGGAATACATGACCCTCATAATGAAAATCAGGCTAATACAGGACGTATCTCAAATAACAATACAGGCAGCGAAATGTTTGATTTGATTACGATGGAAGAAGTTATAACTCCATTCTTTGGTATTATGCAAATAATGAAAGATGGTGAAGTTTTAGTAGGAAAAAGCGGCCCGGAGATATCAGTTGGCATTGGTATGGTAGTAAGAGAACATCAAGGAAGAATATTTGGATTTAGTTATGGTGCTGGCATGACAGCACACCGTTCTGGCGAGTACGCAAAAACGGTTAAAAGCTTTATGACGGCTGTTTTAGCACCAAAAAGTATCCATGCTGAATATGTTCTTAAAGCCATGGATATTGGCATGGTTGTAGCAAGAGATATATCTTCATCACCGGTTAATCTTTGTCTTGCTCATGCTACGGGGCACAAAATTGATCTTGACAATATATCAAAGGATGCATGGGTAGAGCTGGAGAGTATTGGAATAACACGCGCTATGCTTGAAGCTGAGCCGGAGAAATTATACACCAGAGAAGAAGCAATTGCAAATGCTGACAAAATATTACCAGGATGCAGTGAAGGAAAGATTTATAAATCAACAGACTTTACTCAAATCCGCTATGCTGAAATTTGATTTTTAAGGGTGGTATGGGTATGGTACAGGAATATATTGTTGTTCATGCAGACAAAACTGTATTGAGAATATCTGGTTTAAAGCTAAAAGGTATAAATACAAAACAATTAGAAGAACTTTTATGCCAGAGACTGCATACCTATGCTAGAGTTATAGGCATTGCTGGAGACAGTATAGAGATGGATGTATATAATATTGAACCAGAGCGTATCAAATCTGATGAAAAAGGCTTGATAAAAACAATTGCTTTGGCAGAAGGAATTACGCTTACAGATTTTGCTAAAATAGACAGCAACGAAAAAATAGTTGACGTAAATATAAACGATGTTCCTAATGAACCGAAAAGTGACTGCCTTAGGGAAAGATGGATGAAATACTAACAGGTACATACATTCAAATCATAATGTGTAAAATTGTTATACGTTTTATTATTATGACTTTACTAATTTACAGTTTTACATAACCCCCCTTAAACTCCAGCAATTGCCTTAAATATTCTCTGACATAAAAAATAGAATTTTCAAGATATAAAACTTTAATGCAGTATAAATTACTCCTAAAATTTTTTAATAATATTGTATCTTTAACAAGTTGAATTTCGAGTTTTAATCTGAATAAGTATAGGAGGTGTGATATGTCAGGTATAACAAATTTGGTTAAGCATGCAAATATTCCTAAATTTGTAAATGTTCTTCAGGATTTCCTGCATAATGATTTAACTCAGAACCAGATTGCTGAAATTCTGGATAAAGGTTTTGAAATTCCGCAGATTAAGGAAAAAATTAAACCTGGTATGCGTATTTGCATAACATGTGGAAGCCGTGGAGTTTCAAATTATGCGTTTATTGTAAAGTTCTTAGTAGATAAGCTAAAGTTAATTGGTGCAAATCCATTTTTAATACCGACTATGGGCAGTCATGGCGGAGCTGTTGCTGAAGGGCAAAAAGAAGTTTTGGAGTCATTTGGTATAAGCGAAAAAACTATGGGTTGTCCTGTTGTTTCTAATATGGAAACAGTATTTATTGGACATGCTGAAGATTTTGACGTATGTATAGATAAAAATGCTGCTTCTGCTGATGGTATAATAGTGCTTAACAGGATTAAAGCACATACAAGTTTTCAGGGTGAGTATGAAAGCGGACTTATGAAAATGATGACAATTGGCCTTGGAAAACAGTACGGTGCATATATATGTCATGCTAAAGGCGATGACTTCATGTCACATAGAATTTCTCTTATTGGAAATGAAGTTATTAATAAAACTAATGTTATTATGGGGATAGCACTTTTAGAAAATGCTTTCGACCATACATATAAAGTTGAAGTAATTCCGGCAATTGATATTCCAAAACGTGAACCTGAACTTCTTAAAGAAGCCAAAGCAGCTATGGGCAGAATTAAAGTTCCAGCGTGCGATATTCTAATGACTCAGAAAATTGGCAAAAACTACAGCGGTTCAGGTGCAGACCCTAATGTAGTCGGCAGATGCGGCAATACAAAATTAAAAATGGGTATTGAATCAAAAATAATGATAGTTACGGATATCAGTGATGAATCCAATGGAAATGCTACTGGTATGGGAAAATTTGATATTGGTACGCAAAGATTTTATAAAAAACTGAATCTTGACAATACCTATCCTAACTGTATTACTGATCGCAGCTTTGTAGGATATAAAATACCAGTTATAGTAGATAACGACCAGGAAAGTTTACGCACAGCTATTGCAACATGTATGGGAATTGATGCGGACAGGCCAAGGATTATTATTATAAAGAATTCTTTGGAAATTGAGAATATTCTTGTTTCTGAGGCAATGATTGATGAAATTAATAATACTCCAGGAATGAAAGTGTTAGGCGAACCTTTTGAGCTCAAGTATGATGATGAAGGAAATTTAGCTGTAGAATACTAATGTTTTATGTACGAAAGTATTTTATAATTCCAAAATAAAGAATTGCTTCATTTTGTACATTCAAGATGAAAAGCATTGTTTTTAGGATAATATTTGATTTTCAAGTGGAGTGGCAAATAATAAATAATGCCACTCCTATTTTTGTTGCTTTAGTGTAATAAAACTATTAGTTCTGCCAGGGGAAGATATAAACTTTGGCAAATGAAAAATGAAATAAAACAAACAGCTCATTTAAGTTATGGCTGAAATACTGCATATTATTTCTACTAAACTAAGTAATAAAAGATATAGTTCAGGTGTTTAGAAAAATATGTCATTAATTTAAAGTAAAACTAATATAAGCAGAAGCAAATTCGAATTATATATGCTTTTAGGTATACATTATGTATTAATACAGCACAATTTACAGGCAGGCTCAAGGTGAAGAATGTATTAATAATATTTTACAGGCATGCAAACTTAAATATAAACATGGAAACATAAATTTTTTGTTCGGGAGATATTATGTTGATACAATAGGAAAAAATCAGAAAAAAAGAATATATAAAATTAATTAGAAGAAGATTATATAAAAGACCAGAAAACATTAAAAGAATATTTAGACCTTTTTACGTGTAATGGAGAAAAAATACAGCAGCTTAAAGTGGCTGCCCGGAGTAAATATGCGATGGTAAACTATCAGAATCTTTATAGAATCTGTGCAAACTACTAATTATTAGTGTTTATAATTTTCGTAAACCAGAAAAGTATTTTTTTATAATTTTGATTTTTATTTAAACTTACTAATACAAATTAGATTACTGTGCGGTTTGTTTAGTGTTTTATGGTATAATTAAACATAGACAAATTATTTCAGATTTGAAAATTTTTGTTCTTAAAGGTATAAAGTATAAAAATTATGTCTTTAAGTAAAAATACTGCAAAATTCCAGTAGAGCAAGAGTTTCATATAATTAGAACAAGAGATTTGCAAAGGAAGAAATAGAATGAGGCAGGATGTATGTTTGGATTGAAAGATTATAATATTGGACTGCCTGAAGTATTGTCTGTTAATCATTTGTTAAAGAAAATAGATGAAAGAATATTTATTGAGTATACAGAAGAACGCAGAAAGATAGATGTAAGTTTTATAGATAAAGGTTAACATATAGCTGACTGTACGTTGCAGCGGCAATAACATACAGATATCAAAAGCGCCGTATGAAAAAGCAATTGAAAAGTTTTGTACTGAGTAAATTGCAGAAGAACATAGGGATTACGTTTGTGGAAAATGAAAGAATTACAGGTATTTGTTTGGATACAAAGAAGTATTTAATTTAGTTCCTGATATTATTCAGTAAGTAAACGGAAATAGAATTTATGGTGAAGCAGCTGTTGAACCGAAGAAAAAACTGTAATTTACAGTAATTTTAAACTGAATTTAGAAAATAAAAGAAATTTTGGCAAAGAGCTTACAAAAGAATTTATAACATATGTGTTTAAACAGACAGTGAAGGTATGCATGTGGAGTTTTACGCTGCTGTAAATGAATTAGGAGAATATATATCAAAGTTATATTGCTGGCTCAAAAGTTAAAATGTGATTTAAAATAAAAACACAAATATCTAAAATTTAAGTTTCTGTATAAATTTGTATGGTTGTTTTTTATTGTTATGGGGGTAAAGGGCATGGAATTTAAACAGCTGGAATTTTTTCTTATGTGTGTAGAATGCGGAAGTTTTGGAAAGGCTGCCGAGCGCTTATATACAACACAACCCAATGTAAGCAGAGTGATTTATGCGCTTGAATGTGAGTTGGAAAATAAAATTTTTGAAAGAACAAGTAAAGGTTTAAAGCTTACTTCATATGGAAAATCAATATATAACTATGCTCTTAATGCTGTTAAAAATACAAACCTGATACTTGAAACAAATATCAGCAAAAAGAAAAAAACTCTTCATATATCAACCTACCAAAGCCATAGCCTTGCCATGCTTATAACTGATATTTATAAAGCAAATAGTATAAGTATTGAACACAGATTAGGAAATGTGGAGGAGATAATATCCCATGTTGAACAGGGAATTTCAGAAATAGGAATAGTTTATATTTCAAAGAAAAATTTAAGTGCTTTTTTTAATAAAATAAACAAGAAAGGGTTGGAGTTTGTTCCTGTAGCAGACTTAAATGCGTGTGTTTATGTAGGCAAAAATAATCCTTATTTTAACAGGGAGTATATTAATTATGATGAACTGCCGAATCTTAAATTTGTTAAAAGACTGAATGACTTTTTTTCTATAGAAGAGGATTTCCCTAATCTTAGTTTGGGAATTTTAGACAGTAAAAAGATAAATTTTGATGTAGCTACAAACAGTGAGCATCTTGCTATGAGTATGCTTATGAATACTGATGTAGTTGATATAGAAATTAGTTTTGATTATCCAAAACATGATTCCAGCCAGATAAAAAATATGCCTATTAAAGGCTGGGACAATAAGCTTACTATTGGATACATTATTGAAAACGGGCGGACGTTATCAGAGTATGCTGCTCTCCTTGTTAAATATCTAAAGGAATGTGTGCAGTCATAACATGATGGTATGACTTTGCAATAATACATCTGCATTTGTTGTTTTTGAACATGTAAAATATAATATAACTATAAAATAGTTTGGAGGGATTTTGCATGGAAAAAACAACAGTTACTCTTCAGGATATAAGGGAAGCGGCAAACCGTATAAAGCCTTATGTAGTTCGCACGCCTCTTTTAAGAGAAAGAACAATGGATAAAATTCTTGGCTGTAAGGTGTATGTAAAGCCGGAAATGCTACAGGTTACAGGCGCTTTCAAAATGAGAGGGGCTATGAACAAAATACTTTCTTTAACTCAGGAAGAAAGAGACAAGGGAATTATTTGCAGTTCTTCCGGCAATCACAGTCAGGCCTGCGGACTTGCCGGACAGATTACCGGAACACATGTTGTTGTTGTCCTTCCGGAAGATGCACCTAAAATAAAAATTGAAAAATCCAAAGCGCTTGGTGCAGAAGTTATACTTGGGCCAAGACTTTACGATGCAAGATGGGAAATGGTTGAGAAAATACAAAAAGAACACGGCTATACGGTTGCCCATGGATTTGAGGATTATACGGTAATGGCTGGACAAGGTACAATAGGTCTTGAGATTCTTGAGGATTTGCCGTATGTAGATACTGTTTTTGTACCTGTAGGCGGAGGCGGACTTATAGCAGGTGTTTCTACTGCTATAAAAGAGATTAATCCTAAAGTTCGTGTAATCGGTGTTCAGGCAAAAGCCAGCGATGGATATGTTCAAAGCCGCAAAGCCGGACATAGAGTTGAAGTAGAAAGCTTCCCAAGTTTGGCAGACGGTCTTGGATGCTGGAAACCGGGAAAAAATCCTTATCCTATATGCGAGAAATATGTTGATGAGTTTGTTTCCGTAACCGAAGAAGACATTAAAAAGGCAGTTAAAATAGTTGCCAATGAAGCAAAATTAATTGCTGAGCCATCATCATGTGTTGGTATTGCAGCAATACTGGGAAAAGAAGTTACAGTAAAAGAAAACGAAAGAGTTGCATTTGTACTTACTTCCGGGAACTGGGATATAGATATGATAGGCAAAATATTAAATGATGAAGAAGTATCTGCAAGAAAATAATATTATTTAAATAATGCTTTAATTAGTTGGAATAATATTAAATTCATTACTTTGTCAGCGTAAAATTACTATAAACATATATGAAAGATGGTGTTTAAAGTGAAAACTTTACTTATTAGCAAAGAAGAAGCAGCCAGCGTAATTAATATAAAAGATGTAATACCGGCTGTTGAAAAAGGATATAAAATGTTTAACGATGGAAAAGTTATACTTCCGCCGTATATGGGGCTTAATATGCCGGGATGTCCGGGAGGTATAGATTTTAAAGCCGGATACTGCGCAGAAAATGAGTTGATTTCCCTTAAAGCATCATCAGGCGGATTTGTAGATAACCCTGTAAAATATAATATTCCGGCTAACCTTGGTACAGTGCTTCTTTTTGACTCCAAAACGTGTGCTCTTTTGTGTGTTATGGACGGAAGTCTTATTACAGGATACAGAACAGGTGCGGCAGGCGCTGTATCAATTAAATATCTTGCAAGAAAAAACTCTCATGAGGTTGCTTCAATAGGTACAGGCAATCAGGCAAGAATGCAGCTTAGAGCAGCTGTTAATGTGGCAGATATAAAGAAAATTCACTGCTGGGACAGTATAGAGGAAAATGCCGTAAAATTTAAAAACGATATTGAAAATGAGCTTAAAATACCTGTTGCGATAGAAAACAGCAAAAAAGAAGCAGTTGAAAATGCTGATATAGTTATATCCACAACAAGGGGAAAAGGCTCGGTAATTGAGGCTGAATGGGTTAAGCCTGGAACACATATTGTTGCTGTAGGTACTGACGAAAAGGGCAAACAGGAATATGCCCCGGAGATATTTTTAAAAGCTACAGCTGTGTGCGACTCTATAAAACAATGTATAGAAAAAGGCGAAATTCAGCATGCCATTAATAAAGGCTATGTTAAAGAAAACGATATCTATGCAGAAATTGGACAGATAATAAGCGGAGAAAAGCCGGGAAGAATAAGCGATGAACAGATAACGATATTTGACACCACAGGCATGGCAATCCAGGATAATGTTATGGCAGAGATAATATACAAGAAAGTATTGGAAACCGAAAAGGGTACATATTTTGAGTTTGTAAATAATTTGAGGTGATTTATCAAATGGAAAAATATCCTGACATTAACGATATTTTGCAGGCTAAGGAAAGAATTGCAGGCCATGTTAAGCGTACACCTTTAATAAGGTGTGAGAAAATAGAAAATGTTTTTGGATGTGAAATATATTTCAAACCAGAAAATCTCCAAATAACAGGTTCTTTTAAATTAAGAGGAGCTTTTAATAAAGCTCTTTCAATGCCAGAAAGTGAGCTGGCTAAAGGACTTGTTACTTCGTCTGCCGGAAATCATGCTCAGGCAGTGGCATATGCTTGCAGAGAGCTTGGTACAAAAGCTGTTATTGTAATTACCTCTGCGGCACCGGCAACTAAAATTGAAAGCACAAAGGCACTGGGTGGCGAAGTAGTTCTTTCAGACGGAGATTCTGCCGCAAGGTGGGAAACCGTATGCGAATTATCAGAAAAAAGAGGCTTTGTCAAAGTACACGCATCAGAAGACCCTTATGTTATTGCCGGTCAGGGAACTATAGGCCTTGAAATATTGGAAGATTTAAAAGATGTTGATACGGTTATTGTTCCTGTTGGCGGAGGCGGTATTTTAAGCGGGATAGCAACAGCCATTAAAGAGATAAAGCCGTCTGTAAGAGTAATCGGTGCTGAACCTGAAGCCACTAAAAAATACTATGTAAGCAGAATAAATAAAAAGCCTACAACTCTTCCGCTTAAAAATACCATAGCAGATGGTTTAATGGTAAGCATACCGGGGGACAATGCTTATCATATAATAGAAAAATATGTTGATGAGATAGTTCCAGTCAGCGATGAGAACATTAAAACTGGAATGAAAATGATTGCTAAAGATGCTAAGCTTATTGTAGAGCCTTCAGCTGCAATAACTATAGGTGCGCTTTTAGAGAAAAGAATAAATATACGCAAAGGCGAAAGGGTATGCTGCGTACTTTCAGGCGGCAACTGGGATTTACTTGATATTTCAAAAATTTATTCAGAAAACTAATATGTAAACAATGTGACAATATGTTCTTGCAAATCTGTGTTTTATGTTTTGGAAGAGTACCTGAACTATAGTCTCTGGCATTATTTACAGCACAGAGGTATTATGGTAATATTTTGAGGTTAAATAAATAAGGCTTAAAATATTTTTATAAGTTTAAAGGGGTTTTATAAATAAAATTGATAATTATATTTAAAAATAACAATGGAAAATGAAATTTTATTTAGTGAATAAGATTTAATTTATTATCTGACTGTTATATAATTATCAAAAATAATTAATGTTAAGGAGGAATTTATAATGGAAAACAATGAATTCAGTTTTGATACGGAGCTGCTTTACAAAGGCGATAAAGTAAAAGGCTGTGATATTGTACCGGAAGCTGCTCCATTATTTTTAACATCTGCATTTAATATTTTTGGTGACCTTGATGATGTAAATTCTACATATGAATCAAAGGGCTATACATATATCAGAACAAGAAATCCAAACAGACATATGCTTGCTGATAAAATTTCATATCTTGAAAATGGTGAAGAAAGTGCTATCTTTGCGTCAGGTATGGGTGCTATACAGACAGTTTTATTTGCTTTCCTTAAATCTGGTGACCATTTAATAGCTGGTGATACTCTTTACGGCGAAAGCATTGAACTTATTGAAATAATGGCAGAATATGGAATTGAATATACATTTGTAGATTTCTCCGACGCAGAAGCAGTTAAAAAAGCAATTAAGCCTAATACAAAGGTAATTTACGGTGAAACAGCAAGCAATCCTTGTGTAGCTCTTGCTGATATAGAAGCACTTGGAAAAATAGCTCATGAAAACGGCGCATTGCTTATTGTTGACAATACATTTGTAACTGCATACGCTGTAAAATGCCTTGATTTAGGTGCTGATATAGTAATAAACAGCCTTACAAAATTCATTAACGGCCACAGTGATGCACTTTTAGGCTCAGCTACCGGTTCAAAAGAGTTAATGGATAAAGTGCTTACAAGACAGTCGATTTTTGGCACAACAGGCGGAACATTCAATACATGGCTTGTTCAGCGCTCAATGCAGACTCTTGGCCTTAGAATGAGACAGCAGATGAAAAATGCTGATAAGCTTGCAAGAGCACTTGAAAAAAATCCACATGTATTAAAAGTTAATTACCCTACAGTTGAAAACTATCCTCAGAAAGAGCTTGCCGGCAGGCTGTTTAAAGACGGTCTTTGCGGAGCTATGTTAAGCTTTGAAATGCCTTCTGACAGAGCTAAAATTAACGAGTTTATGAAACGTCTTAAAATATGCCACTATGCGCCTACTCTTGGCGGTGTAAGGACAACTATGTCACATCCTGCAACATCTTCTCACAGAGATTTACCTGAAGATATGAAGGCTGCTCTTGGCATTACAGAAGGGCTTTTAAGAATTTCTGTTGGTATTGAAGACGCAGATGACTTAATTGCTGATTTCACACAGGCTTTGAAGGCATTTGACTGATAATAAAACCAAATTTTAAATAAACATAAAATACTTAATCCTCCTTTTGCTCTGGCAGAAGGGGGATTTTTATGTCTTAAAATAAAACAGACAAATATGACTTTAAACTGATTTTATAGAATTAATTAACTCTAACTGCTTTTATGTGTTATCTGCATTGTAAAGCTTTATAATAAATGCTATATTATTAAAAGATATTTTCTGACGATATAAGGCGGAAAATGACGAATAAATATATTAAATGTGAAAAGAGATTGATTTTTGAAATCGATTTTAGTTTAGGAGGATTATAGTGAAAAAATTAAATAGAAAAGTTTTAGTATGTTTGGCAGTCTTTTTCTGTATATTTTATTTAAGCGGACAGGCTTTTGGAAAAACAAATACTTTCCCTGATGTACCGCAGGATGCAGACTATGCAGAAGCTGTTGAAACCCTTGTTTCTCTTAGAATTATAAGCGGTGATGAAAATGGAAATTTCAATCCTGAAAGCACAATTACACGGGCAGAAGCTGCAGTAATTATGTGCCGAATGACAGGAGTAGGGGATATTTTAGAAAGTACATCTGTTTTTACTGATGTGCCGCCTGAACACTGGGCAGCAGAATATATTTCAAAGGCGGCCGAGTTAGAGATAATAAGCGGCTATGGCGATGGAAAATTCGGCCCTGATGACCCAGTTACTTATGAGCAGATGGTAAAAATGCTGGTAAGTGCATGGGGTTATGATGATTTGGCACAAAAGTCTGGTGGATATCCGGAAGGATATTTAAGTGTAGCAGAAGAATTTAATATTATATCTGATATACCTTTAAAAACGGGAGAGTATGCTGTAAGAAAAGACGTGGCTGTAATGGTATATAATTCAATTTATGGCTAAGTTAAAAACAGAAAATTTAAAATATAAATAATAAAATTATGCAAAGCACCGGAATCATATTTATGTTTTTTCCGGTGCTTTTTGCATAAAATGATGGTTATTTATAAATTTAATCATGGAAATAATTTGTATTAAACTCCTTGACAACAGAATTTATATTTTATATATTAGAATTAGAAAAATTCTAATTCTAATTTGTTTTATGAATGATGCTTTAAGTATTTTGCCGAATTATTTTGAGTATTTTTAAACTCAAATATTAGTAAACAGATGTGTTTTATAATAAATAATATATGAGGAGGCGGTTACGTGAATCTTGATTTAAGACTGTGTATGGCTATAATTTCAGCAGGAATGCTTTCATTTTTTTCGCCGTGTGTCCTGCCGCTTCTGCCGGTATATTTCGGATACTTTTCGTCCGATGAGAATACGGCTAAATTCCCTTTGGTCAAAAGATTGGAAAAAACACTTGCTTTTGTATTAGGTGTTTCGGCTGTATTTTTTGTTATGGGTATAGGTGCCGGATTTGCAGGTTCATTTATTCAGAGCAGCTTTTTTATGCTTTGCTGCGGTATTGCTGTTTTGGTTATGGGCATTTACCAGATTGGAGTAATAAGGATTCCAGTTTTGGAACAGACCAAAAAGCTTCCTTCACCAGTTTCACCTAAATCTGGTTTGCTTGGTGCATTTGCTCTTGGTTTTTTCTTCTCTTTTGGCTGGTCGCCGTGTGTAGGACCTATACTGGCTATGGTGCTTGGTATTTCTATTGAACAGGGAAATGCCATGCTTGGCGGAATTATGCTGCTTTTATATGCCGCTGGTTTTGCTGTGCCTTTTCTGTTTCTGGCCATAGGTTCTCAGTTTGTTCTAAAAAAAATACGCCGGATTTATCCGCATCTTGGAAAAATTAAAATTGCAGGCGGTGTTCTTGTGGCTGCAATGGGAATTTGGATGATTTCTTCTCAGATACCGTTAATTAACCAAAAAACAGTAGAATACGCAAGTCAGGAGGGCAATACATTAAGCGGCGATAATGTTTCACTTTCTGACTGGAAAGGAAAAACTGTGTATCTTAAATTCTGGGCTACATGGTGTCCGCTGTGTTTAAGCGGTATGGAGGAGTTTAAAGGACTTTCTGAGGAATATGCCGACTCTGATGAAGTAGTTATATATTCAGTTGTAGCACCAGGATACCGCAACGAAATGGACAAAGAAACTTTTTTGGCATGGGCTGTTGGTCAGGAACTGTCGTTTCCTATTATGTTTGATGAAAATGGAGAGCTTAACAGGAAATACGGAATTAAAGGGTACCCCACATCAGTGTTTTTGGATAA
>CALWHR010000003.1 GCA_944380455.1 uncultured Clostridia bacterium
GTTAGGTGTGTTGGTGCTCATAAGATTATCCTCCATCTGTGCTAATAGCATTTTGAAATGGCCCCTGGAAGCCCTCTGTCACAAGGGGTTCCTGCTAATACATTGCTAATACGACATTTGAAAAGCCGTTGTAAGGCAGCATATTTCAGGGGATTTTGTGCAAATTGACCTGCCTCCAGGCAGCACAATTTGCGAAGAAACAACACGGGAAGATATGATATGAACAATTTACGAAATGGTACGCCGTACTCCTAAGCGGTAGGCCGGAGGTTCAAATCCTCTTAGCGACGTCAAAAGTCAAAAGCATTTCTTTTGAAAGCTTTTGGCTTTTTTTATTTGTAAGAATTCAATAAATCAGTAACCTTATGCCTGTTACCTGCATATTATAAAGAGTGTGAACAGTAGAAAGCTTGTTTACAAAATGAATTTAAATAATTTAGGAAGATTTTATGGCAGAGATTAAACAGGATTTATTGAGCTTGCAGTATAGTTCAAATTTCCAAATTGAAGGAGTGGAGGAGGTTGATATTAATCTGGAACTTTCAACAGCTCCAGTTACAATGTCAACTGTGTATGGTATAGTAACAGATGGGACTAATCCAATTCCTGGAGCGACGGTAAAGTTATTTGATAGTGCAGGTATACCATTTAAGCATGCTCTCACGGATAACGATGGTTCTTATTCTCTTACAGATATACCTGAAGGAACATACAGTATTGCTTCTGTTGCAGAAGGTTACAGATTAAGTGATGCTATAGGAGTTACACTAACATCGGTAAGTGCAATTAAGGCAGATCTTATTTGTATTGCTGATAGTTCATTATCCCTTGGTTCAATAGCCGGCGTTCTTTTAATTAACAATAATGAAGGTGTTAAAAAACCTTTAGCTGGCGGAAAAATAATATTGAATAACGTAAATGGTGATACTTTAGCTTCAACATATGCAGCAGCAGACGGTGAATTTGTATTTTATGATGTTGAAGATGGAGAATACACTCTTATTTCATCAGCAGATGGCTACATGCCTTCTTCAAATATGAAAGTTGTTATTGTAAATGGTTCAATTGCAAATATTACCATGTATATGGTTGAAGATGCGCGGACATACAGCGGTACAGTAAGCGGTATAATACGCAATAAAACAGGCCAAACTGTAGCAGGCTGTTTTGTTGGTCTTTATGAAATTGTTGCTGAAGGAACAACAACAATAGAAAAATTAGTTGCTGTAACAAAAACAAATACAGCAGGAAAATATCTTTTTGGAAATGTAGTAGGCGGAAACTATATAGTAAAGGCTAAGATGAATGGCTAATGCAGCTATTAATTTTAGGAATACAGTTCTGCTTTAGGCAATAATAAGCGCTTTATCTTTAAACTTTTTCTTTTTGGGCTCTTTTATGAAAGTATAAAATTCATAAAAGAGCCTTTTGTTATAGTAAAGCACCTGTACGTAAATATTCAGTTAAATGTATAATTATCAATTGTTTATATTCTTGTAAAATAACGATATGTAAGTTATAAACTAAATTTTATGTTAAACTTACAATAATATCTATATAAGCTAAAATAAATCTCTTGCCTATTATTTTTTATACGCATCTTATTAAAAACCAAATATCACTTTTTAATATCAGTATTCTTTAAATATACTGCTTTTTATTACATTTAACTGCGTGTTTATACAAAACAATTGAAAAGTTTAACAGGATTGTTATACTAAAATAAGAAGACTGTGTTTGAATAGGCAGTATCTTTTTATTAAACCTACATAAAACCACTGTGTACGTATTTTGGTTTGTAGTAAGATTTTATTATAAAATTCAAGAAAAAAATATTATTGACAATTTTCTTTAATGCAGTACTTACAAATTAAATATATATATATGTTATAGTTTATCTTATATTAATAAAAATAAATTGAAAGCATAAGGGATTTTCTGTAAAATAAAAGAAAATAATTTGTTTTCAGGTTATAAAACAGGAAATCATTTATAGGAATTAACAAAGTTATTTTTTATTTAGAATAAATATAAATTATTTGTAAAAAACTACAAATTAAAAATGAAAAAATACAGGAGTATAGATTTATAAAGGGGGAATTAAGTTATGTCAGAAGAAAATAAATACGACTCAAATGAAAAATTTTGTTATACAGAAGACTCAGCACCTATTTTGATTTTAAATCAAAACCTTCAATGTAAAGACTGCAAGTTCAGATATTCAAATAGTGTTATTGAATGTGGAAAGTATGTGCGTAAACCTGATTATGTTCTCGATAAGGAAAAAGAATGCGTTAAGTATCAAAAGCAGGAGGAATAATAATGCTGATGGAAATTGACTGCCAAAATAAAGAGGCATTTTATCCTTATGTATATGAACATCTTCATGATGTTATGGATAAAGAACCTTATTTAAGTATAGGCGCAGTAATCAAAAATCATACCTGCGGCACTGTTGTTGTTAAAAAGGAAGAAGATTTATGGAAGATACAGTCTATTTTTGTCGACCCTGATGTTCAAGGTTATGGCATTGGCTCTCGGCTTGTTTCAGATATTGTTGAAAGAGCTTCAAAAGCAAACTGTAAGGCAGTGTATGCCGATTATGAGGTCGCACGGGGAGAAAACTCTGGGATAGATGTTGTTTTCAGTAAGAAAAATTTTAGGATTGAAATTCTTGGCCAGAATTACGGCATTACAGTTGCCAATGGTAAAGAAACGGATTTTTTTGCCAAAAGCCTGAATAATTATAAAAAACCGCATGAAATAGTGGATTTTCAGGATTTAACGGATGAACAGAAATATGCTCTTTTATACGACAGTAAAATACCGGACTTTTTAAATTATACATGCTGTAGCGACATTACACGGTTTGATTTAAGCAAGGCATATGTTTTAAATGGGAATGTTAAGGCTTACATACTTGTTTTTGAGCCTGAAGAAGGCTGTCTTGAATTGGGAGCTGCCTATACAGATCCAAACTGCAAAGGAGTTTTTTTACCTTTGCTTAAAGCTATGGGAGCGGATATTGTAGATAAAGGTTTTCCAGGGGACACATTATTCCGTCTTACGGCTATTGGTTCAACAGCGCAGGGACTGACTAAAAAAATATTGGGAATAAAATGTTTGCTCTCGGAAAGAAAAAGGGCGGTTTACTTAATTGACGGCAGTTTTCAGTTTTTTGATATACCATAATTTGGCAAAAATTAAGTGTTGTAAAAGGAGGATAACGGCATGTTTGAGCAGAAATCCAAATCCGCAAAAATATCGGAAGCAGACAGCGGTATGTCCGGGTTTAGCCAAAGTACGCCGGAAAGCTTTGGACTTTCTAATTCTGCGGCGTTATCAGCATTAGGTTTTAGCGGTACTGTGCAAAAGAAAGAAATGCCAGGCTCTGTAACTGAAAAAATGAGTCAGGCCTTTGGAACAGATTTCAGCAATGTCAGCGTTTACGAAAGTCCTTTAATTGCTCAGGCAGGAGCAAGGGCTGTAGCCAGTGGTACATCTATCGGTTTTGCACCGGGTCAGTTCAATCCGCAAACTCAGGAAGGACAAAGCCTTTTGGGGCATGAGCTTTCACATGTGGTTCAGCAGTCCACCGGAAAAGTGCCTTCTTCTCCTGGAAAAGGAATTTCTTTGGTGGATGACTCCTCGTTTGAAAGCAAGGCAGATGTGGATGGTATGAAAGCGGCCAGAGGCGAGAAAGTAAGTACATAAATTTATAAAAGGCTTATTTTTGAAATTTCAACGCATTATGTTTAAATACAGCAAAAACAATTTGATTGTAATTTTATAGATTTTAGAATGTATAGTATTCCTTTGCGAAAAATCAGTTATTCATAGCATGAAGATAACTTTATTGAAGTATAAATTTAAAAACTTTGTTATTTAAACAAATTTCAGAGTTTTTGATAATAATTTGCATTTAGAAATGAATTTTACATTTCAAAATGCAAATGAAAGCTATGAGTCAAAAGGACAAGTTAATGAAGATAACCGGAGTTGAGCAGGATGAGTCTATAAATCACATTACGATATTCTGCAGGATTATTCCGGAAAATGCTCAAGGCTAAGAACGTAAGGAAGAATAATAAAGGAACGAGTACAGCATCAGAACAGAAAGTATAAAAAGTATAAGTTAAGACAGAGGTGATAGATACATATGTTTGAGAATTCTCTTATGGAGGAAAAAAAGAAAGCTATGCCGAATTCTTTTTCGGCGGATAAAAAAACTGACGAATCCTCTATGGATTTAGTGAGAGGTAGTATGTCTGAAAAATCAGAGCTCTACGGCAATGCTAAAGGAATGACATCTCCGGGAAAAGGCGGATTTTCAAGTGTTTTGGAAAGCTCCGGTACGGCAGAGGGGCAGAAACTTGCACCGCTGCACAATACATCTGCCCCTGTTGTGCAGGCAAGTCTTGCCAGCTGGAAGAAAGACCGAAAGGCAAGAAAAGAGCAGGAAAAAGCCGCTGCTGCATCTCAGAAATCCAGTGTGCCTAAGGCAGCTGCTGCACCAAAGGCGCCTGCAGCAGCTGCAAATGCAGGTAAAGCAGCACCTGCGGCACAATCTCAGCCTGTTAATCCATTAAAGGAAAAATTAAGTGCTGTAAGAGACAGGCTGTTTAGCATGGACAAGTACAAGAAAATGCTGGATATGAGGTTACCGCCAGTAGTTGAAAGAGAATATCTGAGAATGCAGTCCGAAGTTCCATTGGGATATGCCAAGCGTCATGGAGAATATTGGAAAGAAAAGTATGGACCGGCCGTTGACAGAGGATATGTGGAATCTGTAGATGATTCGGCTGTTTTAAAAGAGGGCGAAGACGCATTAAGTTCTGATGAGCTGAAAGGAAGAAAGGAATCATTAAAAACACAACTAAATATGGATTTTATAGGCGGCATGGACGCTTTGGCAAAAAATTTTGTGGCGAAAAAACTGTCTGTTGAAGAAATGATGGTTATGCTTGAATATACCAGTGCCAGTTTTAAAGAATACAACGCTGTATCAAGAGAAAAAGGAAATACCTGGGAAGGAATGCGTGAAAATGCGGCAAATGTAGAAAGATATAAAAAACGCGCAGATATTCTTGCAGGAGCATTAAGCAAATATAAGCAGAAGAAAGACATAACTGTTTATCGTAAAATATCAAGAAGTGTTTTCCGTGATATGGTAAACGACGGGAATTATTTTAAAAGCAGTGACGAGATAACGGTGGAGAGTATTAACGCTTTGGCATCTCAGGGAGCCGTAATTAAGGATAAAGGCTTTATGAGTGCATCTGTTACACCAAATTTAATGTGGTCTGGCGACATTGTATTGCAGATTTTTGCCCCAGCAGGTTCCAACGGTGCGCCTGTAATGGGTGTATCGGCTAATCAGGGTGAAAATGAGTATCTTTTTAACCGAAACACAAAAATGGTGATAACCGGAGCTAGGCAAGATGATGATGCGAGCAAAATCAGAGTACTTTGCAGTATTATTCCTGAAAATACACAGGGCGAGGAACGTGAAGAATAATAACAGAATGCAGGCATTAAGTACGCAGGAAATTTTTTGATAAATAAGAAAAGACGGGAGCTTTGGCATGGAAAACTTGTATGAAACCTATTTTGACAGCACAGATTGGGCAGAGCCTTATTTAAGCAGTGCTGATTTAATGGAAAATATCCGCGCCTATATTGACATGTATATAGAAACAGCTCTGACTATTAAACAGGAAAAGCAGGCGGGAAGACCGTTTCATCTTTCCGGAATAGTAATTACGCCGGAGGAAGTAAAGGCAACTGTTGAGGCTGGAAAACTTCGTTACCGCCATTATGCCTTAAAGCCTGAAGTGGTGCTGAGCATACAAAAAGGCTGGGAACATATTATAAGCAGAAAAGAAGCCTCGGAGACTATGCGGCTTTTTGAGATAAAAAAACGGTTTATGCTGAACTCCTTTGAATTCTTTGCGTTTCTTATGGCACTATGCCTGGAGAGCGACAGAAAATATGAACGGCTTTTTGGGTATTTGCAGGACAATGTAAATCAGTACTTTCCAACCCTTGGTTTGGCAAAATCCTTATATTCTCTTACTGAGATTGTTCCGGATAATAGTGTCTTTTTGGCCTGTGAAAAAGGAAGAAGAGCCGAAATGCTTCTTTTTGGCGGAGAAAATTTACCGGATAAGACACCTTTTTTATCAAAGCCAATGAAATTGGCAGAAAAAGTTGTTTCTTATGTTAATGACAGAAATGAGGTTAGTCCTAAGATACGGTTTTGCGGTGAATACATACGCCACGATGCTTCGGCAGGAAAAGTATTTATTAACGAGCGCAAGCTTACCGGTATGGCAAAAACAATGGAAACGGCTCTTAATGAGCATGAACCTACAATGCTTCAAATATTTGGGCCAAAAGGAACGGGAAAAAGTTTTGCGCTGGGTTA
Source organism: uncultured Clostridia bacterium (assembly GCA_944380455.1). Taxonomy (GTDB): domain Bacteria; phylum Bacillota; class Clostridia; order Lachnospirales; family Anaerotignaceae; genus Neoanaerotignum_A. The sequence goes on from CALWHR010000003.1 coordinate 6,428, forward strand.
TTTATCGCGGCACTGCGGCAGGGATATTTTTTGCTTTGATGTGGAAAATGCGCTTAACTCAGGAAAAAACATTTATGAGCTGCTCAGAAATGCCATAATAGAGGCTGTTGTTGAGGACAGCCTGCTTTGCCTTAAAAATATACCGGCTTTGGATGAGGAAACTGAAAAAACAGTGCAGAACATGATACAGACATGCAGGAATTATCTGGATATTCTGCTTATTACATCTGAGGAAAAAAATGTGTATCGGTATTCCTTAGATTATCAGATACTTCAAATTAAATATGATATGCCTGAATACGAGGAACGCCTGCTCCTTTGGAATGAATTTTTAAAAGGCAAAGCACTTGCCCCTTCATTTGAGGTGGAGACTATTGCCAATAGGTTTATACTTACACCAAAACAGATACAGAATGTTATAGCCTCAGCCTATCTTTCAGCAATTTATGACGGGCGGCAGGAGATGACAGAGGAGGATTTTGTCGGAGCTGTAAGGGTGCAGAGTCTCAACCGTTTAAGGGAGAAGGCAACTCTGGTAAAAGCGGACTATACTTGGGATGATTTAATAGCTGAAGAAGAGCAAAAAAGAATGATGCTCTACGCACTAAATCATATTAAGTACAAAAACAAAGTAAATAAAGAATGGGGCTTTGAAAAGAAGCTTTCTTATGGTAAAGGTCTTTCAATATTATTTTACGGCCCGCCTGGAACTGGAAAAACAATGGCGGCACAGGTAATAGCAAATGAACTGAAATTAGAGCTTTATAAAGTAGACCTTTCTCAGATGGTAAGCAAATATATAGGAGAAACCGAAAAAAACCTTTCTGTACTGTTTAATGAGGCGAAATATGCAAATGCTGTATTATTCTTTGATGAGGCCGATGCTCTTTTTTCAAAAAGAACAGAGGTTTCTGACTCAAAAGATAAATATTCAAATGTGGAAACATCATTTTTGCTTCAAAAAATAGAAGAGTTTGAGGGAATTACTATTTTGGCATCTAATTATCTGGTGAATTTTGATGATGCGTTTAAAAGAAGGATAAGTTTCATTATTAATTTCCAGCTTCCGGGGGCTGAAATGCGCTATGAGCTTTGGAAGAGTATGATACCCAAAAATGCGCCTACAGACGGCAGCATTGACTATGATTTTTTGGCCAACTCTTTTGAGTTTTCGGGAAGCAACATAAAAAATATAGTGGTGCTGGCGGCTTATATGGCGGCATCAGAAAATACTGCTATATCCATGAAACATATTGTTGCGGCAATTAAAGTAGAAAATGCTAAATTTGGCAAAGTGCTCCTTAAACACGAATTTGGAAGATACGCGCAATATTATTAAGTAAAATTTGTATTTTGTATCAATAACGGCGCTGAATATTACATGTCGGTTGTTTTTTGTTGGTTTGTTTTTTATAATATAATAAAAGAAAAGTAGGGATTTTTGGCAGAATTTAAGTTATTTCCAAGTGGAGGGGAGTAGGGGCATGCTGAATTCAAAAATTTTTCCCTTTGAAAGAAACAGGTACTATAATGGAAAACTGCTTACCTCTATGGATTTTATTTGTGAGCAGGGTTATATAAATGATAAAAGACGATTGTTAAACCGTATGATGCTTAATTACGGTGTAGTTACGGGACTTAACACATTTCAGATAGATGAATTTACTATTTCCATTGAGTCTGGACTGGCTATCGACCACAGTGGACGTGAAATTGTTGTGCCGCAGCTTATTGCCAGGAAGCTGTCTTCTATTGAAAATTATGAACAGATTGAGGAGAGTATTTTTTATTTATGTTTGTGCTACAGCGAAAAAGAAAGTCAGACAGATGTAAACCTTCTGACAACTCACAATGTGGAAGATAAGCGCAACCGTGTTGAGGAAGGCTTTGACCTTATATTAAAAAGTGAAAATGATGTTATTTGCCGTAAAAATGAAGCAGGGGAATATATCCATAAAGAAACGCTTTATGAGGATTCTAAAATCAGAGTACGCCACTTTTTTCCTAAAGTTGCAGAAAGGCATAAAAATGTGTTATTCCGTTCTTTAATAGAAAACAAAAGCTCTGAAATGAAAGAGGTACAGCTTTCTTACCGTATCTCTGTTCCTGGCATAATTACAGGCAGAGGCAACTCATACATAGATGTAAATTTCGATAAAGTTAAAATACCACCGGGAAAAAGTGTTGAGGCGGATTATACAGGCAAGGTTTTAATGGAGGATGAAAGAAATATTATAGTAAGCGTATTTAAAGAAAATTTTATTCTCCTTTGCGATGATGTTAAAAAGACTCCTGTATGGGAAACAACAGATGCCATGATAGCATTAACGGATTTGCCAATACATGAAGAAATAGCCCGCAGAGTACAGTCAGTTCCGCTTACGGAATATTTTAAGCCAGTTGATGAGGACTATGTGGTGCTTGCCAAAATCATAATTACAAGGCTTGGTTTAGACTACAGAATTGATGAGGTAATTAAAAATCCTTTCAGTCAGTTTGCTTCTTCACCAATATCAGAAAAAAGCTTTGAACAGTTAAGAGCATATTATCCGGCAGATAGTGTCAGCGAGCCGGAAAAAGTTGAGAAAAAAGTGCAGGATACTGACTTTTCATACAGTACTGATTTTTCCAAATATCTGGCCAGCGGTGTTATTGATATACCTATTGGCCTTGATGCAAAAGTAGGCAGTGTTGTTTTCTCGGATGAAATAATGCACGGCCTTGGACGCGGAGCTGTAAGTGTAAATGTAGCTGTAGAACAGTACAGCGATTCAGGCTCAAAAGATACTCCTTTAAGTGAAACAATATCAGGAAGAACAGATATTTTTGCCAGCAAACGGGACAGGAATAATATTGATGTTGAAACAGCTGTAAAAGTTATGGCTGACAGAGGTACATTTATAGTTGGACTTAGAATTTTGTCCTGGACAGATGCTATAAGCATAAGCATAAGATGGTTTGCTTTTAAAGCACCGGACAGCGAAAAGAGATTTTTGCCTTCAGATATAACGGGAGCCAGCATGGTGCTCTCTCCTGATACAATTGTATTAATACCAGGAGAAACAACAGTATTTACGCCTGTATTCAGCGGAACAGAGCCTTCACCTTGTACATTTGAGCTTGTGGATATGGCAGGCGGCACTATAGACAATAATGGGCAATATGTGGCATCAGCTAAAGAAGGCGTATATGAAATTAAAGCAGTTAGCGTAGCTAATCCTAATCTTTACGCAACAGCTTTTGTCGTTGTAAAACAGAAAAAGGCGGAGAAGTAAATTATTAGTATATCTTAGGATGTGTTTTTATGACCTTTAGTCAGCTATATATGGAACCGGTCAGAACTATACTTTCAAATGAGATAAATGATGTTGTTATTTACCGCAGTTTGAAATGGGAAGGAACTTTCTTTACTGTAGTTTTTATTAAAGAAAGAAAAACTATTGAAAAGGTTCTGGAGCTTTTAAGCGACAGCCACAGCATTGGCAGCAAAGACGGTGACTTGCTTAGCGTATACACTCTAAAGGATACCTTAGTGCTTGCATTCAGGTATTTTCAGGAGAGAATATACAGCTCTTACGCATCTATTGTAATGATGGAAACACAAAGTGTGTTTTATGCCGCTAAAAGTTTTATTGAACGCTGTATGGGAAGTGAACTTCCAATAGAACTGCTGTGGATGACTATTCAGGATGAAAATATAAGTATAGACAAGCAGAACAATGTTTACTTTAATTATTATTTGAATTTTAAAAAACTGCCGGAAACAATGGATAAACAGCAATTAGTTGATAAGGCTTCTTATTTTGTAAAAAGAATGTTTACCCAGTATTACCAAAAAAAGGCCAAACGAGGTAAAATTAAATTTCCGAAAGCAGTTGAACTTTTTGTCAGAAAGCAGGAGAAAGGAAGTTTTTCATCTCTTGCAGATGTTTACGAAGATATTTTATTTATCATTAAAGATGAACAGGAAAAACAAAAAGGTCTGCGGGGATTATGGGAAAAATTTAAAGCTAAAACCGGTATCAACGATGATGTGATAAAAATATCCATTGTTATAGCTGTTATTGCCATTACAGTAGTGTACGTATATTCAGAATCGAAAAGCAGAGGAATTCCGGCTTTTCTATATCAGCAGAACGAAGATGTTTCGGGCATATATGATGGCGTTAACACAATTGGTACAGAAGATTTAACAGATGGCAGGGTATAAAAACCTTGCAAAAGCGGGGAGAATGAAGATGAAAAAAACAAGCTTGGTTTTGATTCTGCTATTTTTTATCATAAATCTGGTGTTTCATGTCGGTGTTTATTATGGAGAAGTAGATGAATTTTATAACTCTCCTTCTGTAATGTTTTCTGATGGAAATTATTTATATGCCGCTTTTGATACCGGAAAAAATATTGCCGTTGTTCGCTGTGATGAAGACGGAAGAATAGATGACGCTTCATTTGTAAGCAAAGGCAGTCTTTTTTCAGAAGAAATAGCAGAGGTAGAAAGCATTGCCGCAAGGCATAATCAGCTTTATATCCTCTGGAATTACAGAGACAGCCAAAGCGGAAATATTGTTCGTCAGGAGTTAGAGGCATTTAACAGCAACAAAATAAGAACACCTTTGAAAAATAATGACATACTCCTTGAAACAGATTTATCAGACGGCTATAAATTAAATAATATATACATATCCTCTCAGGGAGATTTATCGTTAAGCGGTATCAGCACAGACAAAAGATATGCAGTATATTTTGCCCTTGACAAAGAAAATAACGATTTAATTGACAAAACACAATATCTTATTGACGGAGGCGCTTATAGAAGCTTTGCTATAAGAGATGAGAAGTACTGTGTAAGCATTTCAGGCAGTTTAATGGGAATACGTAACGGCGGTATGACGGTGGTGTATGACGGACTGGCAAGAAACATAAGCCCTCAGACAGACGGAAGCGTGTTTTTTCAGGATATAGCTGAAAATAAGCTGTATCAGCTTAAAAATAACACGGTAAAACCATACACTAACTTTCCTATAGAAGAAGCTTTACCGTATTATGAAACTGAATTAATTGATATGAGTATTCATAACAACGGAATCAGTTTCTTTAAAATGGCAGATGTAAATTCAGGTGATATCTATTATCTTTCTGGAACACAGGACGGAATAAAAGTTATTCCGCAGTTTAATTTAAACTTTACATCGCTGCTTCAGGTTACGTTCTTCCAGGGAATTATACAGTTTATAATTGGCTGCTTAATAATTGTACTTTTAACAGTCGTGTATTATAAATGGCTGAAAAGCAAGAATGTTTCAATCAGAATACTGGTTTCTTTAATTCCTGTTTTTGCGGTAATTTACTGTATATTTGCCTTTTTTATGGTTTTAAATATACAAAATAAAGTAGTTACAGACTATCAGACTAAAGCTACAGAAGCGGCTGAATATCTGGCAAAAAGCTATGAGGTATATGATGATAGCTTGGATGAAGCAGACCAGGAATTATTTGCTGAAAAAATCTCTTCGGATTTATCTGAGGAGTTTGCTGCCAGCAGAACGATTATAGTAAGAGAAGCTGGAGAACAGTATTTAGTGATAGATACAGATTATGATTGTTTTTTTGAGCGGCCGGAAAAGCTATACAGCACAAGTTTAACGGATTTTATTAAAAATGTTTCAATTTTGAAAGAAAACGGACCGAAAGTATACCAGGATAAAGCATTTGTTGATGGGGTATACAGTGTTAGCTTTAGTGATTCTGGACGCGGAGTATATATATCAGGCTATGACTGCGGACTGCTTTATGGAGTTTTCATAGGAGAGCTGTATAAAATTCTTTTGCCTGCACTGGCAGCGTTTTTGATGATTTTTGCTGCACTTGCTGTTGTTTTAAGAATACAGCTTAAACCAATAAGTGTTATGAGAACAGAGATGGAAGAATGGTCAAAGGGAAATTACAGCAGGCTTACGGTAAGTAAAAAAAGCAGTGAAGTCTTTGACATCGTTAGGATATTAAATGGGTCTGTAAATGATTTTACAGCTAAAATATATCAGCTTAGCAGATTAAACAGCGCATATTTCCGTTTTGTGCCTCAAAATATTATAAAAATTTTGGAGCGCGAAAGTGTGGTAGACGTGGAAGCCGGAGATAAAAAGGTTTTTGCAGCGCCGGTTGCTTATTTCCTTATGATGCAGTCTTCTAATGTGATTCGAAGCGATGAACAGAGATTTGAGTACAGCAACAGGTATTTTTCAATTCTGAATTCTGTGCTTAAAGACTATCAAAGTATGTTTGCTTTAATAAATGATGATTTAACTAAAATTACAGCTACATTTGACAGCAAAACATCTGATTTGCTAAGCTTGGCCAAACGTCTTATAAACGAGCTGGAATATTTTAACAAGCATACAAGTGAAAGCATAATAACACCGTTAATTGTAATAGCAAAGCCAGAAGTAACATTGGCTATGGCGGGAGATGAAAGCCGTATTACACCGATGCTCATTACCGCAGAAAGCTCAACAGTTGATATTATATATAATACATTTGAGTTCAGCGGCTGTGAGGTAATTCTCCTTCAGTCTGCGTTTAAAGACATAGATGTGCTTGATAATAATGATTACCGCTATATTGGATACATGGAGATTGAAAACGAAAGCAAAATTATCGGAATGTATGATTATTTTGCAGCAAGCGCAGAAAAAACAGTTAAAATTAAAAGAGAAACACTTCCTTTGTTTAACGATGCCATGATGGCGTTTTACGCCGGGGATTTTGAAAAGGCTAAGCAGCTTTACTCCAAGGTTCTTGATATCGACGGAAAAGACGGAATTGCCAGATGGTATTTATTCCGCTGCTATGAATACGAGAACAAAGGCGACAGCATTGATGTAAGCTATGCTTTAATTAAAAAGAAAAATTTCAAAGGCTTTGATAGATAATTTTTACAAGAAAGGGGTTGAGAGATATCCATGGATTTGAAAAGCTTAATTAAACAGCTTACAAGAGTGCCGGCAATGCTTATTGCCCCGCTTATGGGCGTTTTTATCAGTTTCAAACGGTATCTCAATCCTCGAAGTTTAATTGGAAGGATTGCTTCCATTATACTGAATACATTTAAAAAAGTGTTCAGTTTCCGGCCGAAAAGCATGGGGGATTATTATAAATTTGGCCGGTATTATGTTTTTAAAAATTTAGCTTATTTGATTATTCTTGGTATATGCCTTATTCCTTTTATATATTTCAGGTTTATCGCGCCGGCCGCTGCCGTTTCGGTTTCTGCCATACAGGAAGGCAAGATGAACACATTTTTTTATACTGATGAACAGCTGGAAAGCTATTCTGGAAACGCTAAAATACTCTCTAACGGAGACAAGCTCCGTTATCAGGGAGAGGTTAGCGGAGGACTTTGTACAGGTGACGGTATGCTTTATAACAGAGATGGCGTTCTTGTATATGAAGGTGCTTTTAATAAAAATCAGTATGAAGGCGAAGGCAGAGAATATTACAGCGACACAGGCAACTTAAAGTATAAGGGGAATTTTAAAGAAAATCTGTTTGAAGGTGAAGGAATATTGTATTTTCCTGACGGAATGACCAAAAGATATGAAGGCAGTTTTGTTGCCGGAGTATTTGAAGGCGAGGGAATTCTTTATAACCGAGACGGACAGAAGATTTATGAGGGTGAGTTTAAAGACGGGCTTTATGACGGTGAGGGTACACAGTATTTTTCAGACAGGGAAAAGCCGCTTTATATCGGTGAATTCGTTAAGGGATTAAAAGAAGGAACGGGACAGCTGTATAATGAGCGGGGAACAATGATATTTGAAGGACCGTTTTCAAATGACGAGATTAATGTTGTGGCTTTTCTTGGAGGCCCCCTGGAAACGGTGAAAAACGCATATAAAACAGCAGGTACAGACTATACATATGACGCCATGGATGAAATTGTTGTAGCTTTTGAGGACTTTACAGACTTGTTTGTAATTGATGATGTACAAAGAGTAGAGAAAATTGTAAGGCTTGAATCCAATATTCCGAATATAGAGGGAATAGATTACTTCACAGGAAATACATATGCAGATGAGGCAGACTTGGCGGCTTTAAATATTACCGGTATAAGAAGTGACTTTAAGAAAGTTTCGCCGGGTACAAACTTTACTCAGGAAGTATACCGCCCGCAGGAGATGTTCGTAAAAACTTATGTAATGGATGATATCTTTTGCAGTGCTTTTTCCGAAAGCGAAGATTCAGAACCGATTTATTATGTAATAGAAAAAAGATAGAAGAAAGGTTGGAAATGCGCCATGAAAGGGAGTATGAAAAAATTAATATCCATACTGCTTGTCATATGTTTTATGACAGTAAATTCCGGTGTATCCGCATTTGGAGCTACAATTCAGCTTACTATGCCGCTTTGCGTTTCATTGGCAATTTCCAAGAACAAGGAGCTTCTGGAAATAAAAAGCGAGATACGCGATTTAAGAGACCAAATAAGTGCAATCAGGGGACATTGGAGCAGTCTTTTGTTTTGGAAAAACCTTTCATATACATGGAATGACTGGATGCACTACACAACTGAAATTGAGCTTTACAGCCAGATACCCGATTTGGAATCTCAGATAAAAGAGCTTATGCTTAACGAGCTCAGTATTCGTCTTGAAATTAAAGACACAGTTCAGCAGGCTTATTACGATGTAATAGAAAATATTTATTTGGTTGAGATGAAGAAAAATGAAACGGAAACCCTTACTCAGTCAATAGCGCGGCTGAACTATCAGAAAATGCAGAACCAGAATATAGACGAAAACGACCTTGTTCTGGCAAGGGAAAAACTGGCAGATTCCAAAACCGAGCAGGAAAATCAGGAAGCGAATCTGCAAGACGCTAAAAAAAGACTGGGCGATGCAATGGATATGGATGTTCAGTACGGTTATACATTTGCCAGCCAGTTCTATTCCGATATGATGGAAGACGGAAGTTTTGCCATTGATTTAAGCGAGGCTATAGATTACGCCGTACTGGCTGACCACGACAGCGGCATGAAATATTACGAGTATCAGGGTGCAAGGACTTTGGTGCAGTATGTAGAAGGCCGATACCAAAAAAAGTTCGGATATACATTATGGAGAATACGCGATTATCTGAGGCAGGATGTGCAGAACATCGATTTTGATGAATTTAAAGAGGCATACGACAGATTTTATGACCACATCGATGACCCTTGGAATTGGATAAGATTTGTATGGTTCTTCCCATTTATTATACTGCCGCTTTATGGAATGTGGTTCAGACCGTCAGGCTACAGTACAAGATATTTGCAGGATGCAAAATATGCTCTTTATGATTTATTAAAGGCAGAGTATAAAGCCGAAAATGCCTATCTTTCGGCTCAGAAAACAAAGAGAATTAGCGTAGAAAACGGTTATTCTACACTTAGAAATCTTTATAACACATACCAAACATCTTTAACTAATGTTGAAAGAACAAAGCGGAATTACCAAAACGCTTTAGAAAGCAACAGAAGAGGAGAAATGTCATTTGAGCAGGTTGAAAATGTAAGGGAACAGTTTGTAGATGCTCAGGAAACGGCATTTCAGGATTTAATTACATATAACACAGAGCTTTCAACATTCGACCGTACAACCTGTGGTTATCTTTGGTATAAGCTGACAGGAGAATCCTTCTCTGTTGCAAAAACACTTGGCGGTTTTTCTTACGGCGAAGATGAAACAAGGCCAATGTACTATATCCAGGTAAATATTGAGGATATGCTGGTTGATTTCAGTCTTCAAATGAATGACTCGCCTATTGAAGCTACACATTACGAAATCTGGACTTCAACAGGAAAACAAATAGGCGAAAGAACGCCTATAGACTCAGTTGTAAGTCACTTGCCTTTGGCATTTGTTGATGAAGAAACAATGTACGTAAAACTGTATAAAGATGGCACTCTGACGCATACTGCTGTGTTTGCCGGTACGCAGGTACAGGGGTATCTGGATTTTGGAGAGGACAGCGAGCCGACAGCTTATGAGGAAAGCGACGGTTTGGGAGGAACATTTAATGTAGAGAACGGATCTTTAAGCTCTGTTTTGACTTTGCAGATGAATGAAAGATATAAAGAACAGGTATATTTCTTTGATGTTGTAAGCAAACAGACAGGTGAAAAACTGGGAGGAACACAGGAGCATACACCAATTAATGAAGGCTTTGTTCATTTAGGCTCAGCATTGAATGATTTTGACAGCCTTTGTGTTATTACTTACTCGCAAAGTGGCGCAGAAGTTAAAACATTTACTTTGGAAGAACGGACCGGAGAGTATGTTTTAGTGGAAAATTAGAAAGGGAGGCACACGCTGAATGAAAAAAAATAATTTAATCAGATTGCTTGTTGCCGTGTCCACAGCCTCTGTTTTTCTGCTGATGTTTGTATTTACTACTATGACGGCTACAATCAGGCCGTCTGCTAAAGAGATACCTGCTAAATCGCTGATAATAGGCACTTATATTATTTATTTGGATTCATTAACCAATCCTGTTTATAATATAGCAATTGAAAGCGGCAAAAGCAGTGGCCAGTACAATATTTACTATAAGTCGGAGCTTTCCGGCGGAAACCAGTGGTATGATATTTCAACGGCAGTAAGTCTTTCTGATATTGATGACGGCGGAATTAAGGTTGATGACGCTACAATAGACGCTTTGGTTTTAACCCACTGGGTTAAAGAAGACAGAAAAACTTATGACTTGGAAACAGGAGAAGTTGTGGACTTGCTTGACAGCCAGGATGTTTGGAATCCGATTTCTATGAGTGAGCTGACTGACGTTGTAAATATTTATGAAAACGGCAGTGATATTGAAAAGAAGTTAGCTCAGTATATTATGCCAAGCTTGGATATTAGAAAGGCAGAAGAAGGACAGCCTACTCACATACCGGTTGCTGTAATAACAGAGCCTGAAGAAAGATATGACGTGTCAGATGACTTCTTTGTGGAAAACGAAATTATAGATGATTTTGAAAAGCAAAGAAAGGCCATGAGTGATTTTTATAATTATCTGGTTTCAAGAAATACAGAAGAACAGAAGCTTATTTTAGCTGAAGAGCTTAAAAATGATGTTTTAATTGATATGAAGCTTGTAGCATATCAAAAAGTAAGTGACAGAATTCCGTTCCTTTCCTCTAAACTGGCAGAATATGCTACGGAAAATGATGTCAGCAACTTTACATCAATAGTAACGCAGATTACAAATGATATTACTCAGACAATAGCCACACTGCCTTCCCAAAAATCGGAAAGCGCAGATGTTACCAATATGCTGACACAGTTTATGAGCGATGCCAAAGATAAAATAGTAGAAAACGCATCAGTTAATAATTTTTCGGCGGCAGAAGAAGCTTTAAACGAATACTACTATTTAAGAGCCATTAATCAGAGTGAAATTAAAAATGCTGAAACAGAATTAACACTTGACAGACAGGTAATTGATGCTGCTTTTTCTGAGTTTTATACTATTCTCCAAAAAGGAGAAAGTGATGAATATCATCAGGCAGAGTCAGAAGGGTACTATGAGGCGTCTTTATCAGATGTGCGTCAGGAAGATTATCAGGAACTTAAATCAAAAGAGTCGCATATTGAATTTTTAATTGATGCCGAAATGGAACGCTGTGAGGATGAAAATGAGGAAAATGAGCTTATAAACAGCCGTTTGCAGGAAGCACTTTCTTACATGAATTCAATTCCAAACGACAGCTACTATGATTTGTATTACGACGTATATGAAACACTGCTCTATTATTTGGGATACAGCCTTTCCTCTTCAACAGATGACGTTCAGGAGCAGCCTATGGATGATGTAATATCAATGCCGAGCGGTCCAAACGGGGAAGAGGTTAATGTTCCGGTAATTACTGTTACTACACCAGACGGCGAAGAGATACAGCTTCCGGCAGAGCCTGTTATAAATCCTGACGGCTCTCAGAAAACAGACGAAAACGGAGAACCTTTATATAAGCCAACAGAAAAGGGAGACCCGATAAAGGATGAAAACGGAAACAATGTAAAAGACGAAAATGGTAATGATGTTTTAGCCGAGGGTGTGCCTGAAACAGATTTAGATTATAACGACTTGCAAAAGGATAAATCCGATGCAAAGAAAAAGATAGATGATGCTTTGGCATCTGGCAATATTGATGAGGCATTGGAAGGATTTAAAGAATTATCCGAGGCACAGTCCAATATTGATAAAGCTGCGGAAACGGTGGATAATGTCACCCTTGAAGCCAGCCAGGGGATGGACGCAATAGTTGACAGTATACGTGACAGCGCAAAAAGTCCTGTTGAAGCCAGTGATTTGGCGTCTATTCAAAATCAGGTAAACACTTTGGCAGGCATTGCCCCTATGGTTCCAGACCAGGCAATGGCAGCGGCCGAAGAAATAAAGGATATATTGGAAAAAGCGGCAAAAGAAAATCCTTTTATTGCAGAGAGTCTAACAGAAGCTATTGAAGCCGCAGGCGAGATTGCAGACGGAAATTTTGATGCTGTATTAACAGATTTGGAAGATGAAATTGTTCTTCCGTGGAATGAGTCTGCAATTCCTGATAGCTTATATACTGTTATGGAGTTTGCTGATATTCAGCTTAAAGATACCAGAACAAAAACATTAGTAAAGGCTTTGATTTTGATTTCAGCAGCTGAAACAGGATACTATGCTCAGGAAGAAGTTCAGGCAGTTACTAAGGATTTAATACAATATTCCTATAAATATCCGGCTTATGGAACATTTGCAATGCCGATTTCAAACAGAGGTACACATTATTATCCGGCAGATATAATGTGTGAAAGCATTGGTATGAGGTATTTGTGGGAAGAGTCACGTTCAGATGCCACAATTTTAAACGGCAGTGAGTTTGACAGATATTTTGAAAACAGCAATAAATATATTAAAAACGGAAAAGAAACAGTATCTTTAGATTTTACAGTGCCTTTCCGTTCGGAGGTTTGCTATTTTACCCAGAAACATATGGAAGAAGCTTATGGGGCTTACAGAAAGTTTTTACCAAACAGCGGATACTGCGTCATCTATAATGACAGTATTTTAAAAGAAGCAGAAGATATTGTAACTGCTGTAATTGGACAGTAGAAGGGCGGGATACAACATGGCACAATTTTCTATTATATCAGATGTAAGCAGTTATATGATGAACCAGCTGCGCAATGCCCTTTGCCCTGATATAATTAATATTCCGGAAAAGATTATGCAGGTTTCTCCGGCTGACAAAAACGCTGATTATGTACTGGGGCTGTATCTTTTTGATATGATAGATTCCGGAGAATTTGCCCAGTATGATATGCGGGTAGTAGATGAAAACTTCCTGAGATATCCGCCTAAAACTTTAACTCTTTATTATATGCTTTTTATTAATTCAAGGCTGACTGTTACAAGCAAAGCTTCGGATGAACAGCGTATATTGGGACGTATAATTCAGTATTTTCATGATAACCCGATTATCGACTGTAAAAAACTCAATGCCTGTGTTGACAGTGATGCGGTAGATTTAAATATAACTTTAGAGAATATGAAGTTTGAAGATAAAATAAAAATATGGCAGGCTTTTTCTATACCTGTTCAGTTGGCGCTGTTTTTGAGAGTTGCTCCAATTATGATTTCTTCAGAAAGAATTGTACCTGCAAAACGTGTTACAGAAGCGGAATTTGGTTTTTCTGGTAAAAAATAATATCATTTTGGGGAGCTGTTTATGGGTAAAATGGAATTTATTAGGTTTAAAGTAGACATGGTGGTGAAACTTATAGACAGTTTTACCGGAAACACAATGACAGAAAGCGGAATAAGGTTTTTTATTAACAGAGAGCCTTTTAAGCCTGAAATAAAAGAGGGAGGTTATTACGTTTTCTGCAATATTGGAAAAGATGAAATAGATTTTACAGTTGAATGCCCTGCTTTTCAAAAAATCACAAGAAAAGTCATAATAGAAGAACTTAATAAAAAGATAACTCCTATTATTACAATCTCCATGATGCCTTCTCCAGAATATGTTCTGCCTTCAGATGCCATGAAGGTAAGATTATTATTTGAAAACAGCCAAGGAAAAGGAATACCGGATGTAGAAACATTTTTTGTTCCTTGGCGGAATAAAAGCAGGATTAAATTTGGAGGTTATATTAAAAAGAATACTGTAAAGTTTTTTGACCCGCTTAAACAGATAATGGTTGGTGAAACATATGCTATGTTAGAGAGCCAGACAAATAAAATAAAGCTGTTTTCTGTTCAGAAAAGAATCGGAGAAGATGAATTTGAGATTACAGGCGGATTAAAATCCAATTTACAGTCACTGGTAATTACACCTGTGCTTAAAGAATACAGCAATGGCTTTGGAGAAGTTTATTTTCCATTGTCTAATGATACATCAGTTGAAAAATATTATCTTTTATATACCAAAAACGGTAGAATGATAAAAAAAGAAATCCCGTTCTTATCCGGCGGTATTCATAAAGAAATAATTAACTTGTAAAGGCGGTGGTAAATGTGCCTAAATGTGTATGCAGCGGTGCAAAACTAAAATGCAGCTTTGGAACATCACCCGGAACTATGAATGTTACATCTCAAATGAAAGTAAGGGATACCGGCACGGTTGCCAGCATTATGGATAATAAAATTCAGAACATTGGAAATTTTGGTATGTGTCAAACGCTTTCAAATCCGGCAGTAGCTTCTGCTACAGCGGCGGCATTAGGAACACTTACGCCTCAGCCATGTGTGCCGAATATTACAGCACCATGGACACCGGGAAAACCAAATGTTCTTGTTGGCAGTAATCCTGCCTTGACAAATTCATCAAAGCTAATGTGTGCTTATGGAGGGATTATTGAGGTTATGAGTATGCCTCCTATGCCAAAAACTGATCTGTAACAAAATCAGGAAAGTGGGGAATTAAGTATGTATGGATTCAAAAAAGAGAAACTGCATCTTCATATGCTTTTTGCAGCAGCGGTTGTTTCTCTTATTGCACTGTTTTTTTTGAATTATACTGTACAAAAAAGCCACGTTAATAAAACGGCTATAGCTCAATCCGAAGAATATGCTGTTTTAATTGCTGATTTATTGCAGGAGGATTTTGAAAAGCAACCAATTTTAGATGTACTTTCACAGCAGCAGGAAAAAAAGGTGTATATTTATATGCCGGATTTTGTTTTGGGATATTCAAATGATAAAGACAGAACTTTAGGCGTGAAGAATGAAGTTTTATCAAAAGAAGATTTATCCGAAGGCTCTGTAATTATAGAAACTAAAAGCGGTGAAGAGGTTGTTGTGCCGGTACAGCACAACTGCGTTGTAGAAGGATACGTCGGTGCAGGAATTGACAAATCAACGGAAAAAGAAGTTTTGTTTAACTATATTCAAACTGCCGTGCCAATAGTTCTTTGCTGTTTTGTGACAACACTTGTGTTGTTTGCACTGTGCTCTTACCTTCTGGGGAGAAATGAACTTTGTAAAAACGAATTTGTATTAATTCTTTTTATAATAGGCAGCGCTATAGTATTTACAGCCTATGTAATCCTATTTGCCAAACAATATCTTAAAGGAACGGATGTTTCTTTTCCAAAAGTATTTGGTTATACTGAGCTGACTAAAAACATTTTGGCTGTATTGATTTTTGTAATTGTATTGGAAAAAATTTATTTATTTTATAAAAATTCCAATCCTTATATGAAGGAAATGATTTTCTGTGACGGAAGAAGCAAATTTAACCGAAGCAGATTTATATTCCTTGGATTTTTACTTCCGTTTCTTTCTTTATCATCATTAGTCTGTAAGGTTTTTCCTTTTTTTAAGGCAGGAATTATACATGGCAAGTGGTGGGAAAATGGCGCGGCGGCGATGGCTTTGATTTTTGGAGTTTGCTTTCTGGTTGGATTTATACTAAACAGAAAGTTATGCCGCAGCAGAAATATTTTGGAACTGCTTAAAGGCGGAATTGCACTTTTTCTTCCGGTTTTTCCGCTTACTTTTGCAGACAGCAGTATTAGTGCCATATTATCATGTGCCTTTTGCGGATTAAGTATTGGATTTCTGCTGGATATTTTATATGAATTTATATTTCATATAAAATATCCTGATGAGCAGGGTGTGCTTTTATTTCAAATAATGATTAATTTTTATTTGGGATGTGTCTGCGGTATATGCTTAGGAACTTTGTTTGCGTATGAGAAGGGAAGTTTTTTCCTGCCGGCTACAGGATTTATCGGCTTTATACTTGTTTTTTCTAAAATAAACTCCTTTATGAAGCCTTTTTCAGTAAAAGAAGCAAATGATGAAATAAAAAATCCAGGATATTCTCTCCTTTTAAAAAAAGAATTTTATGGTTCTTTGATTTATGGAGCTATTGGCAGATTTAGCAAAATGATACTGCTTATGTTTTGCGGTATGTACTTCTATACAGGAACTGTTCCAGTTTTGATTTCAATACTGTTTATTTTAGGTTTGGTGACAGCGCAGTGCTTTTGGGGTAAGGTATTCAAAAAAGCATCCTATACTTTGGGCATAGAATTCTTCATATTTTTGATTAGCGTCACATTTATTCTGTATTCGTTTTTGCCGTATCAGCCGATACTTTTTGCAGCTGCATTTATTATAGGGTTAAACAGCGGAGCAGAAATTGTTTTCGCTTTTGAACGTACAGTTACTGCTGCTCAAAGGAATAAAATTAATGAGAGTACAGCAGTATTGTTACTAACGGCAATATTGGGATGTTTATTTTTAATTCTGCCGATTTTGCAAAGAGCTGCCCAGGCAATTGAATTATCCAATGAATCAGGCATTATGAGTTTATGCTTTGCTTCTTTTGGTATTTTATATCTATTCTTAGCTGATAAGGAGCCTTTAACAGAAAATAAAGACTTCTTTGATCAGGATATATCAATTTAGTGCAATATTTTTAAGATATATACAATGTGGCTTTACGCTGCGAATAAGGGATTTTTGAACTATAAGTTAGAAAATGAAAGGAGGAAGATTGCAGCCTTTGAGCTGTAATCGAAACGAAATGGCAGAGTACTTATCACCAGGCGTTTATGTAGAGGAATTTGACTCAGGCTTTAAACCAATGGAAGGAGTTAGTACAAGTACAGCAGGATTTGTAGGAATGACAGAAAAAGGCTCCTGCATAGGTGCCCCAACTCTTGTAACAAGTTTCATGGAATTTAAAAGAAAATTTGGTGGCTATTTAAGCGAAGTTGTATATGGGGAGAATGGATATCTTCCAATTTCCGTAGAGCAATTCTTTTTAAATGGCGGTGCCCGCGCATACATTTCACGTGTTGTTGCTGAAGATGCAAAAACAGCAACAAACGGAAATGCCGGACCTTTATTAATAAGTGCAGCAAACCCGGGCGCTTGGGGCAACAAAATTAATTTAAAGGTTTTCAGAACTGTTAAAGGAAAGACACAGATTTTAGAAGAAGAGGACGGAAGATGTGTTTTAAAATCTACCGCTGGCATGGTAGAAGGCGATGCCGTTTGCTTCATGGAAAACGGCGAAGAAGTTGGTTTCAGCAGGATAAAAACAATTTCAGAAAATCAGGTTTGGTTTGAAACAGATGTTGCAGAATTTGTTGATGATTCATTAATTCCGCAAAAGACAGTACATATCTGCACTTTACGTGTAGAAGCTCGTTATGGAGAAGTTGAAGAGGTGTATGAAAATGTATCTCTTAACCCTATTTCACCGGACTTTATAGGAAAAAGACTTTCAAAAAGTGAATTGATTAAAGTAGAATATACAGCTCCGGAAAATAAGGAATATATACATCCTATTAACGAAATCGCTCAGACAGACGGAGCACCTAAAAAGCTTGTAATTGCCTTAGACGGAGGCAGTGACGGAACGGTAAATAATGTACCAGCAGGTGTTTTCATCGGTGAGGATAACGGCCCTAATAAGAGAACAGGTATTCAGGCATTTATTGAAAACTCTGTAGTAAGTATTATGGCTGTTCCTGGTGTTACTGATTTAAGTGTACAGCTTTCTTTGGTAAACCACTGCGAGCGTTTAGGAAGCCGCTTTGCAATACTTGATATTCCAAAAGATACTATCCGCGTTAACGAGGTAGCAGAGCATAAATCAGCAATCAACAGCTCATATGCCGCATTATATCATCCTTGGCTTTATGTGTATAACGCTGGCGAAAGAAAAAATACAGCTATTCCGCCTTCAGGTGCTATGGCAGGTATTTATGCAAGAAACGACATTGTAAGGGGCGTACAGAAGGCTCCGGCAAATGAAAACGTAGCCGGCTGTGTTGGTCTTTACTGCTCTTATAATAAAGGCGAGCAGGATATTTTAAATCCGCTTGGCGTAAACCTGATACGTACTTTCCCAGGACAGGGAATTAAAGTATGGGGTGCAAGAACATGCGCAGATGACGCAAGCTGGAAATATATAAACGTAAGGCGTTTGTTCATATTTATTGAGGAAAGCATTAAAGCAAATACAAGCTGGGTTGTTTTTGAGCCTAATGACGAAGTATTGTGGGCAAGAGTAGGCCGTACAATTTCAGTATTTTTAAGCGGACTTTGGAGAAGCGGCGCACTTGCTGGTGCTGCTGAATCAGATGCTTTCTTTGTAAACATTGGCCGTGATACCATGTCTGATGATGATATAGCTAATGGCAGACTGGTTTGCGTTATCGGTGTTGCACCGGTTAAACCGGCCGAGTTTGTAATATTTAGAATTACTCAGAAAATTGATAATGGTAGCGTAGCATCAGAATAATAAAATCATAACTAAAGAAAATGGAAGGGAGTTAATAAGATGCCTATATCAGTATATCCATATAAGAAGTTTAGGTTTAAAGTTGAGATTGACGAGATGGAAGCTTTTTCCTGTGCGGAAGTAAGCGGTACAGATGCAAGTATTGATGTAATTGAGTACAGGGAGGGTGATTTTAATATTTTAACACCTATTAAACTTCCTGGTCTTGTAAAGTACAGCAACATTACATTTAAATGGGGTATGATTGACAGTGTTGAAATGCATGACTGGCTGACAACAATTTCAGACGGTACTTCAGAAACACCAAGAAGAACCGTAACTATTACACTCCTTAACGAAACAGGAAGCCCTGCGTCAAGCTGGCAGCTTACAAATGCGTGGCCATGCAAATATACCGGCCCGGATTTTAACGCTTCAGCAAGTGAGGTTGCTTTTGAATCGATAGAGCTTGCTCATGAAGGAATGAGAAGAATTTCAGTTGCAGGATAAATTGAATTTTTGATAGTATGTATGGTGTCCTGCCTTTACAGGCAGGACACCGCAGCTATCTTTTATTGTGTTTGTCAGAAAGGGGATTTTAGATATGGCTTTTACAACAGAATTTGAGTTTGAACTGCCAAAAGGGTATTTAGACAGTGAAGGAAATTTACATAAAAAAGGTGTAATGCGCCTTGCTACTGCCGCAGACGAGATTATGCCTTTAAGAGATGCGCGTGTACAGCAGAACCCAGGATACCTTACAATACTGCTTCTTTCCAGAGTAATTAAAAGAATAGGTACTATAGAAAATCCGACATCTAAAGTTATCGAAAATCTTTTTACGGCGGATTTGGCGTTTTTGCAGGATATGTATCAGAAAATAAATTCACCGGATGAGTATATGATTAAAACCGTGTGCCCAAAATGCAATGAGGTCATTGATATCCCGGTAAATTTTACGCGAGGGGAATAAAACTGTATCCCCGTGATGAATTAGATAAAGAAGTCGCTTTTATCGCCTACTACTATCACTGGACACTGGATGATATATATAATCTTGACCATCAGGCAAGAAGGGATTGCTGTAAGCAGATTTCTCAGATTAATAAAATCATTAATCAGGAACCTAAAAATGTTTTTGATGTATAGGGCAGGTGAGTATAATGGGTTTTTCAGGGAATGAAAAAGGAAAAATTCTGGTGCCGGGCCATAATTTTACGGTTTACATAGACGGTATTTTCCGCATCAGTTTCAGTAAAATCTCTTCTATAAATTATGATGTTGAAACAGAGCCTCTTGTAGAGGGAGGCACAAACGACAGAGTTATTATACTGCGCAAGCAGAAAACATCCGTAAGAACAATGATTTTTGAACAGGGTGTAATTTCAAACCTGGCAAACTATCCGCTTGGTTTTACAACCGCAGATAATTTAAACTCTGTAACTTTTGGAAATATTATGAGGCCCGGAAGAAGGCTTTATATGCCCGTTTTTATACTGGTTCAGGATAATCTGGGTATTCCGCGAAAATTTTATACGGTAAACGGCTGTTTTGTAAGAAAATGGTCCATAAGCGATTTAGATGCGCAAAATTCAAGTATTGTTGTACAGCGTTTTGAGGTGGATTATCAGGATATAGATGTTTCAGATATTGGTCCTGTGCCATTATGATTTTAGATGAAATATAAAGGAGGTGAGTCTATTGAACAGGATTGTGCCGTTTAAAATGAAGGATTATACCATAGCTCAAAGCAATAATGATTTTTATAAAGATGTAATGGAACGGTACGGCTACGAATTTGCCTATGACGGTTATCCCCTTACAGCGGTGCATATACATAATACCCAGCTTCTGGCTGACAATATGGGTACTGTTAATCAAAACTTTACTCAAAATACCTATGTATATAACACCAGCCAGACATATAATGACTATCGGCAGTTTCAGCTCAATATGACTCAAATCCAAAAAACCATAGAGAGCTGTAACTCTGAGCTTTATATGCTTAAAGATGTGTCGAAACAGATAGAAAATGTTTCCAAAACCATAAAGCATATTACTAACACAACGGTTGGAAAAAATTTTTATGCTAATCAAATAAGTGAAAATTCAATAAATAATGCTGCCGCGGAGACATTGACTGCCTCTGTTAAAAAAAAAATAAACCCGTGGTATAAAGTTTTTAAACAAATTGAATTTTTGAACTTGGTTTATTTAAAAAATATACATACGGAAGCAGTTAAAAAGAAAAATCATAGCGTAAGAAGTGAAAACTTTTATGGCGGCATAACCAAAAAAGAGGTTATGCTCTTAAATAGTGGCAGGGAAAGACTGTCCGCTAATGAACATATTCAGCCTGTATATAAAAAAAATATTTTAAATCAGGCATCGGTTGCAGAAAAATTTAGTTATCACAAATCGGAGAATAATATCTCTTTTGCTGTATTTAATGAAATTGGAAAAAACGATAATGAGAGCGTTTCCGCTATACAAATTAAAGATATCAGTATACCGTATGCAACTCCAAAATACGGTTTTTTGCAAAATGTTTTTCAAAAGCAGGAATATCATTTACAGAATGAGGATATATTGCTGGAAAAACAATATTTCGACAATATAAACAATTACTCTCTTATCAGACAAAATCGAGGAAGTGCAGGGGAAAGAATATATTTAACTCAATTTTTAAAAGAATACGCCAAAATATATTCATTAACAAGGCCTGCTTTGCGTGTAACTAATACCATAATGCGTTTACACGGCGTTATTCCTCAGTCTTTGGAAGAACAAAATAAAACGGGACTGCGGACAAACAACATTAATAAAATTAGCAGTTTTAATCCTTTATCAATATTTAAAAATTATAACTTTGAAAATCCCGTACAGAATGCCACAGAAAATATACTTAATAATATGTGGAGAACTGTATTTTATTATACTTCAAACCAAAAATCTGAATTTCCTTGGCATAACGAAGAAGAAAGAACTGCTTTTAATCTTTTTTTGAAGGAAGAAGTTCGTAATATAGTTAAGGCCGAAAGCCGTAATTTGGATACCATGGTTTTTGGTGACAAAGAAAGGTTAAGCAGCAGACAAAACAAAATTGCTCTTAGGAAAGACAGGGAAGATGGAAAACTTATAAATGCAATAACAGACTATAAGTCTTTTAATGAAAAGCTTATATCATCTGGAGTAATTGAGAACCAAAGTAAAGGTATGGCTTTGGCTTTTGATAAGACCACAGAGGATATATCAAAGTTTTTTTATAAAAAAGGTGTTGTTTACACCTACGCAATGACGAATGCAAAAAAGAATGTTTCCGAAAAGGTTACAAATGTGTTTTCGCATTATTATAATCTTTTTGAAAAGAATGAAAACGGATTTTTATTCCGAAAAACGGCTAAAAGTGAAACAGAGATACAGAATTTTGGCGTAAATCAAAATCTGAAAGATTTTCTTGTTTTAAAACTTTTTAAGAAAGAAGCCTTTATTAAGCCTTTAATTAAAAATAATTTTCTTTCAAGACAAAATAATATACTGCGTCAGAATATCGAGTTTTTCTTATCTGCGGCGCAAGATAAAAAAGAAAATGAAATTACTGCGGAACTAAGTCAGGCAGAACAGCGTACATGGCAGTTTCAGAATACATTTACATACAGGATTTTAGAGAATAAAAATATACAGGAATATTTAAAATCGGATTTGACTGCACAAAGCTTTCTGTTAAAACAGAATTTCAATAATCAAAGCCAAAATGCGATTATGTATGAAAGTGATAATCTGAGTATGGTGCAAAAATTTTTGAATAACCGCAGTTTTATAAATAACAGGACAAACAATGTTAATAAGATTGGTTTAATTTTTGAAAATAACTTTAAAAGGTTTTATGAAAAAATCAATAAATCTTTGTTAAACGAGAAAAATATAGCACTTCATCTAAATAATAATTCAGCTGAATACAAAAGGCAGCTAAACAAAACATTTTTTGACTATTGGACAGGCATTG
>CALWHR010000004.1 GCA_944380455.1 uncultured Clostridia bacterium
CAATCACAGCCGCCTGAGCATGAAGCGCACGTTTTACCGCTTTTTTTGTCTTGATATATTTTTCTTATTTCCAAAAATACTACAGCAATTAATATCAGCAATACAGTAAATGTTCCCATAATATCGCCGCCTTTTAAATTTTATATAATTACACATTAATAGATAAGTCGGTTTTAAGTGCAGTGCCTTCTTTATACTTTCTGCAAAGAAGATATATAAAGAAAGCTATTAAAATAAAACCAACAACTGTACCTATTCCAAAAACTCCTGTTGTTATAAATGTGCCTATCTGGTAAACACAAAGTGCAACGCAATAAGCAAATATTGTTTGATATGCTATTGCTCCCGCAAACCATTTTAAATTATTCATCTCTCTTTTAATAGCTCCCATTGCCGCAAAGCAAGGCGCACAAAGAAGATTAAACACAAGGAATGAGTATGCCGCAACAGGTGTATAAGCCTCTCTAAGGTTTGCCCATACCTGCCAACCGTTTTCGGCAACTTCTTCAAAACCGCCATAAAGTATACCCATTGTACCTACTACGTTTTCTTTGGCTATAAGACCTGTAATAGCCGCAACAGATGCCTGCCAATCACCCCAGCCAAGAGGTATAAATAATACAGATATTACATTTCCTAAGCTTGCCAATAAGCTGTTTTCCATAGCGCATGGTCCAAAAGAACCATCTGTAAAGCCATAGCCTGACGTAAACCATACAAATATTGTAGCAAGAAGAATAATTGTTCCGGCTTTTTTAATAAATGAGAAGCCTCTTTCCCACATACTTCTAAGTATATTTCCAACTGTTGGCATGTGATAAGGCGGAAGTTCCATTACAAATGGCGCTGGGTCACCAGCAAACATTTTTGTCTTTTTGAGTATTATACCTGAGCATATAATAGCTGCAATTCCAACAAAGTAAGCACTTGGCGCAACCCACCATGCACCGCCGAAAAGTGCTCCTGAAATAAGAGCAATTATAGGCAGCTTAGCGCCGCAAGGTACAAAAGTTGTTGTCATAATAGTCATTTTACGCTCTTTGTCATTTTCAATAGTTCTTGATGCCATAATTCCTGGAACACCACAGCCTGAGCCTATAAGCATAGGTATAAAGGATTTTCCGGAAAGACCAAATTTTCTGAATACCCTATCCATAATAAATGCAATTCTTGCCATATATCCGCATGCTTCAAGGAATGCAAGAAATGCAAAAAGCACAAACATCTGAGGTACAAAGCCTAAAACAGCACCAACACCGGCTATTATTCCGTTAAGTATTAAATCCTGAAGCCATGGGGCACAATTAATTGAAACAAGTATGTTTTCTACAAAAACAGGAATACCAGGTATATATGGTCCAAAATCCGAAGGAGTTGGCTCTTCTACTTCCAAAGCTTGTGAGTATAAAGCCGAATCCACACTTACAACTTCCTCAACATTTCCATTATCGTCGTAAAATTCAGCTTCACCTACAATCTGTGCCGCTTCTGCCTGCTGAACAAAGTCTGAAGCTTCTACATCAAGGCCGGCTTCTTGTGCTGCTGCCAAAAATGCTTCAATCTCTGTTTGAGCTGTGCTGTATTCCTCCGAAGCTTCGCTGTATGCCGCAGAGCCTTGACCTAAAAAGAACCAGCCATCGCCAAATACACCATCGTTTGCCCAATCAGTTGCAATCGTTCCCACTGTTGATACTGATATGTAATAAACTATAAACATAACAGCAGCAAAAATAGGTAAAGCCAATATTCTGTTAGTAACTATTTTATCTATTTTATCAGAAGAAGAAAGCTTTTCCTTACTCTTTTTTGTATAGCAGCTTTTAATTATAGACGAAATATAAACATATCTTTCATTTGTTATTATACTTTCGCTGTCATCATCAAACTTTTCTTCAGCCTCAAGAATAAGCTTTTCCACATCAGGCAGATTTTTCATAAGGCTTTTTATTTTGTCATCTCTTTCAAAAAGCTTAATGGCAAAAAATCTTTTCTGCTCAGCAGGAACATCTGTTATCTTTTCTTCTATGTTATCCAGTATTCCCTCTACTTCTTCATTAAATGTATGCTGAGGGATTGCGGCTTTTTTGCTTAAAGCCACTTTAACAGCTTCTTGTGCCGCCTCCATAACATTTTCGCCTTTAAGAGCAGAAATCTCAATTACTTTACAGCCAGTCTTTTTAGAAAGCTCTGAAGTATTAATAATGTCTCCGCTTTTTCTAACAGCATCCATCATATTTATGGCTATAACAACAGGTATGCCAAGTTCTGTAAGCTGTGTTGTTAAATAAAGGTTACGCTCAATATTTGTTCCGTCAAGTATATTAAGTATTGCATCCGGCTTTTCTGAAATAAGATAATTTCTGGCTATAACCTCTTCAAGAGTATACGGAGAAAGAGAATAAATACCAGGAAGGTCAACAATAACTGCATCTTTATTGCCTTTAAGGCGGCCTTCTTTTTTCTCAACTGTAACTCCCGGCCAGTTGCCTACAAATTGATTAGCGCCTGTAAGCGCATTAAAAAGCGTAGTTTTACCGCAGTTCGGGTTACCCGCAAGAGCGATTTTAATCATTACAATGTCCCCCTTACTAATTGTTACTAAGCAATTAAATTTATAATTAAATAATTAAAATTAGTTAATGCTAATTATGTATTAAAAAAATTATTCCACCATTATCATTTGAGCGTCAGCTTTTCTTATTGAAAGCTCGTATCCCCTAACAGTAACTTCAACAGGGTCGCCTAAAGGAGCTACTTTTCTAATAAGTATTTCAATTCCCTTAGTTATGCCCATATCCATAATACGTCTTTTAACCGCCCCCTGACCTTCTATTTTTACTACCTTAACTTTGCTTCCTACGGCAGCATCTTTTAAAGTCATAATAAACTCCTCCCAATATTAAATATAAATCTTTCCTGCCATTTGGCTGCTTACAGCTACCCTTGAGCCTTTAACTTCAACAATAACGTTTCCTTTTATTGAAGTAACGACCTTAACAACGCCTCCTTCAACAAAACCAAGATTTGCTAGAAAATGTCTTGTATCTTCTTTGCCGCTTATTTTTTTAATTTTGTTTTCATCACCTATTTTGGCCATTGTTAAAGGCATATAATCAGCTCCTTAGATATTATATTAAATACAAATAACTTTAATTAGTTTTTTCTAACATAAAACAGATTACCATTAAAGTTATTATTTGTCAATACAAATGCTAAAATAAATTATCAATAACTAATTTTAATTTTTATTAACTAATTTTATATTGACACTGATAACTAATAATGGTATTATTCAATTAGTTAGCAATAGGTAACTATATTAAAAGGAGGTATAATATGAGTGTAGTAATAGTAGGCGGCAACGACAGAATGGCACGCCAGTATAAAGATGTTTGCAACCAATACAACTGTAAAGCTAAAGTTTTTACCCAGCTTCCTGGTAATTTTAAATCACATATAGGCAATCCTGACCTTATAGTTTTATTTACAAGTACTGTATCTCATATTATGGTAAAAAGTGCCGTACAAACAGCTAAAAAATATGATATCAAAATAGCCCGAAGCCATACCAGCTCTTCTTCTGCTCTTCATAACATTTTAGCTGAATATTGTATTTAAAAATGTTTACCCGGCGGCGTTATTTCAACATGCCAAACTTTTGACGCTCTTTAACCCCATACCAAATTCAACTCTCGTCTTTTAATTACATATATAACGCCGCATAAAAAAGAGTCCCAAAAGGACTCTTTTATTAATCAATATTTATTTTTTAACCTGGTCAAAAAGCCAGTTTCTCATTTCTTTGTTGGCATAAGCCGGTGTCCAAGAAAAATGTCCTGAAGGATAAAATACTTTCCCACTATCGTAAATAGTTTTTCTGTACTCAACTCCGGCTTCGTCAAGAGCTTTTAATGTAGGAACACACCATTTTTCGTAATTTACTTCCGGGTCGTCTATTGCATGGAAAGTCCATATAGGAATACCTTTCAAATTTTTAACTGTTTCAGGGTTTCCTCCGCCGCACACTGGCACAATAGCCGCAAATTCCTTCGGATGCTCAACAGCCATTTCAAAAGTACCAAATCCGCCCATTGAAACACCTGTCATATAAATTCTTTTTAAATCCACATCATAATCATTTTTAATTTTCTGCAAAAGATTATAAGCTGATATTCCCCATTTTGTAAATTTATAGCTTTCGGCATTTTCATCACCAAAGTCAAGAAATTTCATAAAATAAGTCCAGCCTGTTCCGTCAGCTTCGGCACACTGCGGAGCGAGAACAATACATTCATTAATCCCTTTTTCAGAGTCTTTAGCCCATACAGTAGCGCTTTCATAGCGTTTTAAAACCATATCCACACTTTGGAGCCTCTGTCCTGCACCATGGAGAACAAAAACAAGCGGATATTTTTTGCCATTGCCATAATTTTTAGGAAGGTATAATTCATAAGGCATTTTAACACCTGTTGTTTCATCATCAAAAACAAAAGGCTTAAAAGCATTATAAATTTCAGAAGCATTTTCTCTTACAATCTCTATGGTATATACAGTTTCATCATTTCCGTTTATAACTTTTACCTCTGCTTTTTGGCTGTAATCAATGCCGTAAGACTCATAATCCTGACTAAGTTTTACAAGAATACCGTTATCATCTGTAACATTTTGACCGTTTACAAATATTTCCGCTCCATTTTCAGCTTTCGGATATAATTTTATACCGTAAATATCGCTTTGAACAAAATATTTGTATTGGTAAACATCAGGCTTAAAATCAGGCACTAAAGAATTTCCTGTAAGAGTTATGTCCTCAGCTTTTAAATCAGAAAGTAAAGCACTGTTTTTATTCATAAAAACACCTCTTCCTAAAACAATCATTTTATAAATTTTTCTAAAAATTCGTTTTCGGTAATAACAGGAACCGAAAGCTCTGCCGCTTTTTTGTTTTTTGACGATTGAGAAAACGCGTCATTATTAATAAGATAGCTTGTTTTGCCTGTAACGCTGCCTGTAACTTTTCCGCCTAAAGACTCAATCTGAGTTTGAAGCTCTTTTCTGTTTTTGTAATGCTCCAAATCTCCTGTTATAACAAATGTAAGACCACTTAAACTTAAATCCGAAGCAGTCGTTTCTTCAGCTTTAAATTTAATATACCCCAAAGCCTCATTAAGAAGTTTAATATTGTTCTCGTTTGAAAAATAA
Source organism: uncultured Clostridia bacterium (assembly GCA_944380455.1). Taxonomy (GTDB): domain Bacteria; phylum Bacillota; class Clostridia; order Lachnospirales; family Anaerotignaceae; genus Neoanaerotignum_A. Next base: position 5,203 of record CALWHR010000004.1, read on the forward strand.
CTGTGTATGCTGTGGGCAATTACATCACCAAAACCTTCAATACTGCTGAGCTCCTCAGTTGTAGTTTGAAGTATTTTGTTTAAATCATAATCCATGTTTTTACAAAGAAGTTTTGCATTGCTTAAACCAACATGGTTAATACCCAAAGCATATATAAAATTAGCCAGATTTACATCTTTTGATTTTTCAACAGAGTTTATAATATTGCTGTATGATTTTTCCCCAAAGCCTTCAAGCTCTTTAATTTGTGTTTCAAATTTCTGCAACTTAAATAAATCAACATATGTTTCAATAAAGCCGTTATCAGTAAACTTTTTAAGAGTTTCTTCTGAAAGTCCTTCTATATTCATTGCGTCACGGCTTACAAAGTGAGCCAAAGAGCGCACCCTTTGGGCATGACAGTTAGGGTTTGTGCAATAAAGAGCTTTTCCGTCTTTAATGCTTCTAACTTCTGTTTCACCGCCGCAAACCGGACAGTTTTCCGGTATTTTAACATTGCCGCTTTTTGTAATGTTTTCGGCTATCTGCGGAATAATCATATTTGCTTTATAAACAAGTATTTTATCCCCAATTCCTATTTTAAGCTCATCCATAATGCTTAAATTATGAAGGCTTGCCCTGTTTACAGTTGTGCCTTCCAACTCAACAGGGTCAAACACAGCTACAGGGTTAATAAGTCCTGTTCTTGATGTGCTCCAGTCTATTTCTCTTAAAACTGTTTCTGCTGTTTCGTCTGCCCATTTAAAAGCAATGGAGTCCTTAGGAAATTTTGAAGTTTCACCAAGTGAATTGCTGTAAGCAATACTGTTATAAGTAAGCACAAGGCCGTCGGAAGCAAAAGAGTTGTTTTCTATTCTCTTTTCAAAATCCTTAACGCTTTCTTCTATATTATCAGCTGTTACAATTTTACTTTCTACCACATCAAAACCAAGCTCTTTTAAAAACTCCATCTGCTGAGTTTTAAGCTCAAACTCTTTGCCTTCCGATGAAACAAGTGTAAAGGCATAAAAAGTAACCTGTCTTTCAGCCGCTATCTGACTGTTAAGCTGGCGCACCGTTCCGCTGCAAAGGTTGCGTGGATTTTTATATTTCTCATCATCAGGCAGCGTATCGTTAATTCTTTCAAACTCATCATAAGAAATAACACCTTCGCCTCTTAATATAAGCTCACCTTTAAATGAAATATTAACAGGAATATTCTTAAATACTCTGGCATTGTGGGTTATATCCTCGCCAACTTCACCGTTACCCCTTGTAACAGCCTGCTGAAGCTCACCATTATTATATTTAAGAACTATTGTAAGTCCGTCAAGCTTCCAAGAAAGTATGCCTTCTTTATCACTAAGCCAGCTTTTAAGCTTAAACACATCTTTTGTTTTATCAAGGGAAAGCATTCTTTTTTCGTGCCTAATTTTTGTAAGACCGCTTAAAACAGTATATCCTACCCTTTGAGTAGGGCTGTTTGACATTACAACACCTGTGCTTTTTTCAAGCTCGCAAAGCTCATCGTAAAGTTTATCATACTGATAATCCGTCATTACAGGGTCAGCATCTTGATAATATTTTTTAGATGCCTCATTTAATATGCTTATAAGCTCTTTCATTCTTTCCAAATAAACGCACCTCTTTACTCGGTTTTAATAAGTTTAGAAAGCCTTGCCATAAATTTTTTAACGCCTTTTGAAGGGAAAGAAACTTCTACTTCATAGTCAGCACCAGCCGGCTTAATGCTTTTAACTGTACCTATTCCGTATTTAGGCGCACGTACTTTATCTCCTACATCAAAAGTAAGCTTAAAGTCTTTAGGCTCTGGCATTTTGCTTTGTGCCGCGCTTTTAATGCCATAAGTATTTCCGGCTGAAATAGGTGAAAATAAATTGCTTTGTCTGCCAAAAGCCGGTTTTGTACCTTTAAGAGCCGAAAAAGAGCCGCCTAAACCATAAGTATCCGCGTTTTTATTATTTTCAATCCATTCTATATTATGCGGCGGCACTTCCTTTAAAAATCTTGAAGGCTGATTGTACTGTGTGTTGCCGTGCTGCATTCTTGTTTTGGCGTAAGTAAGATAAAGCTCCTCTCTCGCCCTTGTAATGCCTACATAGCAGAGCCGTCTTTCTTCTTCAACGTCTTTTTCGTCACCGCTTGTAATGCTTCTGTAGCCCGGGAAAAGCCCTTCTTCCATACCGGCAAGAAATACGACCGGAAATTCAAGACCTTTGGCAGAATGAAGTGTCATAAGAACAACAGAATCTTCATCTTCTGAATAAGAATCTATATCAGCCACAAGAGCAACTTCTTCCAAAAATCCCTCAAGTGATGTATCACCTGTTGAATTAATGTATTCAGCCGCCTTTGAAACAAACTCCTCTATGTTTTCAATACGCATTTTAGCTTCTTCTGAGCCGTCTATTTCAAGCATATCAATATAGCCTGTTCTTTTAGCTACTGCGTCTATAAATTCAGAAGAAGTCATACTGTTTTTATCGACTCTAAGTTTTTCCATCATGTCATAAAACAGAGCAAAGTTTTTGGCACTTCTTCCAATACTGTCACTTGCAGCAGCTGGAAGTGTTTCATAAAAACTGAGATTATTCTGTGCTGCCAAAGCCGAAACTTTTTCTACAGAAGTATCGCCTATACCTCTTTTAGGCACATTTATAATTCTTTTAACTGCTATATCATCATAAGGGTTAGCTATAACTTTTAAATAAGCGTGAATATCCCTGATTTCTTTTCTGTCATAAAACCTTGTTCCGCCGCAGAGCCTGTATGGAATATTGCGCTTAACAAGCTGTTCTTCAAGAGCTCTGGACTGGGCATTAGTACGGTATAAAATAGCAAAATCCTTGTAATTTCTGCCTTTTTTTATAAGCTCCTCTATTTTTAAAGCTATAAATCTGCCTTCCTCATACTCGTTATCTGCTTTATAGCCTTTAATTATATTTCCGTCTGTGTTTTCAGTCCAAAGCGACTTATCTTTTCTCTCGTCATTGTTTTTAATAACAGCATTGGCGGCTTTGAGTATAGTTTTTGTAGAGCGGTAGTTCTGCTCCAGTTTAATAACTTCTGTTTCTGGAAAGTCCTTTTCAAAATCAAGTATATTTCTTATGTTGGCGCCTCTCCAGCCGTATATGCTCTGGTCATCATCACCTACAACACAAAGGTTATGATATTTAGAAGCCAAAAGCTTTACAAGCTCATACTGGCTTGTATTTGTGTCCTGATACTCATCTACCATTATGTACTTAAATCTTTCCTGATAGTAATCAAGAACATCCGGGTTTTCCCTGAAAAGTTTAACTGTATTATATATCAAATCGTCAAAGTCAAGGGCACAGCTGTTTTTAAGCTTGCTTTGATACTCACGGTAAACCTGTCCTATACGTTCGCAGCGTATATCGCCGCTGTTTTTAGCCATATAGTCAGAAGGCGACAAAAGCTCCTCTTTAGCGGCACTAATGTTTGCCAAAGCACCTTTTACAGTAAAAGTTTTGTCTGTAAGGCTATAGCCCATACGTGTAAAAACTTCCTTCATTACCTTTTGAGTATCATCTGTATCGTATATAGAAAAATTCCTGTCAAAACCAATTTTATCTATATCACGCCTTAAAATTCTTACACAAGATGAATGAAATGTGCTTACCCAAATATCCTTTGCAGCTTCACCAACAACTGCCGTTACTCTTTCACGCATTTCCCTTGCAGCTTTGTTTGTAAATGTAA
>CALWHR010000005.1 GCA_944380455.1 uncultured Clostridia bacterium
ATTTTTGATAGCAAAAGTCCGAATAGACCTTAGGATAAGGATAATCTGCATCAAATAAAACCACGACGAATTAAATCCTCTATACAAAAAAGTTTAGAAATGGATTTAACTCGGCGAGTGGGAATAATTCAACTGAAATTTTACATCTAAGAAACAAAAGCTCTCTGAACAAAAATTTTTTGGAGAGCTTTTTATTCATTCAATTTAAGTATTCCGGGGGAAGGTATGGAAAAAAGATTAAACCCAAAAGCTATGCTTATTATTTCAATGCTGGTTTTTGGAACATTGGGTGTTTTTACAAGAAATATTTCGGTTTCATCGGGTGAACTGGCGCTATATAGGGCAATTTTGGCTTCAATGTTAATTATTGTATATCTTTTGGCAACAAAGCAGACAATACCGCTTAAAGGCATTAAAAAGGAAATACCGCTGCTTTTAGTATCCGGTATAGCAATGGGGTTTAACTGGATACTGCTTTTTGAGGCTTATAAGTATACTACTATTTCGGCGGCTACTTTAAGCTATTATTTTGCTCCTGTTATAGTCACGGTTGTCTGTCCGTTTTTGTTCCATGAAAAACTAAATAAAAAACAGATAATCTGTTTTATTATGTCAACTTTAGGTTTAATACTTATAATTGGCGTAGGCAAAACAGGTTTTGGCGGCAAAAATTTATTGGGAATTATTTTTGGCCTTGGGGCTGCTGTGTTTTATGCAGCGGTTATTATATTAAATAAATTTATTAAAAATGTGGGCGGAATACACCGTACACTGCTACAGTTTTTTGCTGCAATTATTGTGCTTGTGCCTTATGTTGCACTTACTAGCGGTATGCACTTAAATGAGCTTAATTTCACTGGCTGGGCTTGTTTGCTTACAGTTGGCCTTATACATACTGGTATTACATACTGCCTGTATTTTTCAGCACTTAAAGATTTAAAAGGTCAGCAGGCAGCTATATTAAGCTATATAGACCCTCTTACTGCGGTTATTATTTCAGCTGTAATTCTTGGAGAGCATGTTTCTTTGCAGCAGCTTATAGGCGGCGCCTTAATTCTTGGCTTTACGCTTTGGAATGAAAAGAACTCTAATTATTAAATATAAATTTAATGCCTTTGACTGATTATGTTAATTAAACAGCCAAAGGCATTTTTTATTTTTTACTTTTCCATACATCAGCAAGTATATCTTTTAAAACTAAGCATGCGTCTGTACTGCTGTAGCCGTATTGTTTTTTTAAATCATCAAGCATTTGAGAAATAGGCGCAGCATATTTGTTTATGTCAACTGTATTTTTATAAGCAGTTAAAACAGGGTATTTTTTAGACCAGACTTTATTCCAGTCAATTCTTTTTTGAGTTTCTTCACTGGTGTTTTCGATTACGCGCTCTATTTCTTTCTGCTCAATGTCAAAATCAATAAGCTCGTCTAAAGACAGATGATATAAAACAGCCAGTTTTTTTGCCTGATAAATATCGGGAGTTGTTTCATTGCTTTCCCATTTGGATATGGTCTGCCTGCTTACGCCTAATTTTTCCGCCACAATTTCCTGTGACAGACTGTTCTTTTTTCTTGCGTTATATAAACTGCTTCCTATAGTCATTAGCTTTCCTCCGCATAGTTATTTTAAATCAGTATAAGTGTATTTTGGCAATTAATCTACCAATTTAAATAAACATTTCCGCTATTTTTATTAACATAAAGCCGAAGAATTCTTGTTTTTACCGCAAATATATTGTAAATGCTTATTTTTGTTGTATTATTATTATAAAATAAATTTTCGGAAGGTGAAGTATGAAGATTTTAAAATACATACTCTATATCGTATTGTGTCTGAGCCTTGCTGGCTGTCAGGCTCCGCAGGAACAAAAGGAAGTTAAATCAGTAGTAACAAATGAAAGTGAAACAAAAGTTTTAACAGGTACAGTTATTGAAAGTAAAGACAAAATAATATCTGTAAGTGACAAAAATGGAGATATCTACAGTATTAATATTGCTGATGCTCAAATGAGTGTTTCTCAAGACGGAATAATGATAGGTTGCCCAGCTGAAATTGAGTATACTGAAAACGAAGGTGTTTTAACTGCCCAAAGTGTTGTAATCGGTGAAGAACCAAAAAGAGCCATGGCAAGAGAAATACTCTCTGAAATGACAACCGAGGAAAAAGTGGGGCAGATGTTTTTAGTCAGGTACTCAAGCGAAGCCGCTCAGGCGGTGAAAGACTATGCTTTAGGCGGATTTGTTCTTTTTGCTGTGGATTTTAAGGATAAAGACAAAGAAAGCATAACAGATGAGATTTCATATTTACAGTCGGAATCAAAAGTACCGCTGATTATAAGCGTTGACGAGGAAGGTGGAATTGTTAACAGGGTAAGCAAGTATACTCAGTTTAGGGACGAGCCTTTTAAATCACCACAGGAGCTTTATAATGAAGGCGGTATGGAGCTTATTAAAAGTGATACTGTAGAAAAAAGCCAGCTTCTTAAATCTTTAGGCATTAATCTTAATTTAGCACCGGTATGTGATGTTTCAGAAAATCCAGAGGATTATATATACGACCGCTCTTTCGGCAAAGATGCACAGCAGACATCGGAATATGTTAAAACCGTTGTTGAGACCATGACCGAAGAGGGTATGGGCTGTGCCTTAAAGCACTTTCCGGGATATGGAAGCAATAAAGATACACATGAGGATATGGTTTATGACAGCAGACCATACAGCGCATTTGAGGAAAGTGACTTTCTGCCATTTAAAGCTGGTATAAATGCTGGTGCGGACATGGTAATGGTAAGCCATAATATAGTAGAGTGCATAGATGAAAATTATCCGGCATCCCTTTCACCAAAAGTACATCAAATACTGCGGGAGGAAATAGGATTTAATGGTGTTATAGTAACCGACGAGCTTTCAATGGAGGCAATAAAGCGTTTTACAGGGGATAAAGAGGCTTCTGTGGCGGCTGTTTTGGCAGGCAATGATTTATTATGTGTAACGAATTATAAAGAGCAGGCTGAAGCCGTTTTAGAGGCTGTAAACGACGGTGAAATAGCCGAAAACCGTATTGATGAATCGGTTTTAAGAATACTGCTTTGGAAAATAGAAATGGGAATAATTAAATAATAAGAATAAATAAAAAACCAGTGCTTTAAATTTAGGCGCTGGTTTTTTATTTAGGTAGATATTAACTGTATAAGTGGTTAATTAAACAGTTTTAGGCTGTTAAAGCGTTTCAGGTGTTGTTTTGATAGTTGTTTTTGTATCAGATGTATTTTCTTCGGATTGAATTTGGCGGCGTTTTTTTCTTGTAAGGAGTATACCGCTCATTACAGCAGTAAAAGGTGCTACGCTAACAAGGCCAAAACTGCCTACTATGGTGTCTATTATTTCGGCTGAAACATATTTGTAGTTTAATATGTTATATATAGGTGTTCCTTGTGCCATAAACACCATTAAAAGGGCAATATATCCGCCGGAATATGCTAAAAGGAGAGTAGTTGTCATTGTACCCATTGCGGCGCGGCCTACATTCATACCGCTTAATGCCGCTTCTTTGGCAGATATTTCCGGCTTTTTCTCTATAACTTCGTTTACGGCTGATGTAATGTCTACAGCTAAGTCCATAACAGCGCCTGATGAGCCGATGAAAATGCTTGCCATGTATATTTTTGTAAGGTTTAAGTTCTGATAACCGCTGTAAAGCAGACTCTCGGAGTTTGGCATAATTGCGCCGTGAATTTTAAAGCCGGTTGTAAATATAATGCCTAAAATAGCCGTTACCAAAAGCCCCAGTGCTGCTCCGCTTGCGGCTGAAAGTGTTTTTGACTCAAAACCGTATACAAGTGAAATTATAATAACAGTAAGTGCTACTGTTATTAAAAAGCCTGTTATTATAGGGTCAAAACCGTTTAAGTAGAGCGGTACAAGCACTTTCCATATCATTAAAACCGTAATTACAAATGAAAGCACAGCTCTTATGCCTGTTTTTCCGGCAAATGCCACAAGGAAAAGAACAAAGCAGGCGGCAAGTATAGCTTCGTAGTTAATTCTGTAATGGTCTATCATATTAACAGATAAAATTTCATCGCCTTTATAGTCAATAACTACAAGGGCTTTATCTCCAGGAGCGAATATTTTGTCGGACTCAAGAGAACCGTTAAGCATATTATATCCCGTTGTTACCTGTCCTTTGAAGCGTCCGCCTAAAAGCTCAATCTCACAGTCCTGTTCCCCTGAGCGTATAAGGCCTGTATCTATAATGTTATCGTTATAAACACTTAATACTCT
>CALWHR010000006.1 GCA_944380455.1 uncultured Clostridia bacterium
TTTTCAGATGATATTTCGTTTTCGTACTCTGCAAAAACTACATATCTGCCGGGAGAAGAATTTTTATCAGCATAAACTGTATATTCTTTTGTTTTAATACCTGTTTCCTTTTCAAAATTAATAATAACATCCTTCATTGTGCTGTCGTTTGTTTTCTCACCGGCTATATTAAGCACCTGATTAAGCCTGTAAACAAAGCGCAGTTTAGGCAGTTTATTATAAAAGCCTGTTATTTCCACAATATCCATCATTCGGTAGCGGTAAAAGCCCGATAAATTGGTTATTATAAACTCATAACGCCTGCCTTTAACAACTTTATCCAGTGTAACAATCTCGCCTGTTTTAATATCTTTAAACTCATAAAACGCGCTGAAAGGAATAAGCACCATTTCGTCGCTTTCGGACTCCACCGGGCAGGCAAATATACCTTCCGATGCAGAAAAAACACTGTAGTGCACCTTTATGCCGCCTAAAAAATATCTTAGTCTTTCGGTATATATTTTAAAGCTTTCACTGCCTATTCCGAATACAAAAGCAACATCAGGCCAAATGCGTTTTATAATTCCTTCAAAGCCTTTGCGGCATTCTTTTTCTATTTCTTCTGCTCTTTGAGGCATTTTTTCAAGCGTCAGCTCATTTCTTATACTTTCAGGCACATTCACTTTTTCATTAATTGTGCCGTTTTTTATATCCTCAGCAATCATCTGCCAGTTGTTTTCAAAATACCGCATTATGTCATAAGCTGCTGTCATAAAAGTACATGTTATATAAGATAAATCCCTTTCCATAAGGGCAAACCTTAAATGCATATACATAAAATCCATATCACATTTTGGATAAGAAATACAAAGCGGTGTAGTATAAACATAGTTTTCGTAAGCCTTGTTCCTCTCACGCACTTTTCCTGAAACAGCACCATAGGTAAAGCCATTATCCAATGTTTTAAACCTTATTTCAGTTAACGAAACACCTCTGCCCTTAACCCAGCTTTCTTTTAATTCCCTGTCCATTACAGCAAAGCACGCGCCATGGGTATAAAGGGCAAATAAATCTGCCGCTTCACGGCACATAGGCACTTTTTTCGGCTTTCCGCTGCTGCCGGAGCTTAAAGCAAAGTGCTCTATATCTCTGGATGTAATTATGTTTTTTCCGCCCTTTTCAATCCGATTTATATATTCCTCATAATCAGAATAAGTGCTTAAAGGCACTCTTTTTTGATATTCTTCAACAGTTGTGATTGTATCAAAACCGTATTTCTTTCCGAATTCGGTATTTTTATTTTCCTGCAAAAGTTTGAAAAGCAATCTTTGGTTTACATCATAGCCTTCATAAGAAGCATTTAAAAGCGCTTCTAATCCTTTATTACCTTTTTCTATTGTTTTATTTAAAATTTCCTCTGTGGCAGTCAATATCAGCAACTCCTTTTGCGACTATAATACAATACAGGCTTGCCCATTGCAACGTAAAATACATATTGTATACAATTTAGAACTTTACTGTTTGTATCTTAATGATAAAATCATATGTAAACGGAGGTTTAATATGGAAATTTATCTGCTCTTAGGCGAAAAAAGCGCCGCTCTTAAAGACATAGACATTTTTTGCAGTGCCTTTGAAAAAAACGGCATTAAACTAAAAAAAGTAATGACAGATACAATAGATATTTCATACCCTTTTAATGGTCAAATATCAATAAACGGACAAAAATGCCCTGTGCCTGATGCCGTTATATCGGCTTATTTCGGCAATATAAATGATTACAATTTATATGTTACAAGGTACTTTGAAAGTATGGGCGTTTTGTGCATAAATACCGCTGACTGCATAGTAGACGCACGTGATAAACTGAAAACCATACTTAAAATAGGCCAAAATCTGCCGGAAATTAAAATACCGGACACACTGCTTTTAAGCCAGAACACAACAGCAGAATTTATAAATGAAAAAATGTCTTTTCCATGTGTAATTAAAATAATAAACGGAAGCAAGGGTATAGGTGTTGAGCTTTGCCAGAGCGCAAAAGAAGCTATTGATAAAGCAGAAAAATTTAAATTAAAGTACAGCGACGGGACAATGCTTCAAAAATATATAAGCCAGTCCAAAGGATGTGATTTAAGATTTATAATATGCGGCGGAAAATATGTTGTTTCTTTTATTCGCTATAACTCCGAAAGTTTTTTATCCAATGTGGCAAAAGGCGGAGAAACAATTCCATACACACCAAATGAAAAAGAAATCAAAACGGCTGAGAGCATAGCGTCACTGCTTAATATCAATTTAGGAAGCGTCGACTTTCTGACAGGCCAAAACAATGAGCTTTTTTTCTGCGAGGCCAACGCCATGCCCGGCCTTAACTATACAAAGGCATTTGTAAAAGCAGGAAAAGGAAATCCTTTGGATATTATTGCCCAAAATATTAAAGACCAAATAAAAAACCGGGTTTAAGACTTTAAACTTAAACCCGGTTTTAATACTGCCTTTTAATCGGAAAGCTGCTCTGTTATAATCCGCCGTTAAGAAGTATATTATTATAAACAGTCTGAAATCCGTAAACTATACAAAAAAGCATTATTGCCCACCAAATAGCGGTTTTAGGCTCTTTCTCGTTTTTATTTACTTTATACTTATTGTATTTATCATTGTTTACTTCACGCATTCTTTCGTTATATAAATTCATTCTTTTAAATTCTTTATCATCCATTAAGTATCCCCTCCACACACACAAACAGCTTCCACTAATATTATTTTACATAACGCTTTATTAAAAGTCAATTATTTATAAATGAAAAAAAAGCCGCGAATAAATCACGGCTTAAAATTTAATTTTAATTACGCCTGTATAATTCCGGCTTTGTCATCTCCCGGTGACTGTGCCCATGGGTCACCTGTAACAGCAAACATCTGGTCATGACGTGCCTGCTTTGTAACGGTATGTATTGTATCTTTTGCATTATAAACCTCGTCTTTTAAATTAATACCCAGTCCCGGCCTGTCGCTTAAATATATGTGTCCGTCGCGGATATCAACTCCATTATCGGTTATATCAAATGTTTTATAAAGAGAGCGCACTGTTTCTATTCCGTTTGTGTTAGGGCAGCTTATCATAAGATGAGCAACAACCATAGTCATAACCGGAGAACCGCAGTTATGGGTTGTAACAGGCAGGTGGTAAGCATCGGCCATACCGGCTATTTTTTTGCATTCCGTAATTCCGCCGCAGTAGCTTACATCAAACATAGCTATATCACAGGCGTCCTTTTCAAAAAGCTCCCTGAACTGGTATTTAGTAACAAGCCTTTCGCTGGCAAGTATAGGGAGCTTTGTTTTTTTCCTTAAATTTGCAAAGCATGTAATATTGTCAACCGGTATAGGGTCTTCAAACCACATAGGGTCGTACTGCTCAACTTCCTCTGCCACACGCACAGCCATAGGCAAATTCCATCTGGAGTGGCACTCAAGGGCTATTTCCATTTTGTCCCCTACTGCGTCACGTATTTTCTTAAACGGCATAAGGCCGCGGCGTATATCCTCTCTTGTTACATACTGACCATTGTATTTGGTTGAAAGGCTGTCTAAAGGCCATATTTTCATAGCGGTAATTCCACTTTTTAAAAGGTCTTTTGCCAGTTCTCCGGCATCTTCCATAAACCACTCTCTATCTCTTATGTTTCCATAACTGATACATGTGTTGTAAACTTTAAGGCTTTCCTGAGTTTTGCCGCCTAAAAGATTATAAACCGGCATATTGGCAGCTTTTCCCTTTATATCCCAAAGCGCCATATCTATAGCGCCCATGGCACGCATTTCTGCACCCATATACCCGGTATAATTGGCACTGTCATACATCATAGCCCAGAGCTTTTCGTTATTTAAAGGATTTTCACCTAAAATTATTTCGGCACAGAAATTATGCACCGCTGTTTTTGTAAGCTCAACTTTATCTGTAGCCTCACCAATACCGGTTATTCCTTCGTCGGTATGAACCATAACCCACAAATGCCTTGGATGCGCCGGAAGCTGAATTGTTTCAACTGCTGTAATTTTCATTTAAACTCCTCCCTTAATAATAAATCAACATCAGTATGCGGCATACCAATTAAGTTTTAAAAACTCAAAATACAGCCGCCTAATTCTTTTGAGTTTTTAATATTTCCTCGCAGCTTGTAAGATGCTCTTTTATGCTTAAATACGCTTCTTTTGCATTTCCGCATTTTACAGCACTGGCTATTTTCATATGCTCTTTATGTGTTTGAGCCATTCTGTCTTTTTTATAAAAAGACTGCAAGCCAATACGGCTTATTTGATTTCTTAAATTAACAATGGATTCTTTCATTATGTCATTTCCGGAAAATTCAATCAGCGCCATATGAAACTCCAAATCGTTTTTAATAAATTCTTCCTGTATACTTTCTTTATCAAGAAGTGATTTTTCAATATTTAATAAATCAGTTACTTTTCTGCAAAGCACTATTCCTTTTTCTGTTTCATTATTTTCGGCAGCATAAAGAGCACAAAAGCCTTCAATAGCAATTCGCATTTGAAGTATCTGATGTACCTCATTTTCTGAAATTTCCTTTACCTTTATGCCTTTATTGGACTGTATCTGGATATAACCTTCCCTTTGAAGCTGAAGCATAGCTTCTCTTACAGGTGTTCTTGAAATACCCATTTTTTCTGCAAAATATCTTTCTGAATAAACCTGAGAAATATCCAGCTGATTATTAACTATTAAATTTAAAAGATATTCATAAGCCTGTTCTTTAAAAGTTGATTTTACAAACATAAATCTCCTCCTGCTGGTGTGTAGTATACCAGTTTTACATATATAATACAATCATATTTATTTACAAAAATCCTTATTGAAATTTATTCATATATACGAATTCCTTGAACAATTAAATCACTAAACACTTACATAAACAATAATAAAAAACGCATTTATCAGCATAATACTAATAATGCGTTTTTTATTAAATCTTATCCAGCACTTCCCTATATTTATCAAGATGCGCTTCAAGGGCATCGTATGTATCTGCCCGGTTACCATTTTTAATAGCTTTAACTATTTTAATATGCTCTTTATAAGCATTTGTTATTGTTCCGCCTATGGAAAAGGTCTTAACACCTATACAGTCTATTCTGTTGCGCATGTCATTAAAAATATTAAGCATCTGGCTGTTATTACTGTAGCTTACTATAGCCAAATGAAAGTCAAAGTCTTTTTTCATAAACTCCTGAGATGTTCCGCCTCTTTCAATTATATCTTTTTCCTGCTCAAGGTATGTCTCAAGAGTCTGAACCAAATCGCGCCATTTCTGGCTTCCTGACGTATCGGCTGCATACATACCGCAAAAGCCTTCTATAGCCGTTCTTACCTGTATATACTCGTCTATATCTTTAGCGCTGTAATCACGGAGCATAAAGCCCTTATTAGGCTTAATTGTAACAAAATCCTCATGGGCAAGCTGAAGTACTGCCTCCCTAACAGGAGTACGGGAAATATTAAGCATCTCGGCAAAACCCTGCTCGGTATATATTTCATCAGCTTTCAGCTTACCTTCTATAATTTGCTTTTTTAAATAGTTATACGCCTGCATTTTAAGCGTTATTCTTTCAATCAAAGTAACCTCTCCTTCTGAACTTCAGGAATTGAAAGTCAATTCCGTCTAAGCCTGTTAATTATAAATGTCAAAATTTCGTTAGATACTTCTTCTTTTGACATTTTCTCAAGCTGAAGCGTTTCATCATTAGTGATTATTGTAACTATATTAGTATCCGTACCAAATCCTGCGCCTGCCTGTTTCAGATTATTGGCTACAATCATATCTATATTTTTTTTTTCCTATTTTAGCTCTGCTGTTTTCTATCATGTTCTGAGTTTCCATTGAAAAGCCGCATATAAACTGGCCGTCACGTCGGTTTTCACCCATATATTTAATAATATCCGGATTTCTTGTAAGCTCTATTGACATATCATCGTCTTTTTTCTTTATTTTTTCATCTGCTGCATGCAGCGGCTTGTAATCCGCAACAGCTGCTGCTTTTATTATAATATCATAGTCCTTAAATTTCGACTTAAATACATCGAACATATCCTGAGCGCTTGTAATATTTATATTTTCGGCAAATCTAACAGGCGGAAGGCTTGTTTTTCCGCTGACAAGTGTTACATCAGCTCCACGGCGTACAGCTGCTTTAGCCAGTTCATAACCCATTTTACCTGTTGAGTGGTTTGTAATATATCTATCCGGGTCTATTGCTTCCTGAGTCGGGCCTGCTCTTACTATAACTTTAAGGCCTTTCATATCTTTTTTATAGGCAGCTTCTTTTACTACATAATCAACAAGTTCTTCTTCCGGCGGCATTTTGCCTTCTCCGGTATCTCCGCAGGCAAGGTAACCGCTTGCAGGTGTTATAACCTCATATCCATATTGTTTGAGTTTTGAAATATTATCCTGAACAATAGGATTTCTGTACATGGCAGTATTCATAGCCGGGGCTATTATAACCCTGCACGTACATGCCATAACAGTTGTTGTAAGCATATCATCTGCAATTCCGTTTGCAATTTTGCCTATTACATTTGCAGTAGCCGGTGAGATAAGGCACACGTCAGCTTTTTTAGCCAATGATATATGAGCCACATTAAACTGAAAATTTCTGTCAAATGTATCAACTATACATTTATGCGATGTAAGGGTTTCAAATGTAATTGGATTTATAAAGTTTACAGCATTTTGAGTCATTATAACATAAACATCTGCATGCTGCTTTATAAGCATGCTAACGCAGTTTGCCATTTTGTATGATGCTATACCGCCTGTCACACAAACAAGCACAGTTTTGCCTCTAAGCATATTACCATCCCTAACTTGATAAATTACAGCAGTAATTGTACTGTATCGAATAATTATATCAAAACCCGGCTTAATTATCTATAGAAAATATTTATATATTGCAAAAAAACAAATTTATTTAACCTGTTCAGCAAAAATAAGCAGGAAAAAACTAAAATAGCAGAATAAACCATTAAAATTTATGATTTATTCTGCTTTGATTTTACATTAATTCGGTATTGGTTAATTCCTCAGCAAGAAGCATATGACTGTAAACACTGCTTAAAAGTGTATTTTCTTTAGACGCTACGTTATACTGAGCTATTAAAAGCTCATAGTATGATGCGTTGCCGTTTAAATATTTAACCTGTGTTCTTTCAAACTCATCCTGTAAAAGCTTCAATTCTTCAAGGCCGGATGTGTAATCCTTTTCTTCCTGTACAATGGAATTATATTTTTGATACAAAGACTGATAAACACTGTCTTTTGTATCCTCATAACTCATTTGAGCCGAATTTAAACTATTCTGTGCCGACTGATAACTTCCAACTTCAGAGCTGTTTAAAGGAGTAAGCTTTGATGTCTGTTTTGTGGTTTCATAGCTCTTTTCAGCCTGCCTTACAGAATTGCTTAAAGCCACTTTTCCGTTAATATAGCTTTCTGCTGGAATATCCAGCTCAAAAGGCTCATATACAGCTTCCATTACAAAATTATATCTGTTATTAATATCTGTACCCATTAATAAATTAAGTGATATATACTCCAATTCAAGAGTATCTTTTTTTGTTTCAAGCTGTTCCTTAGCAGTGCTGTAGGCCAGATTCAGATTATCATACTCGCTTTGAGAAATTTTTCCGTTGGATAACTGAATTTTAGCAAGAGATAAATTAAGCTCATCATTTTTAAGCGACATTTCCGATAAAGCAACATCTCTTTGAAGTTCAATTATATTAATATAAGCTTCTTTCATTGAGTGCTTAACGCTTTCTTCCTGGGCTGCCAGCGAAAGCTCATTGTTCTGATAACTGCTCTGAGAGTTTAAAAAGCTTATAAGACCTGAAAAACCATCTTCAGAAGCATATGCTTCTATATACTGCAATTCCAGCTGTGTTTCAGCCAAATCCATGCTGGCTTTAAGGTTATTAAGTGAAGAATTGTTCCTTAAAGCTTTATTTACAGCATCGTCAAATGTTAGTGTTTCCAAATTCTCGTCATACTGGCTTGTTATAAAAGTACTGAACTGCTCAGTAAGGTCATTTTGCTCCTGTTCTACTGCTGTTTCTTCGGTTGTGTTTTCATCTGCGGCAAACGAATTTACAGGCGAAAATGCCATAAATGCCGCAATTAAAACAGCCAAATATCTTTTTTTCATTAACTCACTTCCTTTATTCAAATCTTAAAGCTTCTATCGGGTCTAAAAGCGCCGCTTTATTAGCAGGAGCAACACCAAAAATTATACCTATAAGCATTGAAATGCCTACAGCTCCGACTATTGCTGTTACACTCATAACCGGTGCTATTCCTACAATATTTCCAACAATCAAAGAACCCAGATAACCTATTATAAGTCCGCTTAAACCGCCCATGCCGGTTAGTATAATAGCTTCTATTATAAACTGAAAACGTATATCCCGGTTTTTGGCACCTATAGCTTTTCTTATTCCTATTTCACGCGTTCTTTCAGTTACCGTAACCATCATTATATTCATAACACCTATACCGCCTACCAAAAGCGAGATAGCTGCTACAAAGCTTATAAACAGTGTTACATATGAAAGTATGGAGTTTATGGATTCTACCATATCTGTAGTATCCATAATATAATACTTATCCTCGTTGCCGTGGAAGTCCTCAAGTGCAGATATTATATTTTCCTGCATAACTTCGCTCTGGCTTGCATCGGTTAAAACTATTGAAATTCCGCCCAAATTAGAGCCTGTAAATACCTTCATACATGTAGTTATAGGCATTACTATATTTTCAGGGTACTCATCGCTGTATGTAGATGATGATGAGTCAGTATTTTCTGTTATTCCCACTACTGTAAGCTTTGTTGTGCCTTTCCATGATTTAATTTTTATTTTCTGTCCTATAACATCTTCATTGCAGTAGCCAAATACTTTTAGTGCCGTTGTATCCTGAATTACACAAACATTATTGCGCATTTCCACATCATTATCAGATATATATCTTCCATACAAAACAGTATCATTATTTATATATTTATAATCACCTGTAGCGCCTGTTATATTTGCGTTATTGGTTTCTGTAGGGTCTAAAAGCTTTACATAAGCATTTGAGCCGGAATATGTAGGTGATATGTATTCTATTCCGTCAAGCTCTTTAAGCATGTAGTAATCATCCATTGTAAGAAGGTCACGTGTTTCAATATCCCTTGAACCAACAAGGCTTACCTGCAAAGTTCCAGTGCCAAAGCTTTCAAACTCCTCCTCCATAGCCGCCTGCGAGCCGTTTCCTATTGCTACTATTATAATAACGCTGGCTATACCTATTATAATGCCCAGCATTGTAAGGAATGTACGCATTTTGTTTGAAAACACATTAAAGAAGGACGATTTAATACACTCGTAAATATTCAAGACACAATTCCCTCCCTTAATGTTCGGTTTTCAACTGGTTTATCGCTTATTAAATCACCGTCTTTAAAAACAACTATTCTTTTTGTAAACTGCGCCACATCAGGCTCATGGGTTACCATTACAACTGTAACACCTTCGTCGTTAAGCTGCTGGAAAATGCCCATTACCTCATAAGTTGACTTTGTATCAAGATTTCCCGTAGGCTCATCGGCCATTAATATGGACGGGTCGTTTACAAGGGCTCTGGCTATAGCCACCCTTTGCCTTTGTCCGCCGGAAAGCTCGTTTGGTTTATGATGTATACGCTTTTCAAGGCCTACTTTTGAAAGAGCTTCTATAGCTCTTTCACGGCGCTGTTTTCTGCTTACACCGGCATAAACCATTGGCAGCTCCACATTTTCCACCGATGAAAGCTTTGGCAGAAGATTAAATGACTGGAAAACAAAGCCTATTTTTTTATTACGTATTTCTGCCAAGCGGTTTTCGTTAAACTGCGCCACATCCTCGTCCTCTATAAAATAATGTCCGGATGTCGGTCTGTCAAGGCAGCCCAGTATATTCATCATTGTACTTTTGCCTGAGCCGCTGGTACCCATTATTGAAACAAACTCGCCTTTTTCTATTGTAAGATTTATATTTTTAATAGCCATTACGGCAAGCTCGCCTTGATTATATTTTTTACATATATTATCTAATGTCAGCAATGCCATATTAACACTCCCGTTTCTTTACAAGTATCAGCCTCTTGGGCCGCCGCCCATTGGCATGCCGCCTCCTCCGCGGGCACCGCCTCCGCCTGATGGAGCACCGCCGCCTCCGCCTAATACTCCGTCAAGAACACTGCCTTCTGATGAAACATCAGATGACTGTGAATTTACATTCTGTATAGTAGCATAATCCGATATATTCTTGCCCTCCTGCATAGTAGAGTCAGGACTTTCTACTATTACATCATCAGCTGTAAGGCCGCTGATAACCTGTAAATTCATATCGTCACTTACGCCTGTTTCAATACTGCGTTTTTCGATAACGCCGGCATCATTAACAACATATACATAATGTCCGTCATTTTCAGTATCTGCCATTACTGCGGAGATAGGCACATACTGCGCATTATCCAGGCTGACCGTTATAAATTCCATGTCAAATTCCATACCTGGCTTTATAAGGTCATCATTATCTGTTAAATGCACAAGCACAGGCACAACGGTTTCGCTTCCGCTTATAGTGCCTTGGCTTTCGGCAGTAGGCTCTATTTTTGTAACCGTGCCGTGATAAATTTTATCCTCTATTCCGTCTGATGTAAGCTCTACATCCTGACCCACAGCAATTTTAGCTATGTCATACTCGCTTACATAAGCAAGAACATCAAGATTAGTTAAATCAGCAATAGTCATTATGGATGTGGAATCTGTAAGCATCTGTCCTTCTACTGCACTGCTTTCTATAATTGTACCGCTTATAGGGCTGTATGTTGATTCTGTAAGCTTTGACAAATTATCCTGCGCTTCTGATAAATTCATCTCCGCTGTTTGAACAGTATTGAGCTGTTTTTGATAGCTGTTCATTGTAGATGCGTCATTAAGCCTGTTCTGACCATTTTCAAGATTAAGCTGTGCAGTTTCAAGGGCAAGCTGAGCTGATTCAAGATTGGATTCCAGTGTATCCTGATTTTTAACTAAATCGTTATATGTTTCTTCAGCAGTATCATACTCGCTTTGGCTTATGCCGCCCATTTCAAGCATTTGTTTGTAATAATCTAAATCCTCTTTTGCGTCGGTTATGTCTTCTTGATTATCCGTAACAGCTTTTTGTGCTTCGTTTAATGTCTGTTCAGCATTTACTACTTTTGTCTGAAGGTCTAAAAGCTCAGTACCTTCTGCCGGATTCACAAGATTTTCCAAATCAAGATTAGCATTATCAAGAGTAATTTGAGCTGAAGTTACCTTGTTTTGAAGCTCTTTTTTATCATCTTCAATATCATATGTAACAAGAAGCTGGCCTTCCTCAACATAATCGCCTACTTCGGCAAATACTTCCTTAACTTCCTGAGAAAGCTCTATAAATATTGAATACTCATCTGCTGCCTGCACCGTTCCTGAGGCTGTTACCCTCTGCTCCAGGCTTCCGTTTTGCAGGCTTGTTGTAGCAGGCATAACAGATACAGTTTCGGTCTTACTGCTGTTTTTGGTTGCTGCCCACACTGCAGCCGCCGCTATAACAACTACTGCTATAACAATAGCAGATACAATTATTTTTTTCCTTCCTTTCATATCAGGTACCACTCCTAAACACTAATAATTAAAATACTCTATTTATAAAAAGCACTCTCTGCTGCTTTTTGATAAAATTATAGAGCACTTCTTTGATTTAAGTATGACTGCAATGTGACGGTTATGTGAAAAAATTTATAATATATTACGTGTTTCAATAAATGTTTTAGCAAAAAGAACAAACAGCAAAAGAAAAAAAGCCCCCCGGATACTAAGTATCCGAAAAGCCTTTTTTCGTGTGTGTGTGTTTCTTTTGTGGTTTTATGGTTGGTAAATTACTTCACATAGTCATAACCAGCCTCAAGAGCTTTGATGTTAGCCTCTACGAGTGCAGGTTTCATTTTAATCTTGATAACTTCTTTAGCGTCATCAAGTGTAATGATATCAAGTGTTTTAACAACAGCGCCAAGAGCAACCATATTTGCTGATTTAGCTGTAGCAACATCTGTAGCTATCTGTGTAAAAGGAATTTCTACAACTTTGATATCTGTTCTTGTAGCTTTTTTGTCTATCATAGAGCTGTTTATAATAAGTGTGCCGCCTGCTTTAACTTTACCCTCGTAGTCATTAAGTGATTTCTCATCCATAACAAGGATAGTGTCAGCCTCTGAAATAATCATAGAGCCAATCTCTTCTGAAATTACAACCTGGCAGCTTGCGCGGCCGCCTCTTTTTTCCTGGCCATAAGCAGGTGAAAGAGTTACATTATATCCTTTTTTTGATGCGGCTGTGCAGGCCATTTTTCCCATAAGGATAGTACCCTGTCCGCCGATACCTGAAAAAATAAGTTCACTTTTCATAATTATTTCTCCTCCTGTCCGCGATCCTTGAA
>CALWHR010000007.1 GCA_944380455.1 uncultured Clostridia bacterium
GGTGAAACTCAGCACCCTATTGAAAAAGATATTATTGTTAAAGCTGATATTTATGCCGAAATTGGTGAAATATTAAACGGTACTAAAAAAGGCAGAGAAAACGACAAAGAAATAACAATATTCGATACAACAGGAATGGCTATACAAGATAATGTAACAGCTGAAATGATATACAAAAAGGCAATAGAAAACGGAATGGGTACATACTTTGAGTTTTTTGAATAATATGAGGTGGACATTATGAGAAATTATCCAGTTATTGACGATATATTAAAAGCTAAAGAAAGGTTAAACGGATATATAAAACACACACCTATAATAAGATGTGAAAAAATGGAAAAGAGATTTGGCTGTGAGATTTATTTTAAGCCGGAAAACCTTCAAATGACAGGAGCTTTTAAATTAAGAGGAGCTCTTAACAAAGCATTATCAATGTCTAAAGAAGAAATATCAAAAGGACTTATAGCTACTTCTTCGGGAAATCATGCTCAGGGTTTGGCTTATGCTGCCAGAATGCTTGGAGTTAAAGCTATTATAGTTCTTCCGGCTAATGCACCTAAAATTAAAATTGAAAACACTAAAGCTCTTGGAGCAGAGGTAGTGCTTTTTGACGGAGATACTGCTGCAAGATGGAAAAAGGTTTATGAAATAGCTGACGAAAACGGATATGTCCCGGTTCATGCTTTTGAAGACCCTACAGTTATGGCAGGACAGGGAACAATAGGCCTTGAAATACTTGAGGATTTGGAAGATGTAGACACGGTTATAATCCCTATGGGCGGCGGCGGGCTTATAAGTGGTATAGCAACAGCTATTAAAGAAACAAAGCCTTCTGTTAGAGTAATAGGCGCTGAGCCTGCACTTACTCCTAAATATTATATGAGCAGAGTTAATAAAGAGCCTACTGTTCTTCCACTTAAAAATACTATAGCAGACGGTTTAAGAATTAGTGTTCCGGGTAAAAATCCGTATCCTATTATAGAAAAATATGTTGATGAAATAATAACAGTAGAGGACGAGAGCATAAAAGAAGCTATGAGAATGATAGCAAGAGATGCAAAACTTATTGTAGAGCCGGCATCATCGATATGCCTTGGAACGCTTATAGAAAACAAGCTTAAAGTAAGAAGCGGAGAAAAGGTATGCTCAGTGCTTTCCGGCGGAAACTGGGATTTAGATGCTCTTGCGGAGGTGTATACTGAGAGATAATGGTGTTTAATTAATCTCTTTGCATAAATAATAAACCATATAAACTTTTACCCTAAATATGGCAGAATCTGGTTTTTCAGGTTCTGCCATAAATTTTATAAAAATGTAGTTTTTGTTTAGGTTTAAATGGATGTACTTAAAAAAGTTTGAATTAAATTATTAAATTTTATGATATTTCTTAAATTATTGACAAAAAATTAGTGGGGTTTTATACTCGAATTATAGTAAATAGTTATATTTCATTACGCAATGGGAGGGAATATTATGAAATTTTCTACAAAAGCAGTTGTTGTAATAGGTGCTGTAGGTGTTATGGCTGGCAGTGCTATAGGCGCTCCTGTGCTTGAAGATGTTACTGCTAAATTTAATGCTGGAATACGCTATACATTAAATGGTGAGGAAGTATTGGAAGGTACTGGAGGACTTGTATATAATGATAGAGTATACGTTCCTGTAAGGGCTGTTTCTGAAATGTTAGGTGTTAAAGTTGATTATGATGACAGCGGAATTGTAATTTTAGAACAGGAAGTAAAAGAAGAAGCACAGCCGGATACTGAAGAAAAGGCTGAATTAGTTGAAAAAAGCACTGATATAAAGTTTAACGGCAAAGATTACGAGTTTAAAGTTTCCGTTCCTAAAGTTGTTTCAGAATATGTAACCCTTAAAACAAATGAAGATGAAAATAACACAGCATGTATGATTTATTTTGAAAAAGACAACAACACAGCTATAATCGGCACTTATTCATTCTTTAAGGCTGACGAGTACGACGCAATGGACCCTACTCAAATGCCTGTACCTACAGAAGTTACAAGACTTGATGATGTTGTTATAGGCTTTAATGGTCTTCAGGATATGCCTTTTGAAGAAAGCACAGGTTTAGTGCCTGTTATAGAGGAGTATCATAAGAATGTAGGCGCTATGAATGAAACAGTTGTTTTGAATGTTAAATAATAAAAATAAAATATTTTAACTGCGGCAGAGAGCTTTCTCTGCCGTTTTTTTACTGTTCGCCTTTTAATTATTTAAAAACAGATATATAATTCTATTAAAATAAATTAAAGGTGAGGTTTAATATGGAAATACTGCTTATTGTAATAATTATTCTGATACTTATAGAGCCGTTTATAATTAAAGCGCTTATTAAAAAATCATCAAACGATGATAATTTAAATAATGAAATTAAATCCGTTAAATCCGATGTTGAAAACAGCAACAGCCTGCTTCGTAAAGAGCTGGGGGAAAGCGTTAATATTTCGATTAAAACACTTGGCGGAATATTAAGCGAAAACCAGAAGGGCTATGCCGATACACAGCTTACAAGCATTAAATTAAACGGTGAAAATACTTTAAAACAGATGAAAAGTATTCACGATGCTATGGCTACTCAAATGCGCCAGATGAACAGTACAATAGAGGAGAGACTTAAAACAACAGCTTTTGAAAATGAAAATAAGCTTGAAAGCATAAGAAAAACTGTTGAGAAAAAGCTTACATATATTCAAGAGGATAACAACAAAAAGCTGGACGAAATGCGCGGTGTTGTTGATGAAAAATTACAAAAAACTCTTGAAGAAAGAATTTCAAAATCATTTGAGCTTGTAAACACACAGCTTGAGCAGGTTTATAAAGGACTTGGAGAAATGCGTTCCCTTGCTGTGGGAGTTGGCGACTTGAAAAAGGTGCTTTCTAATGTAAAAACAAGAGGTATACTGGGTGAAATACAGCTGGGAGCTATACTTGAAGAAATAATGTCTCCGGAACAATACGAAGTAAATGTTGTAACTAAAAAGGGCAGTAAAAATCCGGTAGAATATGCTATTAAACTGCCTTCTGACGACGGAAAAGGTGTTTATCTGCCTATTGACTCCAAATTCCCTTCAGATGCTTATGTTAATTTAACGGAGGCTTATGAAACAGGTGACAAAAGCCATATAAACGAGGCGGCAAAGCTTCTTATATTAAGAATAAAATCCTTTGCCAAAGACATAAGCGAAAAATATATAGACCCGCCTTATACAACTGATTTTGCTATTATGTTTCTGCCTTTTGAGGGGCTTTATGCCGAGGTTGTTAAAATGGGTCTTGTGGAAGAACTGCAAAGAATGTATAAAATAAATATTGCCGGGCCAAGTACAATGGCAGCGCTTCTTAACAGCCTGCAAATGGGATTCAGGACATTTGCAATTCAAAAGCGAAGCAGTGAGGTTTGGGAGGTTTTGGGCGCTGTTAAAACGGAATTTAATAAATTCGGTGATGTGCTGGAA
Source organism: uncultured Clostridia bacterium (assembly GCA_944380455.1). Lineage (GTDB taxonomy): Bacteria > Bacillota > Clostridia > Lachnospirales > Anaerotignaceae > Neoanaerotignum_A. Next base: position 3,477 of record CALWHR010000007.1, read on the forward strand.
AAAACCCAGAAACGCCTTGAGGAAGCCAACAGCGAGCTGGATAAGCTGGTTGGTGTTAGAACAAGGCAGATACAGCGCAAGCTTAAAAGTGTTGAAAGTTTAAGCACAGATATGTCTGATAAAATGTTTATTGATATTAGTCAGGATATAATATCAGACGAGGAAAAAGAATAATGCAGACATAGGCGTAAATAGCTGTTTTTGGCTTATTTGCGCTTTTTTAAATTAAGCTGATGAAAAATATTTTACTTATTTATTACAAACAACTGGAATAAATTGACATACATAGATAGTCAAGGTATAATTATAATACATAGAATATCTAAGTATAGTTTTTAAATAAAAAATAAAAGGGGGCTTTTTTATGGATATTGACAAAGGCCTTTTAGGCGGAAGCACAGTTTTAATGCTTTTATCACTTATTGAGCAAAAGGACTGCTACGGATATGAAATAATTAAAGAGCTTAAAGAAAGAAGCGAAAATGTTTTTGAATTTAAAGAAGGAACACTTTATCCTGTTTTGCACAAAATGGAAAATGCCGGTCTTTTAAAGTCATACAGAAAAGAAGCCGAAAATGGCAAAGAAAGAAAATATTATTCTATTACAGCTTTAGGAGTAAAAAAGCTTTCAGAAGAAAAAAAGCAGTGGGAGGTGTTCTCTCTTTCGGTTAACAAAGTGATTGGGGGTAAGAGCCATGCCTTTGCCTGATACTTTGCTGTGGGACGAATATTTAAACAAAGTAGTTAGCCATGTAAAATTTAAGTACGACCGAAAAGAAATAAAGTGGGAGCTTGAAGAACACATGGAGGACATGTATGACGACTTTATTTCTGATGGTATGAATGAAGAAGATGCAAAAAAAGCTGTTATTGACTGCATGGGCGATGCCGACGAGATAGGCAAAGAGCTTAACGAGGCACATAACAGGGTTTTGGGGAATGTTTGGCGAATTTCAAGGATATTAGCCGTAATTCTAATACTTTTGAGCATTCTGCCAGTGTTTATGACTGTTTTGGCAGCAATATTTTCAATATTCAGCAGTTACAGCTATTCTTACGATAAAAGCCATATTGTTTCAAGCGTTGAAGTAAACCAGATAGAAAAAATAGACGATATGTATTTAAAGCTTGAAGAAGTTATATTATATGACAACGATTGTGTTGAGCTGCACTACAAAACTTGGTATCAGCCGTTTTCAGACAGTGTCCGCTGGACATTTGATATAAGCTCTGATTATGTTACAGATAATTTGGGTACGGAGTATAACGGTTACAGCGGGTCAAGCTCTGCCGGTATTGTTTCAAAACACAATATGGTTATAGACGGATTTCCTAAAGAAGCCAAAACACTTATTATAGATTACGATTACTGCGGCAGGAAAATGTATTTTGAAGTGCCTTTGAGAGAAGGTGGCAAGATTTGAACAGAAAAAAGGAAACAATAGTATTTATTGTTATAATACTTGTATTGGGATTTTGGCGATTTGGCGGCGGACAGCAGATGTATTTTTCGCCTGAAAAAGTTATGTATGCCTGTGAAGAAGGCCTGCATTACGGGCCTTCGGAAAAAGTACTTCTTAAAAAACAACTTGGAAACAGAGCCATTGTAATTGGAAAACTTGATGACGGTATATCCGTTGTTCACTCCAAACGCTCTCTTTTGGGTATGTGGAAGTTAGGAGAAGGTTCTGTAACAGGATATTGGAAAATAACTGATGATGTGGAAGCGGCGTATTCATCAAGGTTCAGGCTTATTTATGGTGCTGTTAAAAATAAAGATATTAAAACTATCGAAACAGCGGCGGCAAAGGTAAAAGACGGAGAATTGGAAATTTTAGAAAAAGCTAATTGTAATGTAGATAATGACGGGTTCTTTTATGCCAATACAGGTGATTATTATACCGAAGATGACGGAGTTTATTTCAGAATAGCGTATATTTATGGGTTTGACGAAAACGGTACTTTGATTTATAGTTATAGCTACTGATATAAAATTACGGAGATGATATTTTGAAAGAACCTTTATCGTTATATATTCACATTCCGTTTTGTGTTAAAAAATGCCTTTACTGCGATTTTCCGTCATACAGCGGCTTGGATAACATACACAGCGAATATGTAAAAAAGATTTGCAGTGAAATAGAGGAAGGCTCGTATATTTACAGCGGATATGACATTAAATCTGTTTTTATAGGCGGCGGAACGCCTACCGTTTTATCAAGCCGTGATTTAGGAAAAATTATGGATACTGTATTAAATAAGTATGATGTTGCAAGTGATGCCGAATTGACATGCGAGGCCAACCCAGGCACGCTTGATTTTAAAAAGCTTAATGAAATGCGGTCAATGGAGATTAACCGTTTGAGCATGGGTGTTCAGGCATGGCAGGATGATATTTTAAAATCACTTGGAAGAATACACAACAGAGAAACATTTGTAAAAGATATAGCTATGGCAAAAGATGCCGGATTTAAAAATATAAACTGTGATTTAATGTTTGCTCTTCCGGGCCAGACAATGGATAACTGGCAGGAAACACTGGAAAAAGTAACTGATTTGAATGTTCAGCACATATCCGCTTACAGTCTTATTATAGAGGAGGGAACACCTTTTGGTGATATGCACAAAAGCGGCGCTTTAAAAGCTGTTGATGATGAAACAGACAGGAAAATGTATGCTTTGGCAAAAGAAATATTAAGTGACAGAGGCTACAATCAGTATGAAATAAGCAACTTTGCTAAAGAAGGCTTTGAAAGCTATCATAACAGTGTTTATTGGAGAACAATGGAATATGCCGGTTTTGGGTTAGGTGCTCATTCGTATTTTAACGGAAAAAGGTACCACAATACTTATGATATTCAAAAGTATTTAATAGGCTCAAAATTTGACAATATAAAGGAAGAAACAGAAATTCTGACAGAAGATGACAAAATAAGTGAATTTATGTTTATGGGCCTTAGAATGACAAAAGGAATAAGCGAAAAAGAGTTTGAAAGGCGCTTTAAAATATCGGTTGACAGTGTTTATAAAAATCAGATTGAAGAATTGCTTGATGAAAAGCTGATATTAAGAAAAGACGGTAAAATATATCTTACGGATTACGGAACGGACGTAAGCAATTTTGTATTTGAGAAATTTTTGATTTAAAATGATTTTAAAAGGTTTAATTTTTAAAAATACGAGTATAATTATATAATGGTAGTATAAAAGCCGGCATAATTGTATTAATGTATGCCGGCATTATATTTATGGCAAAATAATAAAAAAATTAAAAAATCTATTGACACTTTGCCTGATAGGTGATATCTTATAAGCATGAATTAGCACTCGATTGAGGTGAGTGCTAACAGAAAGGGAGATGCTGGGATGGCACTTGATGAAAGAAAACTTAAAATCCTTCAGGCGATTATCACAGACTATATCGCTACAGCAGAGCCTGTAGGCTCAAGGACTATAGCTAAAAAGTATGACCTCGGCATCAGCTCTGCTACTATACGAAACGAAATGAGTGACCTTGAGGAAATGGGTTTTATTATCCAGCCTCACGCCTCAAGCGGAAGAATACCGTCAGATTTAGGATACAGGCTATATGTTGATAAAATTTTGCGGCGTCAGAAGCTTGGTGATGAGGACAAAAGAATTGTAAATTCCATGATTAACCGCAATGTTAATCAAATACAGTATCTTATGGATGAAACTGCAAGGCTTATTTCTAAAATGACTAATTACACGGCTATTTTTTCTGAGCCGGTAGTTAAAAACACCAAAATAAACAAAATAAGGTTTATGTCACTTAATAATGCAGACCTTATGATTATAATGGCGGCAGAGGGCAATGTAATCAGAAACAAAATAGTATCTGTTAATTACATGCCTGATGAGGACAGACTTTATGAGATATCAACAGTAATTACAGATATAATGCACGGTCAGATAATAGAAAACATCGACCAGAGCGTTGTTGATAAGCTCTACAGTGAGCTGAACGGATATGACGAGATAGTGTCTTTGCTGGTGGAATTTATTGATGAGATTTCAAAATCTTCCGGTATGGGAAAGCTCCACTTCAGCGGAACAAACAATATGCTTGCCTTTCCAGAATTCAGTGATGTTGAAAAAGCCAAGTCGTTATTTAAAACCCTTGAAAAAACAGATTCTCTTACTAATCTGCTTTCCGATAATAAAGGCGGGGATTTACAAATATATATAGGAAACGAAACGGGAATTGAGGAAATGAAAGACTGCAGTATTGTTACAACAACTTATGAGTTTGGTGACAATATTACAGGTACAATAGGAATTTTAGGACCTACAAGAATGGATTATTCTCAGGTTGTTTCTGTTTTAAGTTCAATGGTTGAAAATATAGAAGGTGTTTTAAACAACATTGATGAAAAGAAAAAAGATGATTCCTGATATATTAAAGAAAGGAAATGGAAATGGAAGACAATAAAGAAAAAGAATTTGAGGAAGAAGTTATAAATGAATCGGTAAGCGAAGCTGTTGACGAGTCTGTTGAGCCTTGCAGCGAAGCGGCAGAAGAAGAAACACAGGAAAACAAAGAGCTTGCAGATGCCAAAGCCAAAGCTGACGAATACCTTGATAAATATCAAAGGTTAATGGCTGAGTTTTATAACTTCCGTGAGAGAACAAGCAAAGAAAAAGCCGCCATGTATGATGACGGTGTTAGAGATACAATAGAAAAGCTTTTGCCTGTAGTTGATAACCTTGAGAGAGCTGTTTTGGCGCAGACAAACAAAACAGAAGAAGCTGAAAGCTTTATTAAAGGTGTTGACATGATACTTAAACAGTTTAAGGAAACCCTTAAAGCTTTAGGCGTAGAGGAAATACCAGCAGTTGGTGAAAAGTTCAATCCTCAGCTTCATTCGGCTGTAAGCCATATTGAAGATGAGAATTTCGGAGAAAATACAGTGTCAATAGAAATGCTTAAAGGATATACACACAAAGGCAAAGTTATAAGACACAGTATGGTTCAGGTAGCAAATTAAGTTTTATTTGATTATATATTTAATTTTTGAATTAATTAGGAGGAATATATTATGGGAAAAGTAATAGGAATTGACCTTGGAACAACTA
>CALWHR010000008.1 GCA_944380455.1 uncultured Clostridia bacterium
TAGGAAGCCATGTAGGCTCAAGCCTTATGATGATGAATGTTGTTGATGAGCTTGTTTTTATTGATATTGACGAAAAAAAGGCTCATGCTCATGCTCTTGACCTTTACGACAGTGTAAGCTCACTTAATGAAAATATTTCTGTTAAAGTAGGCGGATACGAAGAGTGTGCCGATGCAGATATAGTTGTTATATCAGCCGGAACACAGCCTGTACCGGGCAAAAAACGTCTTCAAATGTTCGACGAAACAATGGAAATACTTCAGGACATTATACCAAAGCTTAAAAACAGCGGATTTAATGGTATAGTTGTAAGTATTTCAAACCCGGCAGATATTATTGCCGATCATATTAGAAAGCGCTTAGGCCTTCCGGACAATCATGTATTCAGCACAGGAACATCCCTTGACAGTTCTCGCTTAAAAAGAGTGCTTGCCGAAAAATCCGGTTATAACCGCAACTCAATTCAGGCTTACTGCATGGGAGAACACGGCGATTCTTCTATGGTGCCGTTTTCACATGTTTATTTCGGCGGAAAATCATACGACGATATGTGCAAAGAAAACCCTGACACTCTTGGAAGCATAAGCAAAGAAGAAATTATGGAAGAAGTTCGCCGCGGCGGATTTAATATAGTAAGCGGAAAATCATGTACAGAATTCGGCATAGGCCTTGCGGCATGTAAAATTATAAAAGCAATTTTAAGAGACGAAAAACGCATTTTGCCTGTTTCCGTTCTTTTAAAAGGCCAGTACGGTCACACAGGTGTTTCTGCCGGAGTACCTTGCGTTATAGGCAAAGACGGTGTTGAGGAAATTATAGAAATTTCACTTACACCGGAAGAACAGGCGCTTTTTGACCATTCATGTGATGTAATAAGTCAGTACATAGCAAAAGCCGACAAATGGTAATATTTTAATTTAAGGAGGGTTTAAATGGATATTAACTGCACCTGTCAAAGCACAAGCTGCAAGTACCACCCAAACAATCACAGCGAAGGCTGCACACCCTGCATTATGAAAAACCTTAAACAAAGGCATGTACCAAACTGTTATTTTAATCTGATAACAGATGACAAAAGCGAAATTAAAGGCTACAGCATTGAAGACTTTGCCCGCCTTGTAATTGAAAAAGAAAACAGCAAATAAAACAAAAGCCCCGCTATTATATTAAATAACAAGCGGGGTTATTTTTATTTTTTTAGATTTCAAACTCCTCCGGATATTCCACAACACCTTTTACACCCTCAAGTGCGCCTTCTTTAAGCTCTAAACACATAAAGTTTTCCGGCGGACATTCAAAAGGCGGAAATATACCATACTCCGAAGCTGGTTTATACCCGAATTTCGGGTAATATCCGGCGTGACCCACTACAAAAACAGCGTCATAGCCAAGCCTTTTGGCCTCTTTATGCCCCTGTTTAATAAGCATACTGCCAACACCCATCTGCTGATAGTCCGGTGAAACCGCAACAGGTGCCAAAGAAAGGACTCTTTTACTTCCTATTTTTATTTTTGAAAAAAGTATATGCCCTACAACATCGCCTTTATAGCATGCTACCAAAGAAAGTTCCGGTATAAAATCAGCGCTTTTTCTAATACGCTTAACCAAAAACTGTTCTTTATGGTCAGAAAAAGTCATAGATTTAAAGGCTTTTTCAATTACTTCGGATATTTCATCATAGTCACGCTCTTCCTCACGGCGTATTATACAGTTAAGCACACTCATTTTATTACCGCCCTTCACCAAAATTAAGAAATATATTAAACTATTATACACTTTTAATTGTAACGCCATACTTATAATATGGCAACAAAAATAACGGGCTCACAAAAGTGAACCCGTTTATATTTTAAACTAAATTATCTTTTAAATACCGCACCTGACATAGCAGATGATACCATCTTTGAATATCTGTCAAGGTAGCTGCCTGGTTTAACAGGTGGTTTATGAGGCTCCCAGCCGATTTTTCTCTTTTCGATTTCTTCATCAGGTACGTTAAGTGTAACAACGCCTGCTTCAATATCGATTGAAATGCTGTCGCCGTCTTTTACAAATGCAATAAGTCCGCCTTCAGCTGCCTCCGGAGAAACGTGGCCGATAGCTGCGCCTCTTGTAGCACCTGAGAAACGTCCGTCTGTAATAAGAGCAACAGATGAGCCAAGACCCATACCGATAATAGCTGATGTAGGTGTAAGCATCTCTCTCATGCCAGGGCCGCCTTTAGGTCCTTCATAACGGATAACTACTACATCGCCTGGTTTAATTTCGCCGTTGTAGATAGCTTTAACAGCTGGCTCTTCCTGGTCGAATACTCTTGCAGGGCCTGTGTGTTTAAGCATTTCAGGTACAACGCCGGCTTTTTTACAAACAGCGCCTTCTTTTGCAAGGTTGCCGTAAAGTATTTTAAGGCCGCCTGTAAGGCTGTAAGCTGTTTCTTTATTTCGGATAACGTCTTCGTCTTTAACAACGTGACCAGCAATATTTTCGTAAACTGTTTTGCCTGTAACTGTAAGGTTGTCCTCAATAAGGCCATACTCTTTAAGTCTTTCCATAAGAGCTGTAACACCGCCTGCGTTGTCAAAGTCAGCAGGATAGTGAGGGCCTGATGGTTTAAGTTTTACAAGGTGTGGTGTAATAGCTGCAATTCTTTCTACCTCGTCAAAGCTGAACGGAATATCAGCCTCGTTGCAGATAGCCGCAAGGTGGAGCATTGTATTTGAAGAACCGCCGATTGCCATATCAACAACAAGTGCATTATGGATAGCTTTTTCGTTAAGTATCTGTTTAGCTGTAATACCTTTTTCCCAAAGCTCCATAATCTTCATACCTGTTCTTTTAGCAACAGCAAGCTTCATACCGCTCATTGCTGGAAGTGTAGCGCCCGGAAGGCAAAGACCAAGAGCCTCTGTAAGGAAGTTCATTGAGTTTGCTGTTCCAAGAAGGTTACAAGCGCCGCAGCCAGGAAGTGCTCTGTGCTCAAGCTCATTGAGCCATTCAGGTGATTTAATGCCTCTCTGAACAAGACCTGAAGCTTCCATAAGGTCTGTATAGCCTACTTTTTCGCCGTCCATGCAGCCAGTAGCCATAACACCGCCGGAGCAGATAATTGTAGGAACATCAAGTCTTGCAGCTGCAATAATCATACCAGGTGTAATTTTATCACAGTCAGGAATCATAACCATAGCGTCAAAGCTGTGGCCGTTCATCATACACTCAACTGAGTCTGCAATAAGCTCACGGCTTGCAAGAGGATAATGCATGCCGTAGTTACCCTGTGCAATACCATCGCAGATACCGATTGTAGGGAACTCAATAGGAGTACCGCCGGCAGCAATAATGCCGTCTTTTACGGCTCTTGCTATTGTGTCAAGATGTCTGTGGCCAGGCATTGTTTCGTTCTGAGCGTTTACAACGCCGATAATAGGTTTTTCAAGGTCCTCATCAAGAACACCCATTGAGTAATAGAGCGCTCTGTGGGTAGCTCTTTCAAGTCCTTTTGTTGTGATATCACTTTTCTTTGCCATTTGTTTATTTTCCCCCTTTAATTTCCATAAATTAAAGCACAATTTACTTATAAATTGTACCATAGCGCCATGTCTTTTACAAGTGAAATCATCGACCTTGTTAAATAATTCTCATTCAGTCAAAACAGATGATAATTGCAAATATGCTAAAGTTTTAGTATAATCAGTACAAAATTTAAGCAATTAGTTTACTGCATTATAATAATTATGTTTTTATTATAATGTTTTAACTGTGCATGTTAAATATTTATCCTGAAAACAATAAAATAATAAATTCGCTGTTTAATTAAACAAGTTCCAACAGCACAGCCTTAACCGTAAAGGAAGTGTATTATGATACTGAAATTTTCAGAAATATATAAAAAATCTTATATAAAAGATATTATAGACGACATTCCTCTTAAACCGGAGTTTGAAGAAATAGAAATTCGGAATTTTTACATTAAAATGCGTGACGGCGTCAATCTTTTATGCCACGGCGCATTCCCTGTCGGCGCTTCAAGCCTTCCGGTTATACTTATGCGCACCCCTTACGGCCCTCAAAGCCTCAGGTTTTTTCATGAAATGGCTTTTTACGGCTATATATGTATAGCCCAGAACTGCCGCGGGTGTTTTGGCAGTCAAGGCGACTGGTTTCCGGCTAAAAATGAGCGAAACGATGGCATAGACACAGTAAATTATATTAAAAACCAGCCGTACTGCAACGGCAGCATTGCCATGACAGGCACATCTTATCTTACCATGTGCCAGTATATTATATGTGATTTACTTCCGCCAGAAGTTAAAACCCTTAATTTCGAGGTTTACAGTCCTTTCCGCCACGATTTGCTTTATACCAACGGAATGTTTCATATAGAAGCCTACTCCGGCTGGACTGCATATAACTCCGGCATAAAAGATATGACCCTTTCAGATGATGAAGCATACACAAAAATGATTAACTATTCGCCTCAGATGTATGCCGACAAGGCCGTTTTAGGCCAAAAACTTGACTGGTACAGGCAGTGGCTTTTAGGCGAAGAAAAAGACAACGAGCTTTATAAAAGCGGCGCGTACGGAATACTTAAAGACATACCTAAAAACATTAAAGTGCCTGTTCTTGCCCATGCAGGCTGGTATGACCCGCATTTTGGCGGAATGCTTAAAGTCTGGGAAAAAATGCCGGAAGAAACACGAAATAAAAGTTATATGGTAATTACACCTACCAACCACAAGCAGGGTTTATGCTCTGATTTAAAAGAAGAAAACGCCTTTAATCCTGTAGGCAAAAGATTTATACGCTCAAAACTTAACTGGTTTAATCACCACTTAAAGGGACAGGATTATTTTCAGCCACTTGAGGAAGGCTCAATAAATGCCTATGTTTACGGCTTAAATGATTACAGAATATTTAAAAGCTTCAAAGAAAAAGGCTCCCGAACACTGTACATAAATACTTTTGACAAAACATTAAGCCAAACCGAAAAACAGCCAAAGCCTTTAAAATACGAATATGACCCTAAAAATCCAGCCCCAAGCTATGGCAGCGAGGTTATAATGATAGACTACTTATATCACAAAAACAAAGCCACATCGGAAGGAAGGCGGCGTATTCCTCAGCCCGGCTACAGAAGCGATGTACTTACATTTGTTTCCGAGCCTTTTGAAAAAGACACGGTTATTGAAAACCCCATTACAGTACGGCTTATTGTAAGCTCAACAGCACCGGATACATGCTTTTTTGCAAGGCTTTCAACGGTACACAAAAACGGCGAAGCCTATTATTTAAGAAGCGGCATTACTACCCTTAAACACGCTCTTGGCAAGTATAAGACAAATGAAAAGGCTGAAATCAAAATAGAGCTTAACGCCGTGGCGGCCCTTATTAAAAGCGGTACACGGTTAAGGCTGGATATAACAAGCTCCGATTTTCCGTCTTACAATGCCCACCCAAACACACTCAATTTATGGTCTGTTGAGGAACACCCTGTTAGAGCAATTCAAACCATTTACGGCAGCAGACTGATTTTTTAAAAATAAAGAGATTTGGATTTACCTGTTATCCAAATCTCTTTCTCTTTTATTCCCAGTTAAAATTTTCTTCTCCTGCGCCTATTGAAAAATGGTATTTTACAATACCCAAATCAACTTTTGAATAAAAACCTCCCGTTGAAACAGCACGCACATTTCTTCCGTTCAAGTAAAACTTAAACCTCTGCTGGTTTATGGCAGTAGGCGCCAAAAGAGCCGCATTAACGCCCTCTTTAAACCATTTAGGCGGTTTTTCCTTTAAAACACATACCTTATCCGGTGTTTTGCTCTTGTGCTGAACACCGTGGTTTTCACCATAGCCTACGGCTATTACACAAATAATTTTATTTCCGTCTTTTAAATAATTTTTAACTGCGCCCTTTTTAAAAGTAAGGCCGACCCAACAGGTATCAAGTCCCAGCTGTGTTGCTTTAAGCACTATTCTTTCACCGTACCAGCCGGCTTTTTCATCAAAATCTTCTGTTTTTGCTCCCGAAAGAATAATATAGTTTTTCACGTTTTTAAATATGCCATATCCCGGTATAAAACCGCCGAAGGCTTTTGGCTCGTCCTTAATCAGGCGTATGCCCAGACCGCTTTCGTACACACACTGCTTTATTTCGTCTGAAAGCTGTTTTAAAGTTTCGCCTTCTATGGGTTTATCAATATATCTTCTTACGGAATGCCTTTGTTTAACTGCTTCTTTTATATCCACTTGCAACACTCCTTTTCTTATTATCTATATTACTTGTCTTATTTTAAATTATACCACAAAAATACCAAATTTTTAATTTTAAAGCAGTTTATTTGCCTTACAGCCTGCATTTGATTTTCTCATTGCATAAAACAAATTCATATATTATTATCTATTTAGAGGATTTCAAAATTTGGGGATTATCATATTTTACGGCACATTTTTACGGAGAGAAAGTATGGATTTAAACGAAAAAAAGCTTCTTAATTTCGTAGTTAATTTAGGAACACTAATGATTAAAAACGGCGCTGAGATACAGCGCACCGAGCAGACTATAATGCACATAGCATCATCCGACGGCATACACAGCGCCGAGGTTTTTGCAGTGCCTACAAGCGTTATGGTAACACTGCACAACAACATGGGCGGCACTTTTTCCGAAATAAAACGGGCTTACGGAAGAAGGATAAATCTTGAAAAAGTTATTGCCTGCGACAGGCTTGCCATGGACTATATTGAAAAAAGAAAAACTCTTGACGAATGTTTAAAATCCCTTGAGGATATAGACGCTCTTACAGACTTTAAAGTGCGTGTACGTATAGCGGCATACAGCCTTATATGCCTTGCTTTTACAATACTTTTCAGGGGAACAATAGCCGATGCCTTTGTAGCCCTTATAGCAGGCATTTTTCAGGGTATCGTTATGGAAATTCTGGGAAAATACGATATTTCGGTCTTTTTAAGCAATGCCGCCGGAAGTGCCGCTGTTGCCTTTATTGCATATGTATTTTACATAGCCGGAATAGCCGACAGCTACAACAGCGTAATACTGGGTTCTCTTATGCCCCTTGTGCCGGGATTTGCCGCAACTAATGCCGTCAGGGATTTGCTTTACGGCGATTATGTAGCCGGAAGCGCTAAGCTAACCGAGGCTCTTGTTACATCAATAGGTATAGCCACTGGTGTTATTACCACTTTATGGCTTTTTGAATCTATAATCTGAGGTACTAATTATGATACTTGACAATCTATTTACCGATTTTATATTTGCCGGAATAACCTCAATGGCTTTTGCCATATTATTTAACGCTCCGCGGAAAAAAATACCTTACTGCACAGTATGCGGCGGACTTTCGTGGGTAATTTATATATGGCTCTACAATACCACCGACATTGAATCCTTAGGCGTATTTGTGGCGGCACTTTTTGTTGCGGCATTTTCAAGGGTATGTGCTCATAAGTTTAATATGCCTTTTACTCTTTTCTTTGTACCGTCGGTTATACCACTTGTTCCCGGCTCGCAGATGTACAACATAATGAAAGGCATGCTTCAAAACGACATGTATTATGCGTTCTTACAGGCCATTAAGGCTTTTAAATTTGCCGGACTTATAATGGCATCATTTATTATTATATTTTTGCTTCCGCCGTCATTTTTCTTTTTTAAGCACAACCGGAGCAACGACTCATATAAATAAGCATAAAAAACCGCTTCTTTTATAAGAAGCGGTTTTTGTTTTGATTTAATACTTTTCAGGGAAGAAAATCCTTCCTATTTTATCATCAACAGGCTTTCCTGTATTAGCTCCTATTATAAAGCATATAAGGCCAACTACAATACCTACTATAATATTATGGAATGCACCTATTGTTATACCTGTTATATATACAAATATATACGAGCCAAGACCGCCTATTATACACCATAAAGCGCCGGAGCGGTTTGCTTTTTTCCAGAAAAGACCAAGAAGGAAAATCCAGAAGAAAGCCGCCTGAAGTCCGCCGAAAGCAAACATATTAATCCAGACTATAATATCCGGCGGGTTAATTGAAAGAATAACTGCTGCTATACCCATAATGCCTGTCATGCCTATTGAAATTTTACCCACAACGCTCTGATTAACTTTCTCTTTTTTAGCTTCTTTATGGTGAAGGTAAATATCCTTAACTATTGCAGACGAGCCTGCAATAAGAAGCGATGAAATTGTAGACATGGTAGCTGCAAGGGGACCTATAATTGTTAAGCCCGCAAGTACCGGGTGCATATACTGTGAAATAAGCGCAGGCATAACCGTATCTGTAGATGCGCCTTCAGGTATTGAAAGAAGTACACCTCTTGAAAGAACACCTAAAAGATGCATGCCAACCATCATAGCGCCAACAACTATTGTGCCGTACATCATTGCCCTGTGAACGGATTTTGTATCCTTATAGGCAAGGCATCTTACATTTGTCTGAGGAAGACCTATTGTGCATACACCGCAGAGCATCCACTGAGTTATAAAGAGCTGCACAGGTATTGAGTTAGAAGCAGTAGGAGATACCATATCAAAGCCTTCGCCTGTTGCCCGTGCAGTTTCTGATGCCTCATTTATTGCGGCCATAATATTGGCAATACCGCCGCCTTTTGTAATAATAGCATAAGCAAGGCAGAGCATACCAACAATCATCATAATGGCACAAGCTGTATCTGTAATAGCAACAGCGTTAAAACCTCCTACGGTTGTATAAAGAACAACTACTACAGCAAAGATTATAAGTCCCGCTTCATAGCTAAGGCCTGTAGCCGCCGAAAAAATCTGTGCTCCGCCTACAAACTGTCCTATCATCTGTGTTGTAAAAAATACTATAATAACTATTGCCGAAATAGTAGCTAATAAGTCAGACTGATATCTGTTTCTTATAATATCAACAGCAGTAACAGACTCTGTTTTACGGCCTACAACAGCCATTTTTTTGCCTAATACGCCAAGCACAAGAAATGCCGCCACTACCTGAGTTGAAGCATAATAAACCCAGCCGAAGCCTTTTTGCCATGCAACTCCAGGGCCTGAAAGGAAAGAGCTAACAGAGCTGTAAGTGGCAACAAGGGTCATTGCAAGAACAAAGCCGCCAAGACTTCTTCCGCCTATATAGTAATCTTTGGAGTAGTTCTCTGCTCTGGCATCGGAAGAGCGTTTTTGTATATAAAATCCCATGCCCATAAGCACCGCAAAGAAAATTACAACCGGTGCAAGCATCATAAAAGATTTGCTCATTTTATCTCCTCCTCTTCTGTACTGTTTTCTTCGGAAAGTTCATCATCAAGGCTGAAATCTTTAAACACTGCCTTTATAAGAAATGCCACCAGCACTACAGAGAGTATCCATGAACCGAAACAGCTTAACACAAACCACGCCGGCATACCGAAAATTTTAAGCTCTGTGCCAAAAGCACCATATACCCCAAAGCCGGCCAGCCACCAGAATATAATTATAACAGCGGCTGCTATCCACGTGGCTTTGGCCTCTTTGTTCATCTGAACAAATTTTTCTTTGTAGCTCATTTTATTCATCTCTGCCCCTCCTTTAACAAATAAATTTGTATGTTCTACTTGAAAGATTCTTTAGCCCCATCTCTAATATAGCATATCTGCCCGTCTATCATTGTAAGTTCTACTTTAACCTTGTATAAATCAAATTTATCCATTTTAAGTATATCCCTGTCAAGAACAATAATATCTGCAAGCTTTCCTTTTTCAATGCTCCCCTTGATATTTTCTTCAAACGAACCGTAAGCGCCGTTAAAAGTTGCGGCTCTTACCGCCTCTAAAACGGATACAGCCTGAGTTGTATCACACTGAACATTTCTTATTCTGTCGTAGCGGTTTACAGCACCATCGATACACTCAAAACCAAAAGGCCCGGAAGGCGAATCACTTTGGAGAGAGCATTTAATTCCCGCCTGCATCATGCTCTTTAAAGCACCAAAATATTTGTTTCGTCTGCCGTAAAACCTCATATAGTTTCCACCATTTTTAGCCACTATTCCGGCGTTAACAGATGGACAAATATTCATTTTTGCCATTCGGTCTATCAAATCCTGGTCGGTCAAAGTACAGTGCTCTATTCTGTGCCTTAAATCCGGCCTTGGATTATGTTTAAAAGCTTTTTCGTAGCCTTCTACCATAAATTCCACAGCGCCGTCACCTATAGCATGAGCCGTTGCCTGACACTCGGCATCGTTAATCAATTTAATGTAATCGGCTACTTCTTCCCTTTCCCAGCCTTTTTCCCTGAGCATTGTAGGGTCATGGTCATAAGGCTCTCTTGTATAGCATGAGGGTCCGCTTGAGCCGCCGTCAATCATAAATTTACAAGGTCCTACTCTGAAATACTCATTTCCAAGACCTGTCTGAAAGCCAAGGTCAAGGAAATGTGCGTTATCCTCTTTTGAAAACGGTTTGCCGTAAATACTATGTAAAGCCATATAAACACGTGGCTTAAACTTTCTTTGCCTGCAAAGCTTCTGCATTGTATGGTAAGACGGTTTATCGCATGCGCCCATATCATGAACAGATGTAATTCCTTTTTCAATAAGTTCTTTGTTTGAGAGCATGGCAGCTTTTTCCATATCCTGCTGTGTATAGCCAACTTTGCTCCAAATAAGAAAATGCGTATGCCCGTATACCATGCCTGTAAGTTTTCCGTTTTTAACTTCAACCTCGTTTTCGGGATATTTAAGGGCGTCCTCGGCGGTATAAACTCCTATGCTTTCAAGAGCTTTTGAGTTATACATACTTTTGTGCCCTGCACCTTCCATACAGTGAACAGGATTATTAGGCGCCGCCGCGTCTAATTCTTCTATTGTAGGGTCACGGTTTTCCTTCAGCAAAGACGGTTCATAACCCCACATTGAAATCCATTCCCCCGGCTTTTTAATTTTAACCGCTGCCTTAATTTTTTCCAGTATCTCCTCAACGGAGGCAGCGTTTTTGTCAAAAAGACTTATTATAGGCGAATTTAAATCCGGCCGTATAAGTCCCATAAGTATAGGATGAATATGGCTGTCAATTAAACCCGGCATTAATGTTCTTCCGTTAAGGTCGTAAACCGTTGTTTTTTCATCTATAATTTTGTCAATATCATTGTTGGAGCCCACAAAAACTATTTTGTTCTTTTTAATTCCAACTGCCTCGCATATATCATCATTTTGATTAACCGTAATAACTTTTCCGTTTTTAAACGCTATATCAATATATGAAAAATCAAAATCCATTTTCAGCCCTCCCCATAAAATATTTTAATGTTATTATAATTACATTATTGTTAAAGTCAACATTAAAAAACTTTATGTCCGAGCAATTAATTTAATGTTTTTAAAGCTTTATAAATAAAAAAGCCTTAATATCCGCAATAGTTAAGATATTAAGGCATAAATCTAATATAAAAAGCATTATGATATATTCAATTTTTTATTTCGCTCAGAAAATTTCAGCGCCAAATATTGCGAAACAGCCGCCGCACCTATTCCCAGAACAGCACCGGCTAAAACATCTGTAGGAAAATGCACAAAAAGATAAAGTCTTGAAAAACCTATCAAAAACGCAAGTATCAAAGCTGCTGCTCCCGCCTTTTTGTAATACAAAAATATACTTGCTGCCGCTGCAAAAGATGCAAATGTATGTCCTGAAGGGAAAGAATAGTCCTTAGGCACAGCTACAAGCATATTTACTGTCGTATCTATCCAGCACGGCCTTGGGCGGGCAACAATATTTTTAAGCGCTATATTGCCTATTAATAAAGAAAGCAAAAGTGCTATAAGTACTGTAAGACCGCATAGTCTTGTTTTTCTGAACAATAACAATGCAACACCAACAAGAATCCAGAATATTCCTTTTGTGCCCATATGAGTTATTAAAACCATAAGCCTGTCCAAAAAATCAAAATGAATTCCATTAATTAAGTAAAGAATTTGAAAGTCCATATAAAACCTCCGCACAAAATACTGTTAAATGAGATATTATCATTACATTAAACCAAAATCAACATATAATTATTTAAAAAACATGCTTTATGATTATAACCGCTGGATAAAAATTAAATCCGCATTATTAAAATAACTATTTAAAAAAATAAAGTTATAATATACAATATATAATTATTAATTTAAACAAGGAGAAATTTAAAATGGAAAACAGCAGAATAGAAAAAGCCGGAGAAAACCACTATAACGGCTACAACTGTGCTCAAGCCCTGGCCTGCGCTTACAGCGATGAGGTTGGTATGGACGAAAGCACTATATTTAATCTTACAAGCGGCCTTGGTGTAGGCATGGGCAATATGGAAGGCAGCTGCGGTGCAGTAAGTGCGGCAGTTATGATTGCGGGACTTAAAGCACAGCAGGCAGGACTGAGCAAAAAAGACACATTTAAGCTCTGCTCAGGCATTACCAAAGAATTTATGACAAAAAACAAATCTGTTGTATGCAAAGAATTAAAAGGCATACAGACAGGCTGTGTTTTAAGAGACTGCCACGGATGTGTTCTTGATGCCGCACAGATACTTGAAGAAAAGATAGCTGAAATATCATAACCACCGGCTTAGCCGGTGGTTTGACTTGGACCCTATAAGGGTCCTTTGCCTGCACGCGTCTTAAAGACGCACTGAATGTCCGGCATTTGCACTACTATCTCTACAGCCGCTTAAAGCGGCTTTTTTATTTGCCTGTTTTTACTTATTACCCGTAAACGGGTCTATGTATTCTTTTATACTTATTTGGTCTGCCATGTAATCTTCTTTTAATTGGTTTTGTATGTATTCTTGTATTTTCTTTGTATTTTTTCCTACAGTATCTACATAATACCCTCTGCACCAAAAATTTCTGTTTCCATATCTATATTTTAAATTCGCATATCTTTCGAATATTATTAGTGTACTTTTGCCCTTTAACACCCCCATTACATATGATACACTATATTTTGGTGGTATCTTTATTAGCATGTGTACATGGTCTTTACAACATTCTGCTTCTATTATCTCAACTCCCATTCTTTCACATATTTCTCTTAATATTTTTCCTATATCTGCTTTCAATTTTCCATATATTATTTGCCTTCTGTATTTTGGCGCAAATACAACATGATATTTGCATTCCCACTTTGTATGTGCTAAACTACTATTATTCATAAAAAATCCTCCTTTGTTTTCGTGTCTTGCCGGACTCTTTATTATAACAAAGGAGGATTTTTCTTGAAGCTGAAGCTTTTTTACTCCACCGGCATAGCCGGTGGTTTTGTCTTGCTTAAGCGCACAAAGAAATAAAAAAAGACTTCGGTTTAAACCGAAGTCTTTTAATTTTAAAAGGATTAAATAAGGGTAAAAAATCCTTTTAGGAGCATAAATTTTTTAATTATTCAGCTGCTGAAGATGTAGCTGCATCAGCTGCTTCATCAGTTGTTTCAGCTGCAGCTGCGTCAGCTGGGTACTGAGCAAGGATTTCTTCAACCTGTGCATAGATGTCAGGTGATACGCAGCCTGCTTCATCTTTAATGTACTCATCATAGATAGGAGCTGTAGCTTCCTGGAATGGAGCTTTCTCTGGCTCGTTTACTTCCATACCATTTGATGTAAGTGACTCAAGACCTGTTACGTTCTGCTCGTCAATCTGTTCTCTCTGGTAAGGTGTTGCCTCAGCAGCAGCCTCTGTTACAGCTGTCTGATATTCAGCTGGAAGTGTATCATAGTAATCTTTAGAAATGAATACAGGAGCTGGGCTGAAGAGATGTCCTGTCATAGAGATATATTTCTGTACTTCAAAGAATTTGTTTGTTTCAATGATTGGTACAGGGTTTTCCTGTGCATCGATTGTTCCCTGCTGAAGAGCTGTGAATACGTCGCCCATTGCCATAGGTGTAGGGTCAGAACCCATGATCTGGAATGCAGCCATGTGCATCTGGTTTTCCATTGTTCTAATCTTGATGCCTTTAAGGTCATCAGGAACAGTAATTGGTTTTACGTTGTTTGTTACATTTCTGAAACCGTTTTCAAACCAAGCAAGACCTTTTAAGCCCTGATCTTCAACTGAGTTAAGAATCTGAGTACCTACTTCGCTGTCCATAACGGCTCTTGCCTGCTCAGATGTTTCAAAAATGAAAGGAAGGTCAAATACTAAAAATGCATCAGTAAAGCCTGCAAGAGGAGCTGTAGAAACACATGTTACCTGAACTGAGCCAAGCTGAAGGCCTTCGATAAGGTCTCTTTCGCTTCCGAGCTGTGAGTTGCCGAATACGTCAAGAGTTACAGCGCCGTTTGTCTTTTCGCTTAAAAGCTCGCCCATTTTAACAAGGCCTAAGTTGTAAGGATGATTGTCAGGTGTTGTTGTGCCTGAAATCATAGCGTATTCAGCATCGCCTGCAGCAGCTGCTGATGTTGAAGCTGATGCGGAACCTGAAGCTGCAGCAGAACCTGAAGCTGAGCCAGATGTTGATGAGCTCGAACCACATCCTGCAAATGCTACAACGGCCATTGAAGCTGCAATTAATACAGATAAAACTCTTTTTTTCATAATAATCCCCCTTAGATTAAATATAAAATTAATGTTATTAAATTAACATTTAATATTCCAGTATGGTTTTGTCATCAGACCAAACAACACTTAGTAAATACAGCCATTGATATATACACATATAAATCCTTATGATTTAAAAACAAATTAAATTAATGCAGGCACTTTTGTATTTTTATGTATACAGTATCCATCTTTTTTACTCCAGTTGTATGATAACACAATGATGTTGAACTGTCAATAAATTGACAACCTTAACCAACCTTTACATAATTTTGGAATATTCCACTAATTTTATATTGATATATTTTATTATTTTTTATTAAATAAAATTGTTACAATCACTTTTTTGTAAAAGCCCAAATATCCAACAACAAATTTAACATAATTTAAATATTATTTTAACTTTGTTTGTACATAATTCTGTTTTTTAAAGTTTTTTAATTATTCACAACAGCAAAAGGCCTTGTCATTTATTGTCGAAAGCACTTAATTTAATACAATTTACAAAATTTAATAAACTTGTAATATTCTTAATACTACAGTTATGATAGAATTAAATAAATGTTACTATTTAACAATTTATTTAATTAATAAGGGGGCAATGTTATGAAAATACTAAAAAAAGCTATGGCATTGGCAATGTGCGCATGTATGAGCATCTCATCTTATACATTTGTTATGGCCGAAGAAACGAACGACAGCACAGCAAGTGTTTATATCAACGGCAACGAACTTGAAGATGCTGAACCTGTAATTAAGGATAACCGTGTTTTTATCCCTATAAGAAATATATTTGAATCTTTAGGCGCAGATGTTGAGTACGCAGCATCATCAAAAACCGTAACTGCCATAGACGGGGACAAAACAGTTACTTTCGCAGTAGGTGGAGATGTTGTTTCAATTACAGAAAACGGAGCTCTTAACAAAATCACTACAGACGCACCTTCATTTATAATCAATGACAGCGTTTATGTTCCTGTAAGATTTGCGGCAGAAGCTTTTAACTGCACTGTAGGCTGGGACAGCGAAAACAGTGCCGTTATTATAATCGACAAAGATAAATTCCTTGAAGAGCACGGCGCTTCATTTAAATTTGCTAACCAGATTATGGAATTTGCAAATCAGTCATCAGAACAGAGCCAGAAGCTTGCCGGCACAATTAATTTCAGCATGTCTGTAAATGACGGCACACAGGATATTTCCCTTTCAGGTGATATTCAGCTTAACGGTGTTGCAAACGCTACCGATGCCGACCTTGCATGTGCTATTAACTTAAATGAAAGAGACTTTGATAAAATAGTAGACATGATTACAGAAGGCTTTACAGACGAGGATAAGACTGCTACAGAAGAACAGGCCGCTATGTTCAAAAACATGACTTTTGATTTTATAGTAGACGGCGAAAACCTTATCCTTTATGCCACATCAAACTTATTTGAATCATTAGGCCTTTCAGCCGATACATGGGTTAAGCTTGACATGGGAGATTTGTACAGCCAGTTAGGAATGGATCTTAACTCGTTAATAGCTCAGAGCCAAGGTATGTCTTTTGAAGACCAGATGCTCTTATGCCTTGATATGATTCCTATAGATGATGTAAACACAGCTAACACTATGCTTGTAACTTACGGCGCAATGATGGATATGTTCTCTGACAGCGCATTTAAAAAGACAGATAGCGGATATGTTTCATCTTCAACAACAGACCTTGGAGAAGGCGCTTACTTTACAATGCAGTACATTGTTTCAACTGATACACTTGACAACATAACAGGCTTCGGCATTAAAGTAATAGCTTCTCAAAACGGAACTGTTATTACATCAATGGATATTAATGCTACATTGGATACTTTAACAATTAATATGGATACGGGTCTTGAAGGCATATTCCAGTTTACAGCAGACGGCACAATAACATCAGAGCCTACAGACGAAGCAATTATTACAGAGCCTGAAAGCGAAAATATACTCGACCTTAATGACCTTATAGGAATGCCTGTTTACGGCGGAAATTTAAGC
This sequence comes from uncultured Clostridia bacterium, assembly GCA_944380455.1. Classification (GTDB taxonomy): domain Bacteria; phylum Bacillota; class Clostridia; order Lachnospirales; family Anaerotignaceae; genus Neoanaerotignum_A. The sequence goes on from CALWHR010000008.1 coordinate 16,576, forward strand.
CTTGAGGCTGTTCCTGATGATAGTATAGCTGTTCCTGATGAATCCGCTGCGGCTGAAGAAATAACAGAAGAAACAACAGATGAAGCTGCCGAGGACTCATCTTCTGAAATAACAATTGAAGAAACAGATACAACAGATGAAACTTCCGAAGAGCCGGCTGAAGAAACACCTGCTGAAACAGCAGAAGATACAGCTGCATAAAATTAAATTCAAATAAATATCAACACAAAAAACAGCATGGGATTTTAACTGGTCCCATGCTGTTTTATTTAATTATTTTGAATTTTCTTCGTATGCTTTAATTTTTCCTCTGTTTCTTATGGCACAAACAGTTTGTGTCATTGTACCCATAGGGCAGTAAACACACCAGGAACGCGGCTTAAAAAGCAGCATTGTTATAATGCCAAGTATTGTTGATGTAAGCATTATACTGTAAAATCCAAATGCAAACTGCGCCACAGCCGGAGCAGCGCCGCCGGAATATGCCCATTTCCAAGGCGCTTTAAATGTCCACAAAAGTGTTACGACCTCTTTCATATCCCTTGCGCCTGAAAAAACAAGATAGGTGTTAAAAAGCATATTTATAAACATTACCAGGAAAAATATCAAAAATCCGTATCTGAAATACTTTGATTTAATAAACTTAGGAACATCCTTTTTGGCCGAAAGACCAAGCTTATCTCCTAAAATAGAAAACAGCTGGCCCCTGCCGCAGTACCTGTTGCAGTAGGCTTTGCTTCCGCCTATAACAGCTACAGCTAACGGCGTAAAAAAGCATATAAGACCCAAATAGGCAAAAAGTATATTAAAAAATCCTAAAATAAGGTATGCTGCTGAAAAAATATACAGGTAGTCATTCCAATGTTTTTTCTGTTTTTTCATTTACTGCGCCTCCTTTATTTCTATTACCGAAGCCGGACAGGCCTTAGCACACATGCCGCAGCCAACACATTTCTGGCTCTCTACAACAGCAAATACCCCGCAATAAATGCTTATGGCGCTAATGGGACAGACCTTAACACAGCAGCCGCAGGAAACACAGTGTTTTTTATCAACAAAAGCCTTTCTCTTTGATGCCATAAATCCTCCTAATACATAGTAATGGGCCGGTTTAATGCAGTCGGCCCATATTTTAAGCTTTTATTACGCATTAATTAAAAATGCTCTATAACCTTTCTCAGCCTCATAAACATCGGCTTTGCTTGTAACCTCCCAAGGCGAGTGCATACTTAAAACAGCAACACCGCTGTCTATAACTTCCATACCGTAAAGTGCCAGTATATAAGCTATCGTTCCGCCGCCGCCAAGGTCTACCCTTCCCAATTCTGCCGTTTGGTAATGAACATTATTATCGTCCATTATACGGCGGAGGTCAGCCAAATATTCGGCATTGGCATCGTTTGAGCCGCTTTTTCCCCTTGCTCCTGTAAATTTATTAAACACCATGCCGTGGGAGAGGAATGCTACATTCTTTTTCTCAAAAGCCGAAGCATAAGCCGGGTCATAAGCAGAACTTACATCGGAAGAGAGCATACGGCTGTTTTTAAGGGCACGCCTTAAATTAAGCTCTGTATATTCACCTGTAAGAGCCATAACCTCGGCTACTGTATTTTCAAAAAACCTGGACTGCATGCCTGTAGCGCCTACACTGCCTATTTCTTCTTTATCAACAAGAAGGCAGCAGGCAGTTTTCTCGCTTTCCTCCACTTCCAGCATAGCTTTAAGTGATGTAAAAGCACACACTCTGTCATCCTGACCGTAAGAGATAATCATGCTTCTGTCAAATCCTGCTTCTCTTGCCTTTCCGGCAGGAACAGCCTCTATTTCGGCAGAAACAAAGTCCTCTTCATCAATATTGTATTTGTCTTTAAGAAGCTTTAAAACATTAGCCTTAACAGCCTCTTTTTCGTCGCCTTTTACAGGCTTGTTTCCTATAAGTATGTTTAAGTCCTCGCCTTCAACAACACGAGCGCCTTTTTTCTCCATCTGCTCCTGTGCCAGATGAATAAGCAAATCAGTTACACAGAAAACCGGGTCGTTTTCATCTTCGCCTATATTAATGTCAGTTACAGAGCCGTCTTTTTTAACAACTGTACCATGAAGCGCCAAAGGAATTGTTACCCACTGGTATTTTTTAATACCGCCATAGTAATGTGTATCCAAAAAAGCCAGCTCGCCGTCTTCAAAAACCGGGTTCTGCTTAATATCAAGCCTTGGAGAATCTATATGTGCGCCTAATATATTCATACCTTCAGCAATACCTTTTCTGCCTATTCTGAAAAGAGCAACAGCTTTTTTCATACACACACTATATATCCTGTCTCCGCATTTAAGTTTTTCACCTGAGGATATAACTGTATTTAAATCCTTATACCCGGCTTTTTCAGCCATGGCTATTATCTCTTTTACGCACTCTCTTTCAGTTTTGCACCTGCTTAAAAAGTCCATATATAAATTACAGGTGTTTTCAAGCTGTAATTTTTCGTTTTCGTCATAATATGTAAAGCAGTTTTTTCTTTGCCTAACAAAACACCTCCGTTTTATACTTTTTTCTACATAAACCTTCAAAAATCCGCATATTAAAGCCTATTATAAAACAACAATGCATCTTTTACAACAACTATGATTTGGGACATTTAAGTATTACAAATTGTTATTTAAAACAATCAAAAAACGCCGGAAAAATCCGACGCTTTTATTCTTAATATTAAATTTAATAAAGTCCAGCAAAAAACGAAGCCGCAAGTACAGTAAATATACCGGAAACAGCAACTGAAATAGAGCTCATAGCACCCTCCAGCTCGCCGATTTCAAGAGCCTTTACAGTACCTAAAGCATGAGATGATGAGCCAAAGGCAAGACCAACAGCTATTCTGTTCCTTATACCTGTAATACGGCATATACTCTGGCCAAAAACATTTCCAACAGCACCTGTAAGTATAATAACCGGAACCGTAATAGATGATATTCCGCCTAATTCTTCGCTTATTCCATATCCAAAAGCACTTGTTATTGATTTAGGAATCAAAGTAACATACTGCTCATGAGTAAGGTTAAATATAACCGCTACCGCCAGAACACAGAGCATGCTTGTAACGGCGCCTGTAACTACACCAACAGTTATAGCTAATTTGTTTTCTTTCAGCTTCTGCATTTCCTGATGAAGCGGCACAGCATAGCATACAGTACAAGGAGTAAGGAAATATGTAAGATACTGCCCTCCGGCATTATAAGTTTCATAGTCAATTTTTGTAATAGCAAGAAACGCAATTATAAGTATTGCAGATATCAAAAGAGGATTAAATATTGGTGATTTAAATTTTTTATTAATAACAACGCCTATGTAATAAGCAAAAAGGCTTAAAAAGAACCCAAAATATACTGACTGATTAAAAAACTCATTCATCTTTGCCGCACCTTCTTTCTATAACAAACTGAGAAACCCTTCCTGTTACAACCATAACTATTACCGTTACAGCAAAAAGAACTATAAGTATGGGTATAAGAAAAGTTTTAAGCTCCTCTACAGCAGTCATTACACCTACAGTAGAAGGCACAAAAGTTACTATCATAATATTAAGCATAAATGAGCCTACATCTTTTATCTGCTCAAACTTAATTATTTTTGTTTCCAGCAGTATCATCATTATTATTAAGCCGTAAATGCTTGCCGGTATAGGCAGACCCAAAAGCCTGTATACTATTTCACCAACAAATGATACGCCAAAAATTATGGCTATCTGATTTAAGTACTTCACAATACATCCTCCCTGTTGTTAAAAATTCTTTCTACAATGTCATAATGCAGGCTTAAAGCCTTTAAAGCGCCTGATAAATTTCCCATTTCCGCCGCTTTTATTATTTCCGTATGACAGCGGCATATAGCCGCCTTGTTTTCAGGCGAAATATCAATCCAAAGAGAACCTATGTTTTTTTCAACAGCTTCAGAAATTACGGAAACAAAATCCGCCAGAATACTGTTTTTTGAAAACCCCGTTATATATTCATGAAACATATTATCCCATTGGGCACTTTTTTCATTATCGCTGTTTTTCATTCCTTCTATACATAAATAAATCTTTTTAATCTCATCTTTAGAAGCATTAAGGGCAAATGATTTAAGAGCTTCACTCTCAAGGCCGCGCCTTATGGAGTTTATATCGGAAAATCTGGGCTTTTTCAAAAGTATATACATTGAAACATACCTTAATAAGCTTTGGTTGAAGTTTCCGGAAATATAATTGCCGTCACCTCTTCTGCTTGAAACAATACCCATATTCTCCATAACCCGCATAGCTTCTCTTACTGTGTATCGGCCTACATTAAGCTTTAGGGCCAGTTCTCTTTCTGCCGGAAGCCTGCTGCCAATTTTAAAATCTCCTCTTGTTATGTTGTCTGTAACATAATCAATAACTTTTTCGTATGACTTTTCATTTTTTAAATTACTCAAAACACATCACAAAACCATTCCAAACTATAAAAACCATTAAAAACCAAAATATTGGTGTTACCAATTTAGTGATTATATTACCACTGCGTACTGTTGTCAACAATTTACACAAAAAAATAATCAACTTTATTTCTTTTAAACCCGTTGACGTAAATTTAAACCGCAGTATTTTAATAAAATATTGGTAATTATTGCTGAATACTTAACTTAAACAAACTTTAATAAAAAAAACTATTTATTTTAAGTTAAAATTAGATTAAAATACTGCATATAACCATATATTTATTTTAACAGCCTTTATAATACTTTTTAATGATGAGGTATTTAATATGGATACGATAGAAAACTTATCACACAAAAACAATAATGCATTAACCGTGAAGGAAGCCGAAAATACAAAATCAGCCCGTTTGCTTGGTTTTATTAAAGGTATAAACTATAAAGAAATATTAAACGGCATATGCCGCTCATTCCAGTTTTCACGCAAAAGGACAACCATAGCTTTAGCTGTCTGTTTGGTTATGTTTTTATTCTTCAAGTGCATTATTAAAGCAGAAAATGAAGAAGCATTTGCCTATTCAGCGCTTTTTTCAATAGCACTGGCAAATCCGGCGTATTTTTTCGTTAGCGGCAAAATTAAAACAGCTGTAAATATTTTGATTTTTGCCATTATGCCGCTGATATCTTTTTGCTTTGTTGAATATTTAAACGGCAACGCTATTTTCAGCGACCTTACACCAGACCAGATATTTCTTAACCTTATATGGTATTACATGGTTTATATAGTTACACTTATTGCTGCAAGGCGGTTTACTGTTTCGGTTGTAATTTCGGCATTAATATTTACATCCATAGGCATTATAAACCACTATGTGCTTACATTCAGGGGTACTGTTATATTCCCTTGTGATGTAATAACACTGCGCACAGCCCTTAATGTATCAGGAAATTTTGACTTTACACCGGACACTCAGGTACTGCTTTCTGCTGCCGGTTTTGTGCTCCAGGGGTTGTTTGCATACCGCTGCTGCGGAAATTACAAAATCAGAATTAAAAAGTATTTATATATACCTGCTTTAGCTGTTTCTGTTATTTATACTATTGTATTTTTCTTTACACCTATGCTGCCTACCATAGGAATATACGCACAGCAATGGAAAACCCAGGCCAACGGCTTTATACTTAATTTTACAACAGCTTTAAGATACAGCCATGTTTCAGAGCCTGACGGCTACAGCACAGATATAATTAATCAAATCCAGTCCGAAATTTTAAACGGCGGTTCTTCCTATAGTGATGGTTTTGCCGCATTTAAAACCAAGGACGGAACAAAACCGGTTAACATTATAGCTATAATGAACGAGTCTTTTGATGATTTTGCAGAGTTTGAAAATCTTTCACTTTCAGAAGACCCTGCACCGTTTTTCCATTCATTAAAAGAAAACACAATTAAAGGCAGAATGTATTCCCCTGTTACCGGCGGAGGCACGGCTAATGTGGAATATGAGTTCCTTACAGGCAATTCCCTTTCATTCCTGCCGGAAGGCACAGTTGCTTATCAGCTCTATATTAAAGAAAACGCTCCAAGCCTTGTACAGCAGATGAAATCACAGGGATACGAAACAACAGCCTTCCATCCGTATTTAGCTTCCGGCTGGAACAGGCCTGATGTATACAGCAGTTTTAAATTCGACAACCAGATTTTCTCGGAAGATTTGGAAAACGAGGAAATTATAAGAAAATACATAAGTGATTCCTTTGACTACCAGACAATATATAATATTACCGACAGCTCTGACAGTCCGCAGTTTATATTTAATGTTACGATGCAAAACCACAGCGCCTATGATAAGCCTTGGGTTGGGCAGGAATACCATGTAACCCCTGTAGACAATTGCGCAGTGCTTTCAAAAACAACAACAGCAGAGCAATATTTTTCTTTGGTACGTGAAAGCGATGATGCCATTAAAGAGCTTATAGAGCACTACAGCAATGTTGATGAGCCTACACTTATAGTATTTTTCGGTGACCATCAGCCGCCTTTAGGACAGAAGTTTTATACCCACCTTTATGACAAAAACCTTGATAAGCGTACTACAGAAGAAGTTCTAATGCAGTATACAACACCGTTTTTTATATGGGCTAATTATGATATACCCGAAGCGGAAGATGTGCGTATAAGCTCAAATTATTTAGGTGTTTTAGCGGCAGAAGCAGCAGGTCTTCCTCTTACAGGCTATCAGGAATTTTTAAGCAAACTGCATGCCGAGCTTCCTGTTTTTACAAATATAGCTATAATTGACAAAGATGGAAACATTACCGAGCGTGACAACGAAAAGGCTCTTACACCATACCAGCAGGAGCTGGTAAAAGAATATACATATCTTAATTATTACAGTCTATTTGACAGAGATACTGATAAAACCGATGATTTTTATTATTTAGATTAGAACTGACTTAAACAAAAACATCCGGCATGTTAAAATTAACATGCCGGATGTTTTATTATGCTTAAAACTAATTTAAAGGACTTATAAAGCAGGCTATGTATAAGTATATAAAATATACTGCAATTAATGCCGCACCCTGTATACGCTTAAATCTGCCTGTTATAAGCATAGGAATTATACCTATACACACAACAGCCAAACACGCCGGTATATCTAAAAACACTGTATGCGGACTTATAGCAAAGCTTCCGCCCCTTAAAAGGGCACAAACCGGCAGTATAAGTGTAGTATCTATTATATTTGCACCTATAATATTGCCGGCAGTTAATGATGCTTCTTTTTTGGATATGGCAGTTATTGCAGTTACCAGTTCCGGAAGAGATGTACCTATTGCTACCATTGTAACAGCTATAACATTTTCAGGTACTTTTAAAAGCCGGGCTATAACACAGCCGTTATCTACCAAAAGCCGTGAACCCATTACAACTGCCGCCGCACCTATAACAAAATACACAAACTGCCAGCAAAGACCTCTTTTGGATATATAGCCTGATGTTTTAATCATTTTGCGTTTGCCGCTTTGTATATTTTCAGTTATATACATGGCAAGTATTACAAAAAGAACTACGGCACTTTTGGCATAAAGCGTACCTTTGGCGCATAAAAGCCATAAAGAAACAACGGCACACAGCAGCATACAGCTTTTAGGCGCATACATTCTGCGTTCTACCCGCGACGGCATACACACAACAGAGAGTGCCATTATAAGACCAGTGTTTGCCGTTACCGAGCCTATGGCATTACCTACAGCCATATCAAGCCGTCCGTCCAAGGATGCCATTGCAGATACTATAAGCTCAGGCATTGTAGTTGCAAAGCTTACAATAGTAGCACCAATTATAAATTCCGGCACACCTAACAGCTTTGCCACTTCCGATGATGCGTCTACAAACATATCTCCGCCCTTTACTATGAGCACTAATCCAACAGCAAATAAAACATACACCAGTATACTATTCATATCACAGCCCCCGAAATATTTATTTCATGTCCAAACCGTATAATATAATATAGTTACTCTTTATTGGGAATATAACAAAAACTTGTTTGTTTTACTGAAAAAAACAAGTTTAAACCAGGTTTTATAACACAAAACCCCTTAACGGCTTATTTAAATATATTTGGGGTATAAAAAAACCGGACAGTAAATCTGTCCGGTTTAAAATCATTTAGAATATAATCAGTTTTCAACAATAACGCCGTTTGCTTTAAACTCGTTAATTGTAGCGTCATCATATCCGATTGATTTAAGAATAGCTGATGAGTCCTCACCAAGTTTTGGTGAACGGCCTCTGCCGCTTTCTTCCTTAACAGCAGGCTGCTCTGTAAATACGATAGGTGTTCTTACAAAGTAGATGTTCTTGCCGTCTTTCTGCTCTTTCTTGAAGATATAGTCATTAGCCCAAGCCTGTGGGTCAACAGCGATTTCTTCCATTGTCTGAACGATTTCAAAAGGAATATCAGCAGCTGTAAGAATTTCGTTCCACTCTGCAAGAGTCTTTTTAGCAAAAGCTGGCTCAAGAATTTCAACTAACTCTTCGATATGCTGAATCATGTTCTTATGAGCACTGAATCTTTCATCTTCAAGTATGAACTCAACCTCAAGAGCTTTTGCAAGTCTGTCGATTGTCTTATCATACTGGATAGCAGCAAGCTGAATCCATCTGCCGTCTTTTGTCATGTATGTTGTACATGTAGCGCTGTTTGTATGTTTTCTTGACATTGGGTAACCATCGCTGTATTCATGAGCGCCGATAAGCCAGTTAAGACCATAGATAGCAGCGTCAAAAAGACCTACTGTAACTCTTTCGCCTTCGCCTGTTTTAGCCTGTCTGTAAAGAGCAGCGCAGATACCTGATGAAAGAGCAATACCAGCATAGTTGTCACCAAAGCCTGAAGCAGGGATACATGGTGATGTACCTTTTTCCATAAGTGTAGTAGCTACACCGCCTCTTGCGAAGTATGCTGTGTAGTCAAAACCTGGTTTGTCTTTAAGAGGACCTTCCTCGCCGTAACCAAGAATTGAAGCGTGGATAAGTCTTGGGAATTTTTTATGTAATGTGTCATAGTCAAGTCCCATTTTAACAAGGGATTTAACTCTGTTGTTTGTGATAAATACGTCAGCTGTCTCAAGAAGTTTTAAGAAAGCTTCCATACCTTTAGGGTCTTTAAGGTTGATAGCAAGGCCTTTTTTATTAAAGTTCTGAACGTCCATGGCAGTATCTTCTCCATCCTCGCCAGGAGCTGGATAATAATACTGTCTTCCAGCGGCACGAAGGTCATCGCCTCTTGGAGCCTCTACTTTGATAACTTCTGCGCCGTAGCTTGCGAGAATTCTTGCACATGAAGGAGCGGCAATAAATGTAGCAAGTTCAACAACTTTTACTCCGTCTAACTGTCCCATAATAACATTCTCCTTTTCTATTTTTTATTTCCGTCCGGTATAAACACGGAAAAAACCTCCAACACTATATGTCGGATAATTAACATTAAATTTAGGATGCAGGACAGTCCGCCTTAATTTTACAGTATGAAGGTCAGACCAGTATCCTTATATCCTCTTAAGTAAATATAACACCAACAGAATGTTTTTGCAATAACTTTTAGTTAAGTTTTTGTTAATTTCAAAACTTTTATATGTTATAAGTATGGTTAATTAATAAATATTTGAGCACAAAACATATAATAAACAGCAACATATACATGATGCACAAAAAACATTCAGCATTATTGTTAAATAATTTAGACTTAATTTTAATACATACTAAATATAATCTTTTTTCAGTTACATGTGTTTTATTTAACAAAAATCCACCAAAAAAGCACTTAATTATTGACTTAACAAATAACTAAGTGCTTTTAAATATTGTAATTACTGCTGAGCCGCAATTCCTATTCCTTCTTCGGCACAACGCAACTCTCTTGCTTTAAGATGTTTGTTAAACACCAGCAGAAATACGGTTGAGGCAATAACAGATGCCGTTATATCCGCTGCAGGCTGGGCAAAAAACGCATTTTTAGCGCCGAAAACAAAGGCAAAAAACACAACATTAAAACAGTAGAAGCATTTTCTAAACATTGAAATACAAAGTGCCGTTTTTGTTCTGCCCATTGCCGTAAGTCCGTCTACAAGTACATACTCACAGCTTAAAGGTATAATTCCAAGAGTAAATACCTTTATTCCCCAGACGGAAAGCTCTATATGCTCCGCAGAAGAAGTAAACACGCCTACAAAGTACTGAGGAACGGTTCTTGAAATTACAAACATAACAACCGTAAATGCTGCGCACAAAAGAAGTATGTCTTTTTCGGCACGGCGTATCCTGCTGCTTTGTGCCGCACCATAATTAAAGCTTATTATAGCCTGTGTTCCGCCGCTTATGCCAAGCATAGGGCCTGTTATAAGCATAAAATAGCTTTGTATGATGGTTACGCATGTTATAAGGGTATCGCCCTCAGCTCCGCCGGCCTTCTGTAAAACAGCGTTCATAACTATAATTATAACGCTGTCAGTTGCCAGTATCAAAAAAGGCGAAAGTCCTACAGACATTATTTTAAGGCACATTTTAAAGTCATATCCGCCGAATGTTATTTTAACAGGAGGTCTTTTGCCAAACAAAAACGATGCCGCAAAAGCGCAGGAGAAGAGCTGGCTTAAAACCGTAGCAACAGCCGCTCCCGCAACACCCATATCAAGCAGGAATATAAAAACCGGGTCTAATATAATGTTTGATACAGCGCCGATTACAACAGATGTCATGCCAACTGTGGAAAAGCCCTGACAGTTTATAAAATAATTCAAACCCATTGCCATAAGGGCAAAAAACGTACCTGCTGTATATATACTTAAATATGTATTGGCATATGCAAAAGTTGTCTCACTTGCACCAAACCACATAAGAAGCTTATTCTTTATTAAAAGAAAAACAATAGTAAGCACAACCGAAAAAACAGTAAGCATAAGAAAACTGTTGGCCAAAAGCCTATAAGCCATTTTCTTATTGTTTTCTCCCAAACGCATGGCCATAAGTATGGAGCCGCCCAGGCCTACAAGAGTGCCGAAAGAGCTTAAAAGAGTTACTATAGGTCCGCATACGCCTACTCCGGCCAGCGCCAAGTCCCCTACGTCTTTTATGTTGCCTATATACATTCTGTCTATAATACTGTAAAGCACGTTTACAAACTGGGCTATCATAGCCGGTATGGCTAAACGCAGCACTAAACGGCCCACAGGGTCTTTGCCTAAATCGTTTTCCTTTCTCATAATTATGTCCTCCCCCAATATTCATTCCAAATCATTATAACAAAAGTCTGCATTTTTTCAATATATAACAGATTTGTTATATATAAACATTTTAAACTCAGTTAAATATTCTTATTAGTCCATATTTTAAGGCATTATTGCAATATTATATTTTTTGTTAATATAATAAAAACAACGCTTTATTGTGTTAAATTTGTTCTGCTGGGATATTATAATTCTTTGACTTAAAGCCAAGGGGAAAGGAGAAAAACCGCTTTTAAGCATAAAGTGCGGTTTATATTTTAAAAGCTTATATAAAAAAACTATATACAATAGGGGAAACAGCCAAACTTTTAGGCATATCAACCCAAACATTGCGGTACTACGATAAAATTGGACTGCTTTCGCCAAGCCATACAGATGAAAACACCGGATACAGATATTATCATTACAACCAGTTCCACTATATAGACCGTATTAAATATCTTCAGTCATTCGGCATGTGCCTTGACGATATATCAAATATTATGCACAGCGGCAGTGTTGACCGCCTTCTGCCATATCTTAAAGAAAAGAAAAAAGAGCTGAAAAAAGATTTAAAGGATGTTAAAGAAAAAATTAATGATATCGACTGGTACATAAACTATTTTACATATCTTACTCAGGGAGAAAATTTAAACAGCTTTTATAAGATACAAAAAGACACACGCTATATACTCAGCGTTCCCTGCATTTATAAAGAGCCTCTGGCACAAATGGAAATTCGCCTTGCTGAAGCTAAAAGCCGCAGTGAATACACCAATTCACGGTTTTTGCGTCAATACGGCTATAAAGTTAATTTTAACTCAATGCTTAAAGGCGAGTTTTATCCTACGGAATATTTTATATATTTCAGGCAGAAACCTGAGCTTGACAAAAAGCTATTTTCTATTCTTCCAGCTGGAGAATATTTATGCTTTCAAACTCAGGCTCTTGAGGAAAACTGGGATATTAATCTTTTAAGCGAGTATTTCAAAAACAAACCAAAGCCTAAACTGGTGCTTGCCCTTGAGTTTGAGGATAACTTAGTTGAATACTCCAAAGCGCAGTACGAAATACAAATACTTATTTAGTAAAAATATACATTGACCTTATTCTAACTATAAGAATTAACATCAAATTATAGTTAAATGTTATTTTTATAACATAAAGGGAGGCGATGTTATTTTGCTTAGTGAAAACACAGAAATACTTTATAGGGGCACTGAACAAAAACCAAATGCCCTAAGTCCCGAAACGCCGCCTATTTATCCGGCATCAGCCTATATAATAGACGACACAAGGGATTATGAGTTTGCCAATAACGGCGGAAAATATTTTTATAACCGCACAGCAAACCCAAACCGTGACGGTCTTGGCTAAGCCATTTCATATTTGGAAAACGGCGAAATCACACTCATCTGTTCATCGGGCATAGCGGATATCAGCACAACTCTTTTTTCTCTTTTAAAAAGCGGCGACCACGCTATATTCAGCAAGGACATATACGGCGAAACAATAGAGCTTATATCAATGCTTAGAAATTTCGGCATAGATATAACAACAGCTGATTTTACAGACATTGAAACTTTAAAGACTTTATTTAAAGCAAATACAAAGCTTGTATATACCGAAATTATGGCTAACCCTCTTACGCAGGTAGTTGATATTGAAAAAATTTCGTCTTTAGCTCACCAACATAACTGCCTAACTGTAGTTGACAGCACATTTACAACACCTTTTGTTATTAAGCCAATAAATTTTGGAGCTGATATAGTAATTCACAGCTTAACTAAATTCTTCGGCGGCCACAGCGATGTTACAGGCGGCTCTATTACATCATCTAAAGAAATTATAAATAAAATTCGTCATTCATATCTTCTTTTAGGCGCCGTGCTTGACGCCAACTCATCCTGGCTTATACACCGCAGTATTAAAACTCTTGGCTTACGAATGAAAGCTCAGCTTAATAACGCATATACTCTGGCAAAAGCTTTAAAAAACATTTCTGCTGTTAAAGAAGTTTATTACCCTGGCTTAGAGGAACATCCTCAGCATAAACTTGCAGAAAAAATATTATCAAACGGCTACGGAACAATGATAAGCTTTAGGGTTGAAGATAACCGTGATAAGGTAGACCAATTTATACATTCCCTTAAAACGGTTAAATACCTTGGCACTTTGGGCGGAATACGCACCACAATAGCACATCCTGTATCTGCCTTCAGGGGTGAATTTACAAATGAGGAATTATACAAAATGGGGCTTACAGAAGGACTTATAAGAATATCTACAGGGGCTGAAGATATAAATGATTTAATTGCTGATTTCACACAGGCTTTGGAGGTTTTTGTTTAAACAAACGGGGAGATGATATATATATTTAAAAACGCAAACAAAACACTTATAGCAATAGCCATTATTGTATTGGTAGCCGTTATTATACCTATTATACTTATACCTAACACGGTTATAACTGTAATAAACACTCTTTATAATTTTATAACATCAGACATGGCATGGTTTTTCCTGCTTATAGGTGTTGCATACACAATTATAACAATACTTTTTTTAACAACAAAATGGGGCGATATAAAACTGGGCGGCAGAAGTGCAAAACCGCATTACAAAACATTCACATGGATTACAATGAACCTTTGCTCCGCTCTTGCTGCCGGAATACTTATATTTGGTATGTGTGAATGGATGTATTATGTTAATGGAACACCTTTTAATATTGAGCCGGGTTCTATTGAGGCTTACGAATACGCATCGGCTTATGGTATGTTCCACTGGGGTTTTTCTGCCTGGGCATTTTATCTTATACCTGGTGTAGCCATTGGTTACCTTTACTGGAACAAAAAAATAGGCGATTTAAGGATATCTGCTCTCTGCTCTAATGTAGTAGGCGGAAATGCCGCTTGGCAGAAAGTATTAAGAATTGTAATAGACGCTATAATAGTTTTCTGCTACTTTATGGCTATTATGACAACTGTAGGCATAGGCACACCTGTTTTAGGCGAGCTTGCAAGCTCAATACTTGGAATACCTAATTCCTTCGGCCTTAAAATAGGCGTTATACTTGTATTCTGCCTTTTCTTTACACTTTCAACATCAAAATCTATTGCCAAAGGCATGGGCAAAATAAGTGATTTTAACGTAATACTGGCTATAATATTTTTTGCCTTCGTTCTTATAGTAGGCGACACAAGCTTTATACTTAACAACATTGTTATGGCTATAGGCACAAATATCCGTGAGTTTGTAAGAATGAGCTTTAATACCGATGCCATAGCACAAACAGGCTTTATACAGAGCTGGACTATATTCTATTGGGCATGGTATGTTGCCATATCTTTTATGTGCGGTATTTGGATTGCAAGAACATCTTACGGCAGAACATTTAAGGAAATAGCTATTGCCAACTGCTTCTGGGCACCTTTAGCCTGCTGGATAACATTCGGCATACTTGGAAACTACGGCCTTGGCCAGGAGCTTTTCCACGGCCTTAACCTTTCAGGCGTTATTAATGATATAGGCAACAACGGCGTTACTCTTATGGTGCTTGAAACAATGCCATTGCCTAAATTAGCCATTATCGTATTTATGGTTCTTATTTTCTTTAATCTTGCAACAACAGCTACAGGCAACGGCACAGCTCTTAGTATGTATACATCCATAGGCTTAAAGCCTGATGAAGAACCAAACCCATTATATAAAACTTTCTGGTGTGTGCTTTTCCTTATAATACCAGTTGGCATACTTATACTTGAGCATAATGTTGAAGGTCTTAACGTACTTAATACAATACAGTCACTTATTACAATTTCCGCCCTTCCGGTGCTTATAGCCCTTGTTGTGCTTTTCTGGGCATTTATAAAAGCTATTAAAAAAGATATACAAAGCGGCGAAATAGTAAATGCCGTTGATGAAAATAAAGCATTTAACTGGGCAAAAGGAAAGGACGTGGAATAAATGAACATAAAAGAAAAAGCTATTGAGTATACAGCAGCTCTTTCCAAAATAAATTCATTTAATTTAGAAGGCAAAAGGGAAGCCTTAAAGTATGCTCAAAGCATTATTTCACAAAATACCAATGCTGAAATTACAATGTATGACTTTGACACAGATGCGCCTTTTTTAACAGCATCAGTTAAAGGCTCTGGCTCTGATTTTAAACTTCTTTTAGAAGGTCATCTTGACGTTGTTTCACCTGAGGGCATGGAAAATCCATTTAGTGCCGAAATAAAAGACGGCATTATGTACGGCCGAGGTGTTGCCGACATGAAAGGCGGCTGCGGCGCTATAATTTCAGCTTTTATTGCTGCTGCAAATGACAGCGGACTTAAAGGCCAGTTATACCTTATGCTATCTACCGATGAGGAATATGCCGGAGAAGAAATAAAAACAGCTCTTTCAAAAGAATATCTGCCTAAAGTAGACTTTGCCATGATATCTGAACCAACAAATTTACAAATTCATACGGCACATAAAGGCGAGGCTTGGATGGAAGTTGAGTTTTTCGGCAAAAGCGCACACTCCAGCATACCCCACTTAGGAAAAAACGCCATATACATGGCAGCGGAATTTATAATAGAGGTTAAAAAGCTTATAGCCTCATATAAAGACAAGGCACACCCTATATATGGTACTCCTGCCATGAGTGTAGGCGTAATAGAAGGCGGCTCAACACCTAATGTAGTGCCGCCATATGCCAAAGTAACAATAGACAAAAGATATCTTCCAGGCGGCAGTGCAGAAGAATTTAAGGAAGAAATAGACACAATTATTAATAAATTAAGCGCCGATGACCCAGATTTTAAAGCCAAAGCCACTATAACAGGCAACTGGAACCCTGTTTTAACCGACAGGGAAAACAAAGACTTTTTAACAATAAAAAGCGTTATAGACAAAATTTTAGGCTCTGACACACCTTTAGGCGTTATGACAGGCTGGGGAGAAGGCGGATTTATAAATATGTACGGTATACCTGTTGTGTATTTCGGCCCAGGAGACTTTAAATTTGCTCATACACCAAACGAACAGATACCATTAAGCCATATTGAAAAAGCCGCTGAGGCTTATTATAATATAGTTAAAAAATTATGTTTTTAACGGAGGTATAATAAATGCGTCAGAACTTTACCGATGTATTAAATAAATCAGGCATTATAGTTATAGACGGCGCTATGGCTACAGAACTTGAAGCCATGGGCTGCAACTTAAATGATGAGCTTTGGAGCGCCAAAATACTGGCTGAAAACCCGGAGCTTATTAAAAAAGTACATATCAGCTATTTTAAATCAGGAGCAGACTGCTCAACAAGTGCCAGCTATCAGGCTACCGTTCCGGGATTTATTAAAAAAGGCTTTACAAAGGAACAGGCAGAAAAACTTATTACAGATTCCGTAAAAATACTTATTTCCGCCCGTGATGAATGGTGGGAAAGTGAAGGCAAAAACTCCGGCCGTGTTCTGCCTATTATAAGCGCCGCCGTAGGACCTTACGGCGCATATCTTGCCGACGGCTCAGAATACAGAGGAAACTACAATATTTCAAAAGAAGAATTAAAAGCCTTCCATAAAGACAGAATAGAACTGCTTTGGAATGCCGGAAGTGATATTTTAGCTGTAGAAACTATTCCATCCCTTGACGAAGCTTTAATTATAGCTGAAATAGTTAAAGAGCTTAACGCTAAATGCTGGATTTCTTTCAGCTGCAAAAATAACACTGATATAAGCGAAGGCACAAAAATTAAGGACTGTGCCAAAGCTTTAAGCACTTACGACTGTGTTGAGGCTGTAGGCATAAACTGCACAGCTCCTGAATTTGTGCCAAGCCTTATAAAAGAAGCAAAAGCAGGTGGCACAAAGCCTGTTGTTGTATATCCTAACAGCGGAGAAACTTATGACCCTGTTACCAAAACATGGCGCGGCAGAAGCGACGGCAGAACGTACGGCTCTATGGCCAGTGAGTGGATAGACTGCGGAGCGACAATAATAGGCGGCTGCTGCCGCACTACACCAGCAAATATACAGGAAGTTCGCGATGTAGTTGATAAAAAGCTTAATAAATAACAACAAAACCAAAACGCCTGGTTAATAAACCGGGCGTTTTATTTTATATTTATAATTTGCAGTATTCAAATTTCAATCCTGTCTTATCCGACAAAAATTCTTCAAACAAATCGTCACTGCTGTTGAAAATAGAATTAACTGCAAAAATTATTAGGCTTTCTTTGAAAAAAATTACATAAAAATCATCTGTCTTTGTTAAAAGACTAATATCGCAGTATTTTATAAAATTATCTTCCTGTAACTCAAAACCTTCTTCATTAAATATTATTTCGTATTCCTTTACATCTTCAACAGCATTAATTAAAAGCTGTGCGGATTTATTAAGGCTTTTGCTGTATCCACCACCACATCTGAATACAAAAAACAAACCAATAGCCATGGTTATTGAGCTTACAATAAGCGGAACTAAAAGTTCCTGAATATCAGTTACGCTTGGTATAAAAAGAAATAAACTCATTAAAAATATAAATAATCCCCATATTCTGTATCTTTTTATACGACGATTAATAATTTCTTCGGAAACATGTCTGTGCCTTTTAAATTTATCACATATTTTCCATAAAAAAGGCAGTTTTTTTCTTGAATTAAGCTCGGTTATTTTTCTTAAAGGCTCAATTAACTGCTCCCGGGCGTTTTTAAAAGAATGTATGCTGAATGATTCTGTTCTGAAAATAAACTCCACAAAACACCGCCTTTTATTTGAATTTAACAGCCGTTCCGTACATCAGTATTTCGGAAGCTCCCTGCATAACCGAAGAAGTGGCAAATCTTACATTTATAACAGCATCTGCACCTAAATTACGCGCTTCGTTAATCATTCTTTCTTCAGCAATCTCCCTTGCTTTTTCTATCATTTCTGTATAACCCTGGATTTCACCGCCAATTATTGTTTTAAGGCTTGCGCCTATATCATGTCCTATATTTCTGGATTGCACAGTACAACCTTTAACAATACCAATTATATCATAATCCTTTCCCGGTATATCCGGTGTTGTTGTTACTAACATTTAAGTCACTCCTTTCGTTTTTATGATTATAACATTTTCAGTATAAATATTGTTGAAATACATTTACAATTAAAAATATCTTAATATCTTTAAATACAAAAAAAGCACACAAATTATGTGTGCTTCCAAATTGCGGGAGCTGGATTTGAACCAACGACCTTCGGGTTATGAGCCCGACGAGCTACCGAACTGCTCTATCCCGCGATATTAAAATGATAAAAAGCCGATGAACGGACTCGAACCGTTAACCTGCTGATTACAAGTCAGCTGCTCTGCCAATTGAGCCACATCGGCATTGTCTGTACCTTCAAAACTGAATAAAGAGCTTCCATCTTTCATCGAGCCGCTTTTTCCTTGGTCAAGCCCTCGGTCTATTAGTACCAGTCAGCTTAATACATTACTGCACTTACACCTCTGGCCTATCTACCTTGTAGTCTTCAAGGGACCTTACTTGCT
>CALWHR010000009.1 GCA_944380455.1 uncultured Clostridia bacterium
TGTTTAAGGGCAAGGGCACTGCCGCGGGTACCTATTTTAATTGATGTCATTTTTATCACCCATACTGTTTATTATTTCGTTTATTTCTTCGTTACTACTTAAATTCCGGCTTTTTAAAAGTGTTTCAAATATATGCCGCATGGTTTTACCTCGCAGTTTTTGACTGTTTATTTTAAGCTTTACTGCTTCTCGTATTTCACCCATGCGGTTATTAATATCCCCTAAAAAATGGGGCATGAATTTTATTATTTCCTCCTTTATATACTGAGTAATAACAGGGCTTTTTCCGCCGCTTGAAATACCGCATACTATGTCCTGCTGTTTTACTATGGAAGGGAATATAAAAGAGCAGAGGGGAGTATTGTCTACTACATTTACGGGTATTTTTAATTCAAAACAAGTTTGGCTTATAAGCTCATTAAGGGTATTATCATTTGTGGCGGCAACAACCATAAAAGCTTTGTCTATGTCGCTGATAACAAATTTACGCTTTATCAGTAATAAATTTTCATTATTTCTTTTAAGACTGTCAAAGCTGGAAATAAATTCCGGTGAAATAACCGTTACACATGCTCCGAAAGATAGCAGTATTTCCGTCTTTCGTAAAGCAGTATTTCCGCCGCCTGCAATTACGGCTTTTTTATTTCCTATATCAGTAAAAAAAGGAAAATACGCCATTTTTATTTCCCCCATTCATCAACATATTTTTTAAGCCAGTCTAAAACACATTCTGTTTCATTACGGTCTGCAAGCTTTCTAAGTGAGTAAATTAAGTGATTTAAACTTCTTTCTTCTATTAACTTGTTCACTTGTGGCAAAAGGGGTATTATCTGCCTGAAGGAAAGCTCTTTTAAAATTTCGTCTGTCCATTTTTCAATGTATTCTTCAGCAAAACGGGCTTCTTTAAGCTTTATGTTATTGTTGCTTTCAGAAAGCTTTTTAAAATAATCTATGTCGTAAAGAGTGCATAATTCCATTTGACTAACTTCAGTATCTATATCATTTGGAACTGCCAAATCTATAAATAAACGCTGTTTTTTTACTGTAAGGCTTTTTTTAAGCTCCTCTTTTGTAATTATATAGTGTGGGCTTGATGTGGCGCTTATTATAATGTCAGCATTATTAATTAATTCATAGCGTGAAGAAAAGTCCTTAATTTCTATCTGTGGGTAAGACGGAAAAAAGCTTTCGGCGTTATGGCTTCTTGAAGTGCCTGTTATTTTAATACCGCTGTGGGAAGCTATGTTTTTGGCAGTAATAGAGCCTATTTTGCCTGTAATGCCTATTATTAGTACGTTTTTGTTATTCTTTGGAAAATTAAAGACTTCGTTTGCAGTAAGAGTGCCTATTGAAACAGGTGTTTTTGAAAGACCGGTTAGAGTTTTTATCTCTTTGGCTGCCGTTATGGCCATTTTGAATATGGTGTTAAACTCGAAAGATGTGATATTTAATTCAAGAGCGGTGTAATAGCCTTCTTTAACCTGCCGCAGTATTTCGTCTTCACCCAAAACCATGGAGTCTATACCGCAGGCTACTTTTAAAAGATGGCTTACAGCTGTTTGAGATGTGTATATATTAAAATATTTAAGGGCTTTTTCAAAATCTATATTTTTAAATTTACAAATAAAAAGCTCCATTTTTCGTATGGCGCTTTTATCTCCGTCAAAATAAATCTCACAGCGGTTGCAGGTGCTTATAATAACGCACTGTGAGATGAAGGTAAGTTTGTTTTTAATTTCACTGTAAAATATTTCCTGTTCTTCTTTTGTAAAAGCAAATCCGGCGCGTACTTCTATAGGCGCTGATTTAAAGCTTACGCTTATAATGTTCATAGGGCTGTGTCTCCGTTTGCAGAAGTAATTAATTATAATTACTTAGTATAACCCAAGAACTGAGAAATTCCAAGACATGCCTGCCTTAAAACCGGTGAAATCTCACCAATTTTTTCTTTTGTCATTCTTTTTGACGGACCGCTTATGCTTATGCCTGCTACAACATGGCCTGTAAAATCGCGTATAGGCATGGCAAGACAAATCATTCCGTCTACAAATTCCTCATTATCAACTGCAAAGTCCTGCTGGCGCACCTTTTCAAGAGTTTCCAAAAGCTTTTCACGGTCGGTAATGGTATTGGAGGCCAGTTTTTTAAGCGTTGTTTTTTCCAAGTAGTTATCAATTTCTTTTTCGGGCATATCACTCATAAAAAGTTTGCCAAGAGCTGTGGAGTATATAGGCTCTCTTTCGCCTACCTGTGTGTTTGTGCGAAGCATTCGCGCAGGTTCCATTTTACATATAATAATTGCTTCGTAATTATTAAGTATGCCTAAGTTTGTAGTTTCAAAAAATGTATTGCACAGTTTTTCTACAATAGGCACATAGTTTGCGCCGTTAAGAGTGTGCTGTTTAGGTACGGCATTTCCAGCGTTAAAAAGACCCCATCCGAGTCTGTAGGCAGGTGAAACGCCGTTTATCTTTTCTATAAAGTCGTAAGCCATAAGAGTATCAAGAAGCCTGTGGACGCCGCTTTTACCTATATTAAGAGCCGAGCTTATTTCCGTAAGGGATACTCCCTCGCTTGAAGGATTGTTTTTTATATATTCCAAAATATCAAGCGCTTTACCTAAAGTTTGAACAGGATATTTAGGCACATGCTTAAAATCGCTCATTAAATTTACCTCCGTTTTTGTTCTGAATAATAGAATGATATAACTATTATATAGATTTGCGTCAAAATTGTAAAGAAAATCTGTTATTTTTTATTATTAAAATATCATTGACATTAATTAAAATCATAATTATAATGATGTTGTAAGAAAAACAGAAAGGCTTTCTAATATTTAGAACATTTAGCCTTGTAACTTTGGCGAAGCCTGATGAGGCTCGCTTTTATATCAGTCAATTCCGGATAAACCGGAAATACATATTCTGGAGAGGAGTTTTAATATGAACAGAGTTAAAGTAAATCGTGAAATGTGCAAGGAATGCGAATACTGCATGCATTTCTGTCCAAAAAAGACAATACTTAAAAAAAGCGAAACTGTTAATAAAATGGGATATTACGCTGTTGAAGCTGTTGACATGACTGATTGTATCGCCTGCGGTATATGCGCTACAG
The DNA here is from genome assembly GCA_944380455.1 of uncultured Clostridia bacterium. Taxonomy (GTDB): domain Bacteria; phylum Bacillota; class Clostridia; order Lachnospirales; family Anaerotignaceae; genus Neoanaerotignum_A. Next base: position 3,115 of record CALWHR010000009.1, read on the forward strand.
TTTGTCCTGAAGGCGCTATCACAGTAGAAAAGAATATTTAAGGGGAGGGTTCAAAATGGCAGATAAAGTTTTTATGCAGGGTAACGAAGCCTTCGCTGAAGCGGCTATCCGTTCAGGATGTAAATATTTCTTTGGTTATCCTATTACACCATCAAGTGAAATTCCAGAATACTATGCTAAAAAAGCTCCTACAGAGGGACTTACATTTATACAGGCAGAAACAGAAGTTTCAGCTTTCAACATGGTAGCAGGTGTTGCTGCTACAGGTAAAAGAGGCATGACAGCTACAGCTGGCCCAGGTTTCTCACTTGGCTGCGAGGCTATGAGCTATATGTCAGCTGCAAGCCTTCCAGCAGTTATTGTTGACTGTATGCGTCCAGGCCCTGCTGACGGTGAAATCCTTGGTTCACAGGGTGACTACAACCAGCTTACAAAAGGCGGCGGACATGGTGACTACAACACAATAGTTCTTGCTCCTTATTCAGTACAGGAGTATGCTGACTTTGCACCACTTGCTTTTGACCTTGCTGAAAAATACAGGAACCCTGTAGTTGTTGCCAGCGACGGTACAATAGCTAAAATGATGGAAAATGTTGAGCTTCCTGAAAGAGTAGAGCCTAAAGGCAGAGCTGACTGGGCTGTAGACGGTATCAACGGCAGAGGTCACCACAATGATATTACAACATGCGGTGACGGCCCAGAGCAGTGGGAACAGTTCAACCTTGCTCTTCAGGCTAAATATGCAAAGATAAGAGAAAACGAACAGAGATGGGAAGAAATCGAAACAGAAGACGCTGACATTATAGTTGTTGCTTTCGGCACAATGGCAAGAGTTTGCCTTGACGCTGTTAAGCTCGCAAGAAAAGACGGCATGAAGGTAGGTATGATTAGACCTATTACAATTTGGCCGTTCCCAGAGAAAGCTTTTGCTAACTACATAGGAAAAGGCAAGAAATTCTTCGTAGCAGAGCTTAATGCTGGACAGATGGTAAACGATGTTAAGATAGCAGTAAATGATAACGCTTCTGTTGAATTCTACGGCAGACTGGGCGGTATGATTCCGTCACCTGTAGAAATCTACAACAAGCTTTGCGAGCTTTACAAATAATCAGGGGGTGACAATAAGATGAGTATAGTATATAAGAGACCTGAGGTCTTTACAGATGAATATATGAAATACTGCGGCGGATGCGGCCATGGTATTATTAACAAACTTATCGGTGAAATTATAGAGGAAGAAAATCTTGTTGAGAAAACTGTTCTTATCTGGCCTATCGGATGTTCAGTTTATGCTGACAAGTACTTCAAAGCAGACTCTGTATGTGCTCTTCACGGCCGTGCTCCTGCTATGGGAACAGGTATTAAAAGAGCTTGTCCTGAAGACCTTGTTATTGTATATCAGGGCGACGGTGACATGGTTTCAGAAGGTATGGCAGAAATTATGCATGCCGGCATAAGAGGCGAGAAATTCACAGTAATTTTCGTTAACAACTCTATTTATGGTATGACAGGCGGCCAGATGGCTCCTACAACACTTATGGATCAGGTTACAACAACAACACCTTACGGCCGTGCCGAAGTTAACACAGGTAACCCTGTAAACATGGCTGAAATTATCGGTAACCTTC
>CALWHR010000010.1 GCA_944380455.1 uncultured Clostridia bacterium
TGCTTATGCTTATAGTTTTAATAGTCGTTTATATAGTTTGGGTTAAGATATATAATAAACTGCTTTTAATAAGTATAAATTCATCTTTAGCATCAAGCCGTGGCATAAACTGTGCACTTATAGAAAATATATTTGTTGTGCTTCTTTCAATATCCGTTATGCTTTCGGTTAAATGGATAGGAATACTTACAATAAATTCATTTTTAATACTGCCTTCGGCGGCGGCAAGAAACATTGCCCTTAACTCTAAACAGTACCACTTTTATTCCCTTGCCATAGGCATTATATGTGGCATAGTCGGCTTAATAATATCATTTTATGCCGACACATCAGCCGGAGCTACAATGGTGCTTACATCGGCAGTTGTGTACTTTATAACATTAATGTTTAAAAAGAGTGTGAGAAAATAAAACATAAAAAGAGCTTAGTTCTTATTTAAGAATTAAGCTCTTTTTTGTGTGCTTATTTAAAATTTCTTTTTGTTCAGTATTCTATCAACTGCCATAATTGCAAATGAAATCATAAGTAAATATATCCATTTTGGAACAGTAAAAATAAAAGCATCTCTCAAATATGCAGTACCGTTTAAAATTATAAATCCCCAATAAATCACATCAATTAAAGCCGTTATAGGTACTGAAATATACAAACGGTCTCTTTTAATAAAATACAGTATTAAAAGTGATAAAACAGGCGGAAAATATGAAATTATAATTACAGTAATCGGTGATGTGTACCAAGGCATATAACCCACCCCTTTTCTTCCTTTGTAAAGAATAAAGTATTTTTTTAATTATACCATAAATTAATATAGTATAAATACCATAGCATTATTAAATTTTGGTATGCTCCCTACAGTATTAATCATTCAATTATAATCTTACTTAAAATCTATTTAAAACTATATAACAAAAAAGCACGGCATCACCTGCAAAAGCAGATAATTCCGTGCTCTTAATTTTATGCTTTATATTCAGCCTTTAACCGGTTATTAATTTTAATTAATAAAGACCAGGAAGGTTGAAGCAGCTTAATATAAGTACAACTACAAGTCCTGCAAGACCGGCAACAAAACCGTTTATTGTCCAGCCCTTAATTGTGTCAGGAAGTGAGAAACCTGCAAATCTGTTGATAACCCAGAAACCTGAATCGTTTGGAAGTGAAAGACCAACTGAACCAAAGCAGATTGCAAGACCAACAAGTACAGGTGAAGCACCCATTGAAGCAATAGAAGGAGCTACAATAGCTGATGTTGTAACAAGGGCAACTGTAGCTGAACCCTGAGCTGCTCTAAGTATCTGAGAAAGAACAAATCCAAGTATAATAAGAGGAACATTGAAGTTACTCATAATATTTACTATGTAATCACCAATACCTGTAGCATTGATAATAGCACCAAAGCTTCCGCCGGCACCTGTAATTAAAAGTACCATACCTGCCTGTCCTGCTGCTTCTGTAAGTATGTCATCAAGAGGACGTTTGAAGTATTTCTTAAGAGCAAATATAGCAACTACAACACCAATGAAAAGAGCTATGTTCTTGTCACCAATAAATGCACATGCTGCTGTTAAAGCTGGATTGCTGTCGCCTACAACTGTGCTTACAACTGTTCCTAAAAGAATAAGAATGATTGGAAGAAGAATAAGGCCTATAGCAAGAACACCTGATGCTCTTTCGCCGTCTTCACTCTTTGTACCAATTTCAACATCTTCAGCCTTTAAGCCGCACTGATCCGGGAAGAACTTCTTAACAGTAAGCTTTGAGAAAAGAACACCACCGATAAGAGCAGCTATAAAGCCTGTTACAAGACCATAAAATACAAATGATGCAACAGGAGCGTTTACGTTACCGCAAACAGCCATTGGGCCCGGTGTAGGTATAATTACACAGTGACCAACAATAAGACCTACAGCAAGAGCTGTTACAAATCTTGCAAGAGGAATACCTGTCTTTTTAGAAAGCTGTTTAGCTATAGTTACAAGAATAATGAAAGCTGCGTCAAAATAAACAGGAATAGCAACTATAACACCTGTAATAGCAAGAGCTAAAGGAGATCTCTTCATTCCGACTTTTCTAAGAACTAAGTTAGCAATTTCTTCTGTACCGCCTGTTTCGTATAAAAGCTGACCAAGAATAATACCAAGGGCAATAACGATACCAATACTTGTCATTGTGCTACCAAAACCGCTGGCGATATTAGATGAAATATCTGTAGGGTTCATCATTGTGGCAAAACCAATAAGTATTGATATGAAAATAAGTGCAAGGAAAGGATTAACCTTAAACTTGATAATCAAAAGCATTAAAAGAACAATGCTGATTATAAATATAGCCAATAACATAACCACAAACTCCTTATTAAATTAAATTAGAAACCACACTTCCTTAACCGCAAAGGCTGTACACACCATTGCTTTAAGGCCATTAAAAAATAAAATTGCCGCAGCTGCACTTAAACAAAGTGTCACACTTTTAAAACCTTGTAAGATAATATTATATTTGTGTTATTTTTGTCAATTTTAATAAATATCCAAACTTATTATAAAATTTAAATAAAATAGTTTTACATAAACTCAAAAATTCAGTACATCTTTTAATTAGATATGGATACATAAGATTTACAGAGTTGTTTTTTTTAAAATTACAAATAATATTGCTCTAAATTAGGTACAATTCCGTCAAATTGCAAAAAATCATAATTTTTAAGCACTTATAAAATACTATTAATAAAAAAGCAGTCCAAAAATAAGACTGTTTTTTTATTAATTATTGTATTTATTTCAGTACTTAAATTACCACTCATGTCTGTGCAGCTGACCGTAGAGCTTCATGCCTTTAAAATCCTGCTGTCTAAGGGCTTCGTAAAGCATAATAGCAACGGAATTTGAAAGGTTAAGACTTCTTGCCTCTCCATACATAGGTATCCTTACGGCAGTATCTTTATAATCAAGAAGTATTTCCTCTGGTATTCCGGCGGACTCTTTGCCAAACATTATATAATCGTTTTCGTCATACTCGGCATCGGTATATATTTTTTTTGCTTTTGTTGTAGCCATCCAAATTCTGGCATTAGGATTCTTCTCTTTAAAATCCTTAAAATTTTCATAATACCTGATATCAAGTTCTGACCAGTAATCAAGTCCCGCCCTTTTTAAATACTTGTCCTCAACTGAAAATCCCAAAGGCTTTATAAGGTGCAGAACGGTATTTGTAACAGAGCATGTTCTTGCTATATTTCCGGCATTCTGCGGTATTTCAGGCTCATGCAGTACTATATTCATAATCAAATCCCTCCTGTGGGTAAATTAAAGTTTTATAAAATAAACATATTGTGTTGACAAATTTCAAAAAAGTTATTATTATTAATTAATAATAATTATTAGTTAAGGAGAATGTCTATGAAGCAGTTCGCGGAAATTTTGAAAGAAAAAGGATTGAAAGTGACTCCTCAGCGTCTTGCCGTATACTCCGCTCTTGTAAGTACAAAATCCCATCCTTCAGCCGAGGCTATTCATAAAATGCTTATTGCGGATAACCCTTCCATAAGTCTTGCCACCGTTTATAAAACTTTAGACAGCTTTAAAACAGCAGGCTTAATTAAAGAGCTTAATTTTTGCTTTGAATATTCCAATTACGACGCGGATATGTCAGACCATCAGCATATAGTCTGCACAAAGTGCTGTCATGTTTTTGACGTTTACTATAAGCCAGACGCATCTATGCGTGAGGATGTTGAAAAGGAAAGCGGATTTAAAATAAATGATGAGCAAATTGTATTTTACGGCGTTTGCCCTGAGTGCGCCGCTTCTTCCAAATAAAACCATACTGTTTTAAGGCTGTATTAAACCAGCCTTTTTATTTTGCTTCTTCAGACATTTTTATAATCAATTATATATGATAAAACAAAAAAGTAAAGAAAAAGCGCGGTAAAAACAACCGCGCCTTTTAATTTTATATTAAAATATTAAGTTTCTTTGCCTCAAACAAAAGCTCTTCACGAAATTTAGGGTGCGCTATGTTTATAAGAGCTTTTGTCCTCTCACGCATTGTCTTTCCAAAAAGCTCTGCAACGCCGTATTCAGTAACTATGCAGTCAACTTCATTTTTATGTGATGTTACAGCTGAGCCGTAAGCAAGCATAGGCTTAATACGTGATATGGTTCCCCCTTTGGCAGTTGAGTTCATAGCTATAAAGCTTCTGCCGCCTTTGCTCATTTTAGCACCTTTTACATAGTCAAACTGTCCGCCAGGACCGCTGAAAGGCACAGGGCCTAATGTTTCAGAGCATACCTGACCGAAAAAGTCCAC
>CALWHR010000011.1 GCA_944380455.1 uncultured Clostridia bacterium
TATGATATGTCAAAAGTAGAACATATTTTATTAATTGATGTTTTACCGGGTTTTGTACGCCCATTAACCCAGTCGTTTACATTACCTGTAGATGCTCTGATTGCTTGCGCAAACTCTTTTTGTGATATGTTTAAAAGTGTTAATAAAGTTGAAATTCTTGTTTTTTCCATAGTAAAGTCCTTCCATAAGTGTAAGTATTTGCGAAAAAAGTATTGACTTAGCTCTTAAACGAGTTTATACTTAAATATAAATAAGAATTATTATCTAAATAATATCAGAAACCAATAAAAAAAACTACAAAAAAGATTAAAGAAGGTGAAGAAATGGCCAAAAAGCAGCTTACACCATATGGAATAAAAGTAAAAAAGAGGCTTGCGGAAAGAAACATGACCTTAGGAGAATTGGCGGCGGCTGTTGGCGCTAATGAAAATTATCTTACACAGGTCATACATGGCTATAAATCGGGCAGGAAATATATTGAACCGATATGCGCCATACTTGATATAAAAATGAAAAGAAAGGAGGCGAAGGTGTGAAAATTACCGGTACGGCAGAAGAGGTTATACTGATTTTGCTAAATTTAGACAGTAACCAGAGAATAGAGGTGAGCGTGGATTTAAATAAAATTACTTCAGAAACGAAAAGCACGTCGGGTAGGAAAGGAGCAGGGGAGGCGAAAGAACGCTGGCCACAGCCGGAGTTTTACAAAGAGGTACAAAAAAAGCTTATTGAAAAGGAAATGACCTTTAGAGAGCTGGCCATAAAACTAAATATGAAACAATCATACTTAAGTCAAATTTTGTATGGCCGAAGAAAAGGCAAAGCGGCTATGGAAACGATTAGAAAAGTATCAGATTTATTGGAGGTGAGTATTTTATAAAAATTAAAATAAAAAAGCTCCCAGCCAGAGGGAAGCTGGCTATAGACGGGAGCAGTGAAAAAATAAATTTTCACGAATATTATACTGCTAAAAATGAATTTTGAAAAGATAAAATTGCGGCAGAACCAAAATTTAATATAAATAATTTAATTATCTTCCTGCACAGGTTCTGTTGTGGATGTTGTAGGAGGGTTTATATGACAAATGAAAACTGGAAAAAGGTTCAGGAGAGGTTAAGAGCCGGAACTGATGTAAAGCTTTTAATAGACGGATATGAGGTAGAACTTAGGATAGTTAAGCGCAGGCTTTCAATGTTTGCTGTACTGCCGTTTATAAATGGTGAGTATAAAAGTGAATGGCTTTTAGATGACTGCGAGGAAAGAAGGCGATTTTACAGAACTTCAACCGGCATTTACTACTCGGAAAGAGAACGCAGGATTATGTTTAAAAATCTTACCAGGAAAGAGTATTTAAAATGGCTTAATGAAAATTTATACTGTGAATATTCAGCCGTATGGACTTCATTTGAGTTTATGAAACTGCATTTCGAAGAAAAGAACACAAATATTGAATTAATATGAGGTGAAGATTAATTGAATGAGGATTTAAGAAAGTACTATTTTACATTCGGAACAGATGAAAAATATCCATATACAGGCGGTTGGGTGCTGGTATACGCTACTAACATTCATCAGGCAAACAGACTTTTTAAAAGAAAATACCCAAACAGAGCAGGAAGCCAATGTATGAATTGTGCTGATGTATATAGCGAAAAAGAATTTGATATGGAAGAAACGGGAAATTTTGGATTCTACTGCCATGATGTAATAACACCGGAAGGAACAGAACATTATGACGAACGAAGACTGTTTAGTAATGGAGATGAGAATTTTTATGTGTAAAAGTAAATATGGAAAAATCGTATGGTATATAGAAGAAGATGATGATAACGAATTTTCAGTAGGCGGCAGTATTTTGTTGCAGAAAACGAGGAATGTGTAATTACTTCTCCAATCCCAATGGGCTATGGAGGAACAATATCACAATACTTAATCAATGAATCTGAGAAATATACATATTGCTCAGTCAGGGTCTTTGAACGCAACAGAATCTATTACTCACGGGAAAAAGCAGAGCTTAGGGCATCTGAATTAATGAAGAAAAGGAGCTAAACACATGACGAAAGAGGACTGGGAATATGCAGAAGAAGTTTTAAAAAATCCTTTTGAGTTTGTAACGCTGCAATGCGATGAATATAAGCTTGAGTTATGTCTGCAGCGTATCAGCACATACAAGATGGCGATATTCTTCTATGTAAACGGGTATTTTAAAGGAGAATGGTTTAAGGACTGCGAAGAACGCCGAAGGTTTTTTAAAAGAACAGAACGCTCTATTCTGACAAGAGAAGACAAAAAGAAATTTAGAAAGATGTCTAAAAAGAAACAGGCAGAACTTCATGATAAATGCTTCTATGAAACCTATACGCCATACTGGACATCATTTAGAAGCCTTAAAAAGCATTTGATTGAAAACAATGAGAAAATTGAGTTATTGAGTAAAGAACATTAATAAACAGCTATTTAATAACGGAGGTGATACGGTGGAGGAAACATATTTAACAGTAAAGGAGCTGGCCGAGCTGAAGGGCTGCACGGAAAGATATATACAAAAAAAGGTTCAGGAAGGGACAATCTTAGCCGAGCAGATTGAAATTATGCAGCAGGGACCGGGACGAGGCGGTATACAGTACCGTATCCCTTTAAGCGGTCTTGACAGTAAGCTTCAAAGCCGGTTCAAAAGGCGTTTAACGGCAGCTAAGAAAGCAGCCGAGAAAAACTCTGGTTTAATTAATGAACAGCCGGATATAAATTACCAAGAACTGACTGAGGCTGAAAGACAGGAAATTGCTAAGTGGAAAAAAATCATAAATGAATGGCAGCAGTTTAGAGCTTTAAAAAAATGCAAGGATGAAGCCGATGAAGCATTTATTGAAATGGCACAAATCAGTTATCCCGATATAAAAATTAACCGCAGAATATTATACCGCAAGGATAAAGCAATGAGAGAAAATGGCGATACAGCCCTTATTGATGGCAGAGGAAAGCATAAAGCACACGCAAAGAAACTTACAGATGAAATGTGGGATATATTTGAGTACTACTACTTAGACCAAAGCAGAAAGACTGTAAAGTTATGTATGACATTAACTGAGCTGAACTTGAAACAGCTGGGCAGAGAGGATTTATTGCCTCTTCCGTCAGTAACAACATTTCAAAGAGCAGTAAGCTCAATTCCAATACCGTATATTAAATATTTCAGGTTTAGCGAAAAGCAGTTTATAGGAGATTGCGCTCCTTATATAAAACGCATGTACGATGACCTTGAAAGCAATGATATATGGGTAGCGGATAACCATACATTCGACGTAATGGTAAACAAGAATAATGCGCCTGTAAGGGTGTATTTAACAGCATTTATGGATGTGCGCAGCCGTAAGATGACCGGTTGGTGTGTAACAGATGCGCCATCATCGGACGCCACCATATATGCCTTAAAGCGTGGCTGTGAAAAGTACGGAATTCCTAAAGCACTGTATACGGATAACGGACGTGAGTTTTTGTTTCACGACCTTGGCGGCAACGGTTTCAGGAAAAGGCGAAAAGGTGAGCCGCTTAAACTTCCGAGCATACTTGACGACCTGGGCATAAGGTTTACAACGGCCCTGCCAAAAAACGCCAGAGCCAAAGGCGTTGAAAGAGCCTTCCTTACTGTGAAAGAGACATTTTCCAAACTGTATGACGGCTATACAGGCGGAACAATACTTGAAAAGCCCGACAGGCTTAAAACAGAGGTTAAAAACATGAGCGCCCTTACGGCCATAGACGACTTTAAAAAGCAGGTTGATGCGTACATAACAGGGATTTATAACAAACACTCCCATGCTGGCGAAGGCATGTATGGCAGAAGCCCCGACGAGGTGTTCGCCGCCAACCTGATAGAACAGAGGGTTATACCTAAAGAGAAAATAAACCTTATGTTCATGCGCTATGCCAAAAGCAGCAGCGGCATGCTTAAGGTTGGGAAAAACGGCATAAGCCTTAAGTTCTACGGACAGGAGCTTCAATATTGGAATGAAGAGTTGTGGCGCTTATGGTTCGGAAAAGATGTTTATGTAAGGTACTCGCCGGACGACTTGAGCGTTATACGGGTTTATGACGCTCAAAAACGTTTTATATGTACGGCCAATATAAGAAGTGCCGTAAGCTATAAGGCCGACAAGGAATCAATAAAAGAACTGACCAGAGAAAAGCGAAGCGCCGTTAAGGCCATAAAGGCATATAAGAAAAATAAGGCCATTGAGGCAAGAGAGGCTCTTGAGCTGATTATAGATGAAGCGGAAAAGAACGGCAGTATTCCGGAAAACATAAATCCGGATATTATATCGCCGGTATTCGTATCTGACGAAACAGAACTGCCAAAGGCCGCAGGCGGAGGAATGGTTATAGACCTTGCGGTCATGGCGGAACGTTTCCGCCGGGCAAAGGAGGAATAATTAATGAGCGAGGATAAATTAAGAGAAATGACGGTTGAGGAGGCTGTTGAGGCCCTTAAGGAATATAAAGAAAAGACCGGCCTAAGCCAGTCTAAGATAGCTAAAAAGATGGGCGTATCCGAGGCTGTTGTAAGCGGATTTTTATCAGAGACATACAAAGCTATGGAAAGTATTGTACCAAAGGTACAGCAGCTTATACGTGTAGAGGACAAGAAAGAGGTAGCGCCAAGGGAGCCGGATTTTAAACCGACAACAATAAGCACAACTGTTTTAAATCTGATATCCTACTGCCATGTAAGCGGAAAAATAGGTATCGCCTATGGTGATGCCGGGGTAGGCAAAACAATGGCTATACGTGAATATAAGAAGCATAATCCAGACACAGCAATAGTAATAACAATAAGCCCGTGCTTTGCGACAATGACAGGTGTTAACGAGCTTCTTGCTGATGAGCTGCATGTACAGGAAAAGATTTCAAGAAAAATCCAAAAAGAGGTTGTAAACAAACTAAGAGGAAGCAATAAGGTTGTAATTATAGACGAGGCTCAGCACCTTACGGTCAGGGTTATAAACCACCTTCGCTGCATAGCAGATGAGAGCGGAGTTGGCATGGCGTTTATAGGAAACGAAGAAATATATATAAAAATGCGTGGCAGCGGACAAGCTGCTTACGCACAGCTTTACAGCCGCATAGCCGACCCGGAGCACCTTCTTACAACAGACATTAAAAAAGATGATATACGCCTGCTGTTTGAGGATATAGATATGCCGGATGAAGCACTGGACATACTTTATAAGATAAGCCATACGGGCTATGGCATACGAGGTGCTGTAAACGTATTTTTAAATACTGCCTCGGCATTTGGCGAAATAACTACAAGCGGAATAGCTCAGATGGCAAAGAAAATGAGTATTGTATAAGGACGGTGTAAATATGAAAAATGGGAAAAGGCTTACAAAAAAGCAGAAAATATTCTTAAAGGCTAAGGGCTTAAACAGCGACAACTGGCTTGTATGCAAAGATACCAGTCAGGAAATGGTTCTTCAAAATAAAATATCAGGAAATGTCAGACAGATAAGAAAGGTTGTGTCTGAAAATGTTTGAAGATGTGCTTAAAAGATACACACCTGCACAGCGGTATAAAATAAATGAGTTTTTCCGAGTCCTTGCGTTGAGGACTCGGAAGTCAAAAAGAATATCCGAAAGCCGCAAGGAGAATATCTTGAAGTCGTGGGAGAAATATGATGCTGATGTTGTGCTTGATGGAATGAACACATTTCTGAATATGACAACAACAGCAGCCCATAATGAAAAATATGTTGGCGGTATTATACGCAACAAGCAAAAAAATAAGAAGGTGAGTACTGTTGGACGAGGTACAGGAGATAATATTACGGATAAAAAGCACGATGAAATCCGTAGAGAAGGGGAGCGGCTTAAAATTGGAAAAATTAGAAAAAATGACCTTGACTGCGACTTCTGAATGTCCTCTTGGTTTATGCGATGGCAGTGGAATTATATTTGACTCTTCAGGAAGAAATGCGAGACCATGCGACTGCGTTAAGATACTAAGTAAACGTAACAAGCTTAATTTTGCCAATGTCCCGGAAGAATTTAAAAATTTTAAAGTCGGAGAATTTGAAACTGAAATATATGCTGTTGAAGATAACAGAGAAACAGCACGTTCAGCTAAAAAGTGGGCAATAGAGTACGTTAAGAAGTTTGATATATTCAGTCAGGACGGTAAAGGACTATATTTTTATAGTACTGAAAAAGGCAGCGGAAAGACTCGACTTATGATAAGCGTAGGAAATGCCCTTATAAATATGTACGGTGTAAGTGTAAGATTTATAACAGCCAATGACCTTCTGGATAATATAAGATTCAGCTTTAACAAAAGCAAAGAAGAAGGCGAAAAAGATACATACGAGGCATTAATGAACGATTTTAAAATCATAGATGTGCTTATGCTTGATGATGTAGGAGCTGAAAGACCTTCAGACTGGGTGAATGAGGTGTTTTACAGTATTTTAAATGACCGTATGACACATAAAAAAGTAACATTATTTACATCAAACTGTGATTTGGAGAGCCTACCGTATAATGGCAGAATAACAGACAGAATTTTTAAGATGGCACTTCCTGTTAAGATGCCCGAGGAATCGGTAAGGCGAAAAATAGCGCTGACAGAGAACGAGAAGTATTTAAAAATGATAATGGAGGAATAAGCGTGAACGAATTAATTGTATCTTTTATGGTAGGCTGGGGATTTGCTGTATGTACAATGTTTATAGGCTGTAAGTTAGAACAAAACGAGATAAACAGGCTTAAAAATTATAACCGCCGTAAGGATATGGAACTTATAAAATTAAAAAACGAAAAGGAGGACAAGTCTTATGAAAAATATGGAGCTTAAAAACTGGGATGATGTAAACAGAGCTCTTAAGCTTAAAGGCGAATGTGAGCTTAGTCTTGATACCCTTGAGGCTGATATGAACCTTAAAATTAATGATATTAAACAGGAGACGGAAAGGCTTTCCAAACCTCTTAAAGAAAAAATAAAACAGCTTGAAGAGGAAACCAAGAATTTTACCGAAGAAAACAAGGCGGAAATAGATGGCAGAACCAAAGTTCTTATGTTTGGAAAGGTAGGCTTTAGACTGAACAGCAGTGTTTCTGTACCCACGAAGAAACTGTACAAGATTATTGAAAATTTGAGAAAATTCGGTATGGAGAACTGTATTAAAGTAACCGAAACGGTAAACAAAGATATTTTGGGAACATATTCAAACTCTGATATAGCCAAAGTCGGAGCTGTTAAAAAAGTCGAGGATAAATTCTGGTGTGAAGCTGATAAAGAAAAAATACGCGGGTGATTAGTATGACAAAAATAACAACGGCACAATGCCGAAAGATACATGCACTTGCAAGGGAGCGAGGCATAGACAGCGATACGCTTCATGCACATATCTACAGTCTGACAAACAAGGAGAGCCTTAAGAATTTAAGTATTGCTGAAGCAATAAAGGTTATAGACAGTCTTTCCGGAACGGATACAAGCAGGGTTACATATCGTCAAAAGGATTTCATGTTTAAGCTTTGCATAAAACTTAACTGGACAGACGAAAACGGAAATGCTGATAATAAAACACTAAGAAGCTTTGCAAAAAATCAGACCGGTGTGCCGGATATAAACTGGCTTACTAAAAAACAGGCTTCAAAGGTTATAGAAGCCATGAAAGCAATATATGAAAAAGACAGGAGAAAAAAAGATAATGGCTGAAGCTGATATTTTGAGCCTGATGATTATTGTATTAGTTATAAAAGGCATTTTTAAATATTTGAAAAAAATCGTATTGAAAAGAGGTGGCAAAAATGGCTGAAATAACGGCAAAATTATATATGGTATCAGGAAATATAATGATGATTTTAGGAACTGCCATTGTACTGATTATAGCAGTTAACTCAATTACATTGTCTATACGGGTTATAGGAAAACGGATTAAAATAACAAGAGCTTTTATGAGATACCTTGCACATAGAAAACAGATAGATGAAATAATGGCAAACAACAGACTTGCCGATGAGATAAAGAATAAAGGCTTGTAACACCAGTGTTTAACGAGCCTTTAAGGCTGATTAAATATAGAATATGATGTAATATTTTTAAAGATTTTTGGAGGTGATACATTATGGGTCTAAAACGCGATGAAATAAAGCTGACAGATTTAAAAGAGCAGCACAGGCAGTATGCCGAGGTAATAGGCGCTGAGAACCTTATATCACTTGCAAAAATATACGGCGGAACAAATATTTATATTCCACAGTTAAGCGAACTTTTAAAAAATCAAAAATATTCCTGTATAATTAAAGAATACTCCGGTGACAACGTAAAAGAGCTTGCACGAAAATATAATGTTTCCGAAAGGACGGTATATCGATTAGTTAAAAATATTATTAAAAAAGCTAAATCCAAACCTTTTGAAGGTCAGATAACCCTTTTTGACAAAAATAATTGACTCTGTCAGAGTGAACTGTCACAGGATTTATTTTATAATTACCATTGGAACGTATAGTTCTGATGGTATTTTTTATTGTAAAGAAAACAGGGTGGTGCAATGGGTGAGATTGTAAAATCGGCGGCGAATCTTGGTATCGCAGCTGTACTGCTTTTTATATTTGTTGAGGCATTTTTAAAGTTCTATCAGAAGCAAACAGAAAGAAACGAAAGTTTATATACGCAGTTTACTGAGGATGCGGCTAAACGTGAAGAACAGTACAGGCAGGATATAGAACGCCAGAAAAAAGAATATAAACAACGAGAAAATATACTTGTAGCTGAAAGTACAAGACGCGAAGAGCTTCTTAAAGAGGAGTCCGCTAAAAGAGAGCTTATGCTCAAACAGGAAGCAGCCAAGCGAGAGGCGGCTCTTATAAACACAATAGAAGGCTTTTCGGTTACAATGGAAAAAATCTCAAAAACTATGGAAGATATGAAAAATACTACTGAACGGATGAAAGACCAGATAGGAAACATAGAAAATAAAATTTACAGCAAGGGAGCAGATGGATTTGGAAAATGATAAGGCGTTTGAAATAGCGCAGGCTAAGGGACTAAGGGGAGACATTATTAATACACTTTACGCTGTATATCCTCAAAATGTAAGTATGTCTACATTAAAAAGCATGTTAAGGTATAAAGGCATCAACAGTGAGTCAGACATAAAAAAGGCTTTATACTACCTTGAAGGCAGAAAATATGTTTACATTGAGCATGAGGAAGATTACTGGGATTCAAGCCTTGTACTTTTGCCATGCGGAATTAATCTTGCCGAAGGCGATTTTAATGATATAGGAGTGAGCATAAATGAGTAGGATTCTTGATGTAACGGAGAAACAAATATTAAGAGGCTGCTGCCTTAAAATATGTGAACAGGCTGAACCGCTGGGAGCCGGAACGGAAGTAATATATGCAGTGCTTAAAAAATCGGGTTATGGTGCATACGAAAAAGCTGATATAACAGAAGCCTGTGAATACCTTCAAAAGAAGGGATTTGTACGTTTGGAACTGGTAAAAAACGACATTCTTAATATACATCGCTGTATAGCACACATTACGGCAAGGGGTACAGATTTGATTGAAGGTACGGCAACAGAGGAAGGAATTGAGCTTTTATGAGAAAAAACAGAAGCCACAGCAAGATAGACAGGCTTCCTGAGGTACTGAGAAAAGAAGTCGAAAACAGGCTTCTTGAGGGACATACTTATGAAGAAATAGCCGATTACCTTAAAGCTATGGGAGAAAACATACATTATTCAACTGTAGCAAGATTCGGAAAGCCGTTCCTTGAAAAGTTTGAGGCAGTACGCATGGCAAAGGAGTACGCTCAGATGCTTTCGGAGGATAACCCTGACAGACCGACAACGGAGCTGCATGAGGCTAATAATGCTCTTATAAGCCAGATGGTAATGGAGGCTCTTATAAATCCGGAAGTTTCAATGGAAGAAAAGCTGAAGGCAGCAAAGGATATAGCAACTCTTCAGAAGGCACAGGTAGCAAATGAGAAGCTCAAGATAGACAGCCGCAAAGCTCAGGGCGATGTTAAAGCCGCTCTTAGTAAACTTAAAGAGCAGGTATACAGCGAAGTAGGTTTAAAACATCCGGAAATAGCGGAGGCTATCATAGAGATAGCTGATGAGATTGAAAAAGAATCCAAAATATAAAATCCGCCGTAAAACGGTTTTTAAGGCTGATTTATTTATTATAGATAAGTTATAAGAGCCAAAAACCGTTAAAGGAAATTAAAGGCGTTTTAAAAGGAATTAAAGGGTGTTTACAGTTTAAACAAACAGCAAATATTCAAAAGCCGAACTGCGCCCAAAAATAATCCGACAGAAATGGGAAGTGCAGAGAAATGAAAAAACAAAAAGCACCAGAACTTAAAGAATTAAAAAAATTGCTTCATAGAAAGAATATATCTTATAAACGCCTCTCAAAAAGATTGAATATCAGTGTTGACGCAGTAAATAATAAGCTTAACGGGTATACGCTTTTTAATTCTATTGAAATTCTTAAAATATCTCAATTCTTAAATATCGAAAAAGGCAATATTTTTAAATATTTTTGGAGCGATTGTAATGAATAATTTTAAAAGCTGGAAGGAGCAGGCAAAAGCTCTTTTTTTTATTGAGAAATTGAAAATAGGAGAAATATCAGAAATTACAGGCATATCAAGAAAAAGTGTATCAAAATATATACACTCTCTGAAAGAGTATCAAAATGAAGCTGAAAGGCGAAGCAAAGACAGTGTTTCTAAAAGAAAAGAATATAAACGCAGATGGGATAGAAAAAACAGACCTAACAGGTATTCGGTTGTAGACGGCGATACAATACGCAGGGAGCATGATGTAGCTGCTGCTATATTAAGCAGGGAGAAATACAGGTGATTATATGAGTTTTATAAGTGAAGCGGCTGAGGCTTTAATGAGCCTTCAAAGAAACTCAGGGAAAGATAAAATTTCAGATGAAAAAATAAGAAGTGTAATAGCTCCATCGTTTTATGAAGTAGATGAGGATTTAAAAAAAGGACTTCATACCCATTACTGGCTAAAAGGCGGCAGAGGCAGCACAAAATCATCGTTTATATCAATAGAGCTTATAAGAGGCATTATGTCAGATAAACTGGCAAATGCTGTTGTTTTGAGGAAGGTGGCGGATACACTGCAGGGCAGTGTGTACGAGCAGCTTCTCTGGGCGATAACGGCACTTGGTGTTGAGGATGAATGGCACGAGGCAAAAAGTCCGTTAAAGCTGGAATATATACCAACAGGACAGAGAGTTATATTTAAAGGTGCTGACAAGCCGAAAAAAATAAAATCTACAAAGTTTAAAGTCGGTTATTGCAAGTATATATGGTATGAGGAAACCGATGAGTTTACAGGAATACCTGAAATAAGAAATATAAATCAGTCCCTTATGCGAGGCGGAGATAAGTTTGTTGTATTTTATTCGCTTAATCCACCAAAGAGCCAACGCAACTGGACAAATAGAGAAATGCTTGAAGATAGACCGGATAAGCTTATACATCACAGTACATATCTTACTGTTCCAAAAGAATGGCTTGGTGAGCAATTTGTAACGGAAGCAGAGCATTTAAAGAAAACAAAACCTGATAATTACAGGCATGAGTACTTGGGTGAAGTAATAGGCACAGGCGGAGAGGTATTTACTAACCTTACAATAAGAGAAATAACCAAAGAAGAAATAAGGCTCTTTGACAGAATATCAAGAGGTCTTGACTGGGGTTATGCCTCTGACCCTCTGCATTATACGGTTAATCACTATGATAAAACACGCCGCAGGCTGTACATATTTTTTGAACTTCACAAGGTAGGAATGAGCAACAGACGAGCGGCAGGATTAATCAAAAAAGAAAACAAAAATAATAAGCCTGTTATCTGTGATTCCGCAGAGCCTAAGAGCATTGCTGAGATAAGAAGTTATGGCATTAATGCTATAGGTGCTAAAAAAGGACCGGATAGTGTAGAATACGGTATTAAATGGCTTCAGGACTTGGAAGAGATAGTAATAGACCCTGTCAGATGTCCTGAAACATTTAAAGAGTTCAATAATTATGAGCTTGAGCCGGATGGCGATGATGGGTTTAAAGCAAGATTCCCTGATAAGAATAACCATTCAATAGACGCTGTAAGATACAGCAGAGAATCCGATATGAAAAATATAAGGGTGAGATAAATTGTACATAACAGATATGAGCCTGTTAAATGCGAAGCTATCAGCAGCAGGCGTTATTAGTGAAAGCAATATAATTAAATATATACTTGAAGAAGACGTGTCAAACAAAAAAGATATGTTTCTGGGGGAAAAGTATTATAACGCCGAACAGGATAGTATCCATAAACAGTATAATGAGGTAACAGTTTCCGAAACAGAAGAAACTGACGGTTATGAAAAAGAAGTCATGAGGACATTTAAAAATCCTAACAGAAGCAACCACCATAATGTTAATTGTTTCCACAGGCTGCTTGTAGACCAGAAGGTAAGCTATATTGCCGGAAGGGAGCCTACAATAAGCGTTTCCGGTTCCGAAACAAACAAAACATTAAAGCCTTATGCCGATATGGTAAGCGAAGCAGCTGATGAAAATTTTAATGAGGTTTTGCAGGACTGGATTACAGGTGCAAGCAATAAAGGCTATGAGGTGCTGCATTTTTATTATGATAACGAAGGAGAGCTTAAATACTGTATTGTTCCGGCTGAAGAAGTAATACTGATATATGACAGTGCTTTCCAGCGTGAATTGGAGCAGGTAATAAGATACTACACTGTAAAGGTTGTAAAGGGCGGCGTTGAATACCTGCGGCGAAAGGTTGAGTGGTGGACAAAAGAAAATATTACTTACTATGCCGAAAAGGAAGAAAATATATTTGTACTTGACCCGGATTACCCGGTAAACCCTCTGCCGCATTGGTATGATATAAATTTAATAAACGGAATGGAAAAAAGGCGCACACCGCATTTTTGGGGACGTGTGCCTTTTATAGTGCTTGAAAATAACAGAAACCGGACAACGGATTTAAAGCCTGTAAAGGGACTGATAGACGCTTATGATTATATATCCAGTGAGGGCACAAACAACCTTCTTGAGCTGGTAGAGCTTTACTGGGTTATACAGGACTACGGCGGAGAAACAGCCGGAGCCATAGCACGAAAGCTTCAGATAAACAGAGCTGTGAATATAACTGACTCTTCCGGAAATGTGGAGGCTAAGCAGGTGAGTTTGCCTGTAAATGAACGGATAGAGTTTTTAAAAATGCTCCGCCATGATATATACCATTTCGGAATGGGTATTGATGTTGACAACGAAAACTTTGGTACAGCTCCCAGCGGCGTTGCTCTTCAGTTCAGATATGCTAACCTTAGGCACAAATGCGAAAATATGGTTCCAAGGCTTAAAAGAGCAATAAAGGAGTTCTTCTGGTTTATAACAGAGGATTATAACAGAAAAAACGGTACAGCTTTTGATTCATCAAAAATAAAAGTAACAATTAATTACTCACAGATAGCTAACGACGCCGAAACAGTTTCAATAATAAACCAGTCAGAAGGTATTATCAGCCGAAAGACACAGCTTGAAAACCACCCGTTTGTTACAGATGTAAATGAAGAAATAAAGCGTCTGGAGGAGGAAGAAAATAAAGCCCAGGAGTCTTACGGACATATAAACATGAATCCGCCTTTAAAGGACGGTGGCGGCGATGAACAGTAAAGAATACTGGCAAAAGCGAGGAGAACTGACAAAGGCTCATTTAATGCAAAAAGCCGATGACTTTGCCGATGATATGGAAAAGGCATACAAAGCCGCTTTAGAAAGCATTGAAAAGGATATATCCGTATTCTTTCAAAGGTTTGCTAAAAATGAGGGCATAACCCTTACGGAAGCCAATAAGCTTCTTAAAGCCGGAGAGCTGGAACAGTTTAAAATGACTGTTGAGGAGTACATACAAAAAGGAATTGAAAACAGTGTTTCGGAA
>CALWHR010000012.1 GCA_944380455.1 uncultured Clostridia bacterium
AACAATAGACGTATTAAGACAAAGCTAAAGGGCTTGTCACCTGCTCTTTACAGGAAACAAGCCCTTATGGCTTCTTGAACAATTTTTACTTCAAAATATTGTCTAACTTTTTGGGGTCACCTCAAAAAGGCGGCTTTTTTATTTGTGACAGAGGCTGCAAACTTAAATAAGGCTCAGGCAGAACAAATAAATTTATATTCAATACTAATATTAAAAACTGAATTTTAATATTTAAAAAATTGTATGAATGTTGTTGTTTTACAAAAACAGAGCTATTTTTTACAGGACTCAGAAAAAAGGCTTACAAAGCCCATTGCCGCATGGGACAGAGGGACATTCTTTAA
This sequence comes from uncultured Clostridia bacterium, assembly GCA_944380455.1. GTDB lineage: Bacteria > Bacillota > Clostridia > Lachnospirales > Anaerotignaceae > Neoanaerotignum_A. The sequence continues at coordinate 345 of CALWHR010000012.1, forward strand.
TTTTACAAGTCCTATGCTTCTTTGAGGTATAGGCGGGTTTACGGGTATTTCAAATAATGTTTTGTTGTCTATATGTCTGCCTTCAAAATCTTTAATTACAAATGAAAGCCCTAAATTGATTTTTACAAATTCCACAAGAAGGTCACTGCTGGCAAGCTCTATTATTGGGTGGAGCACAACGCCGTTTTTTTGGGCATAAGAGTCAAGATAGCGTCTTGAATTACTTAAATCTTCCAAGAGCAAAAGAGGATAGTCGTTTATTTTGCTCAGTTCTATTCCTGTTTTGGATAGCTCTTTAAACTTTGTTCCGCCTATTAAACAGTCATGTATTGTTATGCACTCGGTTATTTCAAGGTCGCTGTCTTCTTCTATAGGCAGATTTATAAAGCACACATCAACAACGCCGCTTTTTAAAAGGCGCAGAGATTCATATGTTGTTTTATTTGTAACTTTTATATTTATATGCGAGTTTTGAATATTGAATTTTTCAAGATAGGGCATAAGGAAATTTTGTATTACGGTATCACTGGCACCAATTCGGATTTCGCCTGTTTTAAGGTTTACCATTTCCATAAACTTATTTTCGGCTGTGCTTATAAGCATAAGAGCCTGGTCAAGGTATTCAAAAAGCATATTGCCTTCTGGTGTTGTACGCACTCCTTTTGATGTTCTGATTAAAAGGGGAGCGCCCATTCTTTCCTCAAGCTGGTGTATTGACATACTGACAGCCGGCTGGGAGATGTAAAGCTCTTTTGCCGCAGCCGACATATTGCCCGTTCGCACTACAGTGCAGAATATTCTATATAAATCAAGTGGTATGTTTTTTTCCATATTATGCTCCTTTAAGGATTTTCATTTCAGGCTTTTATTTAAAGTATAATTACCGGGATTTATATTTTCAAGCAAAACGTAATAATTCGTTAATGTTTAACATCTTATAGTTATGGTACAATTATGTAAAGCATTATTAAATGGCTGCTAATGGCGTTAGAAGAAGGGAGAGGGAGTTTATGAAATTTGGAAAAGGTGTTTTTATTTCGGGAGTAAGTGCTGTGTTGGCTCTTTCTTTATGTTTTACCGCTTTTGGAGAAGTAAACACGGAAAAAAACAATGAAATGTATATGCGTTACATTACAAAAGAAGACACAGAGCTTTTTTCACTGCCTGATGATGAGGTTAAGTTTGACGAGGATAAGTTTTTCGCAGCGTTAAATTCACAAAACGATTATGAAGTTTATATAGCCATAAACAGGCTCATAGAGTGCTACAATGATAATGAGTTTAAAACAAAGGCTCTTAAGGCTATAGAGCCTTTTAAAGCTGACAGAAGGGAAAAAATAGCAAAAGCCGCTGACTTTGTATGTGATATACTGTCTGATGAGTTTAAAAGCGAATATGTATATATACTGAATGACGGCAGTGTGTTTTTTAATACATTCTGCGATTACTCCGATTATGGCGGATATAACAAAATTTGGCAGATAAAAGACGGAAAACTAAAAGAATACATGGCTCTTTCAGGCCCTATGATATATATAAGTGATTTTTATTTATCACCGGATAAGGAGCGTTTGGCTGTAAAAACATGCTCCGGCAGGAGTGAGTTTTTATTTATTATATCTCCTTTGGAAGGAAAACTAAGTTGTGAGATTATATCAAGCGCTAAAAACAAAATAGCTTTTGAAAACGGATATAGTACCGATGTTAGAATTGATGGTGAGAATTACTGCTCTGCCGATGAAGTAAAGTGGACTAATGATGAAATATTGGAGTTTAACGGAAGCTTTACTTATAACGATGTAGGTAAAACTGTTAATTATAAAGTTCAGTATGATTTTTCTAATGGAAATATTACAGTGAATAAGGCATGATTTAAAAATTTAATATAATTAAAAATGCGTATTGTGCAGAAAAAATTCTTTACAATACGCATTTTAATTTATAATATTTAATCTTGGTATTTTAAGTTGTTATTCATTCATTAAAATATTAATTATTCACAAGGAATACCGGCTTTTTTGTACAATGTATAAAAATGGTTTGTTGGACCTACGCCATGGCCTATGGCAAAGGAGTGTTCTATTGCTGTTGTTATATACTCCTTTGCGGCTTTAACAGCCTGCTCAACGCTAAGGCCGTTTGCAAGGTTTGCTGCTATGGCAGAAGAGATTGTACAGCCTGTGCCATGTGTGTTTTTGGTATCTATTCTCTTTCCTTCGAAAACGGTAAATTTATTGCCGTCATAAAGGATATCCGTTGCGTCATCTGAAAGATGTCCGCCTTTTACGAATACATTTTTAGCGCCCATGGCATGTATTTTTTCGGCAGCTTCTTTCATGGCGGAAATATTGTCTATTTTCATTCCTGTAATAACTTCGGCTTCCGGAAGGTTAGGAGTAAGTACTGTGGCAAGAGGAATGAGTCTTTTTATAAGGGCATCTTTTGCTTCCGGCTTTAAAAGGTCGAAACCGCTTTTTGAAATCATAACCGGATCTATAACTATATTATTTGGGTTATACTGCTCAAGCTTGTCAGCAATAGCATTTATAGTTTCTGTTTTTGAAACCATACCTACTTTTACGGCGTCTACATGAAATATATCTTCAAATATAGCGTCTATCTGTGCTGATATTATGTCGGAATCTATATCCTGACAGCCGAATACTCCCATTGTGTTCTGCACTGTAACGGCTGTTATTACGCTCATGCCGTAAGTGCCGTGAGCTGAAAATGTTTTGAGGTCAGCCTGTATGCCTGCGCCTCCGCAGGTATCAGAACCGGCTATGGTTAATGTGTTTTTCATTTTATTTCCTCCTTAAAGGATAATTCTTATATAATTTAAAGAAATTTTATCATTTATAAGTATAAAAATCAATAATTCAGGCATAATAGGGAAGGCTGTAGCAAGCAATAAAAGGATTTTTAAATGCAGAAAAAATTTTTGAAAAAAATGTAAAAAAAAGTGTTGACAAAGGGCGGAA
>CALWHR010000013.1 GCA_944380455.1 uncultured Clostridia bacterium
AGAAAGGTTTTTTATTTGCTTAATTTTAAGGAGGAATTTTAAATGGCAGTTGAAAAGACTATGGAAAAAATAGTTTCTTTGGCAAAGGCAAGGGGTTTTGTTTATCCGGGAAGCGAAATTTACGGCGGCCTTGCAAATACTTGGGACTACGGCCCATTAGGCGTAGAGCTTAAAAACAATGTTAAAAAAGCTTGGTGGAAAAAATTTGTTCAGGAGAGCAGATATAACGTAGGTGTTGACTGTGCCATACTTATGAACCCTCAAACATGGGTAGCTTCAGGTCATGTAGGAGGCTTTAGCGACCCGCTTATGGACTGTAAGGACTGCCACGAAAGATTCCGTGCAGATAAAATTATTGAGGAATACCTTGACACACATGGACACATGGGTGAAGTTGCAGACGGCTGGTCAAATGAAAAAATGCTTGAGTTTATAAAAGAAAACAATATTGCCTGCCCATCCTGCGGGGGACATAACTTTACAGACATAAGACAGTTTAACCTTATGTTTAAAACTTTCCAGGGTGTAACTGAAGATAGTAAAAATGTTGTTTATTTAAGACCTGAAACTGCACAGGGTATATTTGTAAACTTTAAAAACGTACAGAGAACAACAAGAAAGAAAATTCCTTTTGGTATTGGCCAGATTGGTAAATCTTTTAGAAACGAAATTACACCTGGCAACTTTACTTTCCGCACAAGAGAGTTTGAGCAGATGGAGCTTGAGTTCTTCTGTGAGCCGGGAACAGACCTTGAATGGTTTAAATATTGGAAACAGTTTGCTATTGATTTCCTTAAAAAGCTTGGCATGACAGAAGAAAACACACGTGTCCGTGACCACAGTCCGGAGGAATTAAGCCATTACAGCAAGGCTACAACAGATATTGAATATCTTTTGCCACTTGGCTGGGGTGAGCTTTGGGGTATTGCCGACAGAACAGATTTTGACCTTAAACAGCATCAGCAGTATTCAACAGAGGATTTATCATATTTTGACCAGGAGAAAAACGAGAAATATATTCCTTACTGCATAGAGCCTTCATTGGGTGCAGACCGTGTAACACTTGCTTTCCTTTGTGATGCTTATGATGAGGAAGTAGTAAGTGTTAAAGACGGAAAAGAGGATATAAGAACGGTGCTTCATCTTCATCCGGCATTAGCTCCTGTAAAGGCTGCCATTCTTCCGCTTAGCAAAAAGCTTTCAGAAAAGGCTGATGAGATTTACATGAACCTTTCCAAGAACTTTAATGTGGAATATGATGACGCTGGAAGCATAGGCAAGAGATACAGAAGACAGGACGAAATAGGTACACCTTACTGCATTACAGTAGACTTTGACACTGAAACAGACGGTGCTGTAACTGTTCGTGACAGAGATACTATGGAGCAGGTAAGAATTAAAATTGATGAACTTGAAGGATATCTTAAAGAAAAGATGGAATTTTGATTATACAGCTCTGTAAACCGAAAATTTAATTGTATAAATAAAAGGGTTCGGCTATCCGAATCCTTTTTATTTTTGAAAATTAATGTACATGATTTTATATGCTATTGAATTTATGAAAATAGTTTAAAAAATTAAAAAGACCGCCAAAAATAAAGGCGGTCTCAATAGTTGTTAAGTATATTAGTGGTCTAATCCTCTTCTTATTTCTTCCTCACGTTCTTTTATAACTGGGTCATCTTCATAGAAAACATAGAATTTAGGGTCAACCTGACCTACGCCAAGATAACGTGCTTTATAATCTTTGAAAAGCTGCCAGAATTTTCCCTGGAGGAAAACAAGAGCAATAAGGTTTGTAAATACAGGAAATGCAAGAAGTACACTAACAAGTGACCAGAAGAGGTCGGCATCATGCCCTGTTAAAGTAATATAAGAAACTATAATTATATTCATGCAAGGGAAGTAAATCTTGAAGAATGTAATTACTTTGTCTCTTAAAGCAGGTTTTCTTCTAAGTATACGACGGATAACTGCTGCATAGTATGTATACCAGCCAGCTGTTGTTGTAAGGCCGAAAAGAATAGCCATAATACCCATGAAAATTCTACCAGCCATACCATATGTTGTTTCAAATGCTGCCATTGTAAGTGTAGCACCTGTTGTACCGTTTGACCAAAGACCTGAACATACAACTGCTAATGCTGTAACTGAGCAAACAATGATTGTATCAACAAAAACTTCAAATGCGCCCCAAAGACCCTGTCTTACAGGATGAACTGTATCAGCAGAGCTGTGGATAAGAGGTGATGAACCCTGACCAGCTTCGTTTGAGTTGATTGAACGGTTTAATCCTGAACGTATTGCTGTTGTAACTGATGCACCAACAAAACCGCCTACTGCTGCAGAACCTGTAAAAGCGTCATGGAAAATCATAGTTATTGCTGTTGGTACATTTTGAATATTTAAGATAACAAGTATAATTCCGCCTACAAGGTATGCAATACACATAATAGGAACAGCTACTGTAGCAAATTTAGCAATACGAGGTGTACCTTTCCAAATAACATAAAGTATTACAATTGTGTAAATAATTGTTGTAACAAGCATAGGAACACCAAAAGCATTATAAATCATTTCTGAAATAGTATATGCCTGTGAACCTTGAATAGACATTGATAAAAGAGCAATACAGAATATAAAGCCAAGTACATAACCGAATTTAATTCCCATTTCACGGCCAATACCTTTTTCCATGTATTCCATAGGTCCGCCGTAATATTCGCCTTTTTCATCTCTTGAACGATAGTAGCAGCCAAGGGCTGTTTCTACAAGCTTAACCATCATTCCAAAGAAAGCCCAAAGCCAAAGCCAGAATATAGAACCAGGACCGCCAACTGCTATAGCTGAAGCAACACCTGAGATATTACCTGCACCTACACAGCCGCCGATAGCTATACAAACAGCCTCTAAAGGTGATATGCTTCCGGCTTTTTTTGTATTTGATTCAGTAGATTTTATACTTCCTGCAGTATGTTTTAAAATATGTCCGAATTTAACAAATGGGAAAAATCCGGAACGTACTGTAAAGTAAAAACCTACCACCATAACAAAGATTATGAAAGGCAGTCCCCATAGAATACCTTCAAGCTTAAAAATGAAATCCGCTATCATAAAAATATACCCCCTTCTAAAACATAAAACACTTTGTTATCAATAACCAAAATAACAAACTGAATTAAAATAAAAAGCTCCCCAATTTTAAAAATAATTGCATAATGTTAGTCAATGCGTCTATCCGCGGTTATTATTGACTGAATAATTTTAATGTTTTTTGACTACCTCCTTTATCTATAAATTCTATTTCAGTATATAACATACCAAGGTATTTGTAAATAAGGTTTGAAAATCTTGTATAATATGACGGCTTGTTAGTGAAGTTTAATAATTAAATATTTACGAAACGAAATAATTTAAAAATAAATTGGTGTAAAATTACTATATAATACTTTGTGAAGTTATTTGATTATATTAATAGTGTATTAAAAAAAGACGGATGGTAAAACCGTCTTTTTAACAATGGTTTAGATGATTTTTATTTCAGGCTCTGTAAGAGATGCTATTGTTGCTGTAATATTTTTGAGATAAAAAACTGACATAGCCGGGTTTTCGGCAGAGCCGTACATTTTAAGAAGTTCTGGCATAATTTCAAAAACTTTTTTCTTAGCTTCAATGTTATTATCATCAAAAACAACTTCGCCTGTTACTCTTAAAAAATGTGTATCCGGGGCCATGGAACAGAATTCGACTTTAGGATTTTCTTTAAGTTGTTTGTATACTTTTTTAACATTTGCGCTTACCATATAAAATTTGCCGTCAAAAATCATATGAAAACCAAAAGGCCGTACTCTTGGCTGGCCATTATCATCAGTAGCTAAATAAAAAACTGGGTTATTCTTTAAAAATTCTAATAATTCATCCATATTAAGACTTCCTTTCATATGTTTAATTATTTAACATCACTTAAAGGTATTCCGCCTTTTACACCCCAGTTGTCCAAAGGTTGTTCATTTATGAATATAAGTATGTTTTCCTTTTGGAATAAAGTTTTTTCTTCCAATGCCTGTACTATATCTTTATACAGCTGACGCTTTAAATCAGTACTTCTGCCATCTTCCAGCTGAAGCTCTATAAAAATCTCATAGTCATCCTGAAGCTCAAAAAGGTCTTGGTCATAACGAAGTACTCGTATATTTCTTTCAGAAGACTTGAGTGAAAGAGCATTTTTAACAACATTCATTACTATGTTTTTAACAGCAACAGCAGTTTCAACTTTCCATTTATTTCCCATTTCTATTTTAATTGCGGGCATTTTAAGCACCTCCCTACAACATAAATTTTATACCAAATTTATGTTAAAGTCTATAGTGTTTTGGAAGCTTTATTCTTTTTAAAAATTAATAGTTTGTAGATTAATATGTGTTAATATATAAAAAAGCAGTATTGCTGGAAAAAAATTGTACTTATAAGAAGGAAATAAGCTTAAAATGTAGTAAACATAATTAGATTGTTATATAGGAGGTGTTATTTTGTTAAGAGAAATCCATGAAGAATTTGAGTTAAAATATCTAAAAGATTCAGCCGCAAAAAGCAGATTTTCAAAAGGCCGCCAAAGACCAGAAGAAAAATGCCAGATACGTACAGATTTTCAGCGTGACAGAGACAGAATAATACACTCAAAGGCGTTCAGAAGAATGAAGCATAAAACACAGGTTTTTATATCTCCTGAAGGCGACCATTACAGAACAAGACTTACCCATACACTGGAAGTTTCTCAGATAGCAAGAACCATAGCAAGGGCGCTTATGCTTAATGAAGATTTGACAGAGGCTATAGCTTTAGGCCATGATATGGGGCATACACCATTTGGTCACGCGGGAGAAAAGGCACTTAATTTATTGTGTTCTAATGGATTTGAGCATAACAAGCAAAGTTTAAGAGTTGTTGACAGACTTGAAAAAGAAGGATTGGGGCTGAATCTCACTTTTGAAGTAAGAGATGGAATTTTAAATCACAGAACGGGATGTACTCCTGAAACACTTGAAGGAAAAATAGTTAGAATCTCGGATAAGATAGCCTATATCAATCATGATATTGATGATGCTCAAAGAGCCGGGATACTTGAAGAAAGTGATATACCAAAGAATATTACAGATATTATAGGCCATACCAACAGTGACAGGCTTAATACTTTTATTAAAGATGTAATTTTTTACAGTTTTGGCAAAAATGATATACAGATGAGTCCTGAAACAGGCGAGGTTATGTTAAGGCTCAGAAAATTTATGTTTGACAATGTATATAACGATAAGCGTTCTGAAACAGAAAGCAAAAAAGTTGAGTATATAATTGAAGGACTTTATGAGTATTTTATTAAATATCCGGATAAAATGAACTATGAGTTTATAAATCTTTTAAACAGCGGAGAGGATATACAAACGGTTGTATGTGATTTTATAGCATGTATGACAGACAGATATGCAATTAAACTTTATTCGGATTTATTTATTCCGTCTTCTTGGAGTATTTATTAACATAATTACTGCAAAAAATTTCAAAATATACTTGATTTTTATGTTCGTCAGCGTTTTAAACAAGATTTTAATATAATTTTTGAATATTTTTAATGAAAAAGAAGGAGTTTAATCTTTTTTGTAGAAAATAACTCTTAACGGGCAGTATATTAAGCCGTTAATATCAGCTGTGTTAAGTCATAAAGTTTAATACAGTTTTTATACGCGGGGTGTGTATATGTACTATCCACAGGAAATACTGGAAGAAGTAAGGCTGCGAAATGACATTGTTGATGTAATAAAAGGGTATATTCCTCTTAATAAAAAAGGAAGTTCTTATTTTGGGTTGTGCCCGTTTCACAATGAATACACGCCTTCTTTTTCTGTCAGCGCTGATAAACAGCTGTATTATTGTTTTGGCTGCGGAGCTGCAGGAAATGTTATCAGCTTTATTATGCAGATGGAAAACTGCGATTTTGTAGAAGCAGTTCAAAGATTAGCCGACAGAGCTGGAATTGAATTGCCAAAGGCTGAATATTCACCTGAAAATGCCAAAAAAGAAAAGCTGAAAGAAAGATTGTATGAGTTACATAGCACGGCGGGATTGTTTTATTATCAAAAACTTCATTCGCCGGATGGATTAAAAGCCCTTGAGTATGTTAATAAAAGAAAAATAAGCATACCTGTTCAAAGAAAGTTCGGAATCGGTTTTGCACCAAATGGAATAACAGAACTGTTTGAACACTTAAAAGGAAAAGGCTTTTCCTTGGAAGAAATACTCGAAAGCGGGCTTGTACTTGAAAATAAGTCAAAAAACGGTTATCATGACAGGTTTTATAACAGGCTGATGTTTCCCATATTTGATATTCAAGGCCGGTGTATTGGTTTTGGCGGCAGAATAATGGAAAGCGGAGAGCCTAAATATCTTAATTCTCCTGAAACAATAATATTTAACAAAAAGCGCAATTTATACGGTTTGAACTTGGCCAGAGCGGAAAGGAAAAAAGAAATAATTATTGTTGAAGGATATATGGACATGATAACTATATATCAGGCTGGGTTCAGAAATGTAGCTGCTTCTTTAGGAACAGCTTTTACTGCTGAGCATGCAGCTTTGCTCAGAAAGTTTGTGACAGATGTAATACTTGTTTTTGACAGTGACAGTGCAGGAGAAAAAGCGGCTTTAAGAGCTATACCAATACTTACCGATGCTGGTTTAAGGGTGAAGGTTCTTCAAGTGCCTGATGGAAAAGACCCTGATGAGTATATAAAGCATAACGGTTCGCTGGAATTTGGAAAGCTTTTAATAAATGCTGTAAGTTATATGGATTTTCAGATTAAATGTGCCCGAAGAAAATACAGCATGAATGACAGTGAACAAAAAATGCTTTTTACAAGAGAAGCCGCAGAGCTTATATCAAATTTATCATCACCTATTGAAAGAGATATGTATATTAAAAAAATAGCTGATGATACAGGCATTTCAAAGCATGCCGTTGAGGAAGAAATATTCAATACCGATAAAAAGCGTGATTTTGAATTTAAAAAACAAGCCGAAAAACAAAAAATAAGAAAATATGATTTTAAATCTAACCAGAAAATACAGGATATAAACAGTACAAAGGGTATTATGCAGGCGCAGAGCAGTATAATTTCAATTTGTTCATCAAAAAAAGAAATATGCAGGCGGATTATGGAAATACTTAATCCTGACGAATTTAAAGATGAAACGCGTTCTGAACTGCTGAAGTATGTTTATGACTGCTGTCTTTCGGGAAAAGATGTTCTGCCGGCAGATGCGGTAAATATTTTTGAAAATGAAGAAAGTCAAAAAACAGCGGCTTCTGTTTTTTGCAGTAAAATTGATTATAATGACTCAGATGAGCTTGAAAAAGCCCTTAATGAGCAAATTAAACTTATTAAAAGAGCAAACTTAGATTATATTGCATCTAATGCTAAAACTATTGAAGAAATACAGAAAGCTTTAGAAATGAAAAAAAGCCTTGAAAGCTTTGAGTTACAACTGTAATTTATGCCGGCTTAAAGCCGGTTTGTAATACGGGGAATCGAAAGGAAGGTTCAAATGAAAGCTGGAGACGAAGCATTACTTCTTACTCGCCTTAAAGAACTTGTTGTTATGACGAAAAAAAAAAAGAATGTACTCGAATACAAGGAAATTATGGATTATCTGGGGGAAATAGAGTTAGAGCCAGACCAGATAGACAAAGTTTATGAGTATTTTGAGGCACAGGGAATAGACGTTCTTGGAATTATGGATATAGATGAAGAAATAAAAAAGGAGATAGATATTTCGCTTCCTGAAGGAATAAATATCGATGACCCTGTAAGTATGTACCTTAAAAAAAAAAAAAAAAAAAAAT
>CALWHR010000014.1 GCA_944380455.1 uncultured Clostridia bacterium
AATCTGCCGGAGAGCCGCGGACAGGAAATTTGGCCGGATAACGAAAACATAAAAGGTCTTGGTGCTTTTTATTTGGAGCACAACCCCGACTGTAAAGATTTTGAAAAAATAAACCAGTCTTTTTCCATGGTTACGCCAACACAGTTTTTAATGGAATACGGATATGTGTATAACAAAAAAACAGAGTCCGGCTCTGTATCCCTTACCCCTTGGGAAAAGGACTTTCTTGATTACTGCGATAAAAACTACGTAACAAGCAGCGTTTACGGTCAGTATATTAAAAACTACATCACACCTTTTGAGGAAACAGCCAAAATATGTGAAAGCCTTATGAGATGGCAGAGAGCCGGAAAAATAGACGAAATAATAATAGGCAATGATGACCTTCAGCTGCCGGATTCAATAAGTTACTTTTACTCACAGGGTGCTTCATGGATACCTCTTGAAAACTCGACTCCTGTAAAATACAGTTTCTCAAGAACATACATGAGCGTAGGCATAAACAGCATTAAAGAAAGAATGAAACGCTCTTACGGCGAAGAAGAAACACAAAAGGCTCTTACCGGCAAAGGCGAAAGCATTAACTTTATATTCGGTATGGACGAGATACCTCATCTTATATATGCCAGAAGCGTTGCTAAAAGAAACGGTTACTGTGCCAATATAAACATTGTAAACTACAACAGCAGTACTATTGCCGCAGATTATGATGTTCTTGCAGGCAGTGCCTTAGCACAAAATGCCCTTAATTTTGTTTCAGCTAATCTTGAAATAAAGGGAAACCAGTGCGATGTTTTTGTATACGACTATTCATCAGGCTCGGAAAATGAAAAATATGATTTTATAAATTCAATAACCAATTCATTAAATAACGGAAACAACGCTTCCCTTGTGGAGCTTTACACATACCAAACCATCAGTTCCGGAAATAATTATATATTTAAAGAACTTTTGGATAACTCAGCAAACAAAAACAAAGATTCAGGCATTACGGACTTAACTTCATTTTCTGCATGGAACACCAACGCCAATGCTCTTGGCTTGGGCATTGCCCACAGCGAAGTTTATATGCTTGCCGCACAAAAGGACATTGATATTAAGTCTTTTGCCCAAAATCAGGCAAACATACTTTTACAGCATGTATTCGATGACGGAATTTATTATGGACAGCTTAGGGAACAATTCACAAAAGAAGGCTATGCACCTTCAAAAGAAGAGATGGAGCAAAGCTCCTGCCTTGTATCAGCTTTAAATGCTGACAAAGTATTAAACACCTTTAAAGGCATGTATGTTACAGCAAACGGCAAAAGTGCCGTTATTACTAAAGCAGAGCTTGAAAAAGCGGCTTTTCCGTGGCAGCGGCTTTTTGACTGCCAGATAGAAAGTAGCTGTCAGGCGGCTGAAGTAAAACTTAATTAAAATTATTATTAAGAAACGGAAGTGAAAGACTTGAGAATAGGCTTAGACATAGGCTCAACTACCATTAAAAGCGTAGTTATAGACAGGCTTGGCAAAATCGTCTATTCGTCTTATGAAAGACATTTTTCTCAGATTACGGCAAAAACCGTTGAAATGCTTACTGATATAAAAAATAAATTTGAAAACGAGGTTTTCTCCCTTGTGATTTCCGGTTCTGCCGGAATGGGTATGGCAGAAAGCTGTGGTATTGAGTTTGTTCAGGAAGTTTACGCCGAAAAAGTAGCCGCCGAAAAGAACATACCCGACAGTGATGTAATTATAGAACTGGGCGGTGAGGATGCAAAAATTATATTCCTTGGCCAGGCTATGGAGGCCCGAATGAACGGCACATGTGCCGGCGGAACAGGTGCTTTTATAGACCAGATGGCAACTCTTTTAAATGTTAAAACAGAAGAGATGAACGATTTGGCGGCGAAGTACGAAAAAACTTATACTATAGCATCACGCTGCGGTGTTTTTGCCAAAAGCGATATACAGCCTCTTTTAAATCAGGGCGCTAAAAAAAGCGACATTGCCATAAGCATATTTTATGCCGTTGTAAACCAAACCATAGGCGGTCTTGCACAGGGCAGGCCTGTTGAGGGAAATGTGGTTTATTTAGGCGGACCTCTTACATTTATGCCGGTTTTAAGGGAATGTTTTGACAAAACAATAGGCACAAAAGGCATTTGTCCTGAAAACTCACTTTATTATGTAGCTTTGGGTGCTGCATACTGCGCTAAAAAAGAAGTTGATTTAGACAATATAATAGAAAAGCTTTCAAAATACGTCTCCATATCCGAATGGGCCAAGCTTCCACCCCTTTTTGAAAACGAGGAAGAATATGAAGCTTTTAAAGAACGCCATTCTAAAGCCGATGTTAAATACGGCGATTTAAAATCCTACGACAAAAACACATATATCGGCATAGATGCTGGAAGCACAACAATTAAAACCGTTGTTATGGGTGAAGACGGAGAGATACTTCACAGTGTTTATATGTCAAACAGCGGAAATCCTGTGCCTATAATACTTCAGTTTATGAAGTCCCTTTATGAAATGAAGCCTGACATTAAGATTAAAAGCGCTTGTGTTACAGGCTATGGCGAGGATATAATTAAAAACGCATTTCATGTAGACCATGGCCTTGTTGAAACAGTGGCTCATTTTACAGCTGCTGAATATTTTATGCCGGATGTTGAATTTATAATAGATATCGGCGGTCAGGACATGAAATGCTTTAAAATCAAAAACGGCGTTATAGACAATATTTATTTAAACGAAGCCTGCTCCTCAGGCTGCGGTTCATTCCTTCAGACATTCGCCAATACCCTTGGCTATGGTGTTGAGGAATTTTCGCAAATGGGACTTTATGCCAAAAACGCAGTTGACTTAGGCTCAAGATGTACCGTTTTTATGAACTCATCTGTTAAGCAGGCACAAAAAGACGGAGCAACTACAGGTGATATATCCGCCGGACTTTCCACCAGTATAGTTAAAAATGCTATTTATAAGGTAATACGACCTTCAAGCAAAGATGAACTGGGCAAAAAAATAGTTGTTCAGGGCGGTACATTTCTTAACGATGCTGTACTGCGTGCATTTGAAAAGGAAATGGATGTTAACGTAATCCGTCCTGTTATAGCTGGCCTTATGGGAGCTTATGGCTGTGCTCTTTATGCCAAAAAGTACGCAGGAGAAAAAAGCTCCATACTTACACCTCAGGAACTTAAAAATTTCAGCCACAGTGTAAAATCCGTAAACTGCGGACTCTGTTCCAATAACTGCCGCCTTACGGTAAACACATTCGGCGATGGAAGCCGCTATATCGGCGGAAACCGCTGCGAAAGACCTGTTACCAAAAACGCCTCAGTAGGCGATTTGGATATATACCGTTTTAAACAGGACGCTCTTTGCTCTCTTAAACCTGTTAAGGGAAAACGCGGCAAAATAGGCATACCTTTAGGCTTAAACATGTATGAAATGGCCTTTTTCTGGCATAAATTTTTCACGGAATTAGGCTTTGAAGTTGTGCTCTCTCCTCTTTCCGACAGAAGCATATTTATAAAAGGACAGGCAACAATACCAAGCGATACCGTATGCTTCCCGGCAAAACTGCTTCACGGGCATGTGGCATATCTAATGGAGCAGGAAGGCATAAAGCACATATTCTATCCATGTATGAGCTTTAATTTTGACGAGCATTTAGGCGACAACAACTATAACTGTCCTGTTGTAGCATATTATCCCGAAATTATAGCCGCAAATATGAAAATGAAAGACGGTGTAACACTCATAAATGATTATGTAGGAGTACACCGCAAAAAAGATTTTCCTAAAAAGCTCCACGAAATACTTTCAACATATTTCAAAGACATAGATATTAAAGAAATTAAATCCGCAACAGACGCCGCGTTTAAAGCACGCGAAAACTATATGGCGTCTTTACACGCTGAAGCAAAAAGAATAGTTAAAAAAGCTCATAAACAAGGCAAACGTATTATCGTCCTTGCCGGAAGACCATATCACGCAGACCCTGAAATAAACCACGGCATAGATACTCTATTGGAATCTTTGGGCATGGCAGTAATAAGTGAGGACTCTTTAAGCGGACTTGTTGAAAAGTTCCATGTAAACATACTTAACCAGTGGACATACCATGCGCGCCTTTACGCCGCCGCCAAATTCATATCTGATAAACCGGATATGCAGATGGTTCAGCTTGTAAGCTTCGGCTGTGGTCTTGACGCCATTACAACCGACGAGGTACGCTCCATAATAGAAAAAGCCGGAAAAATATACACACAGATTAAAATAGACGAAATTACAAACCTTGGCACTGTAAAAGTGCGTCTTAGAAGCCTTTTGGCGGCTTTAAAACAACAGGAGGGGAATGTATAAATGTCTGAATTAAAAAGAGACAAAAACGGAAGAATACTTTTTACAAAAGAAATGAAAAAAGAGTATACCATACTTGTTCCGGATATGCTCCCTATTCATTTCAATATTA
>CALWHR010000015.1 GCA_944380455.1 uncultured Clostridia bacterium
ATTTTAAATACATCACCATAAAGTTTATTAAACCTATTGGCAATTTCTCTTGTAATTTCAAGATGCTGTCTCTGGTCTTCGCCAACAGGCACAAGGTCTGTTTGATAAAGAAGAATATCAGCCGCCATAAGAACCGGGTATGTAAAAAGACCGGCATTAATATTATAGCTGTGTTTCTGGCTCTTTTCTTTAAACTGAGTCATTCTCTGGAGCTCTCCCATGTATGTGAACCAGCTTAAAATCCAAGAAAGCTCAGCATGCTGGTGAACATGTGACTGGTAGTACATAATATTAACTTCTGGATCAAGACCTACGGCTATATACTGCATTAAAAGTTCTCTTGCTGTTTTTCTGAACTTAGCCGGGTCCTGCCTTACTGTGATTGTATGAAGGTCAGCTATACAATAAAGACAATTATACTCATCCTGAAGTTTAGTCCAGTTGTTAAGAGCACCAAGATAGTTTCCTAATGTAACAAAGCCTGAAGGCTGTATACCGCTGAATATTATTTTTTTATCTTCTGACATATGTCATCTCTCCCTAAAAATTTAGTGTTGCAAAACCAACCAATATTTTATATAGTATACATTGAAACCTTTATTTTTTCAATATAAAGCGTTTCAATTTATTATTTCTATTAAAGGGGATGTGTGTTTTATGAGTTTTATAAATGTTCAAACAATCCCTTCTCCAGAGGAGTTTATATCTGCTATCCCTATGAGTGAGGAACTTAAAGCAGTAAAAGCCAAAAGAGATGAGGAGCTTAAAAAT
The DNA here is from genome assembly GCA_944380455.1 of uncultured Clostridia bacterium. Lineage (GTDB taxonomy): Bacteria > Bacillota > Clostridia > Lachnospirales > Anaerotignaceae > Neoanaerotignum_A. The sequence continues at coordinate 772 of CALWHR010000015.1, forward strand.
ATCTTCGAAGGTAAAGATGACAGATTTGTAGTTATAGTAGGCCCTTGTTCAGCCAGTGACGAGGATGCCGTGATTGATTATACATACCGTTTGGCTAAAATCAACGATAAAGTTAAAGAAAAACTTTTTATAATTCCAAGAATTTATACAAATAAACCTCGTACAACAGGCGAAGGCTATAAAGGCATGCTTCATCAGCCAGACCCAACAAAAGGACCTAATATTTTAGCAGGTATTGAAGCATTAAGAAAAATGCATATCCGTTCAATATCAGAAACACATCTTACAGCTGCCGATGAAATGCTTTACCCTGAAAACTACGCTTTTGTACACGATATATTAAGCTATATTGCTATCGGCGCGCGTTCTGTAGAAAATCAGCAGCACAGACTTGTATCCAGCGGCATAGATTTTCCAGTTGGCATGAAAAACCCTACAAGCGGCGATTTATCTGTTATGCTTAATGCCATTTATGCAGCTCAGAGCAGCCATACTTTCCTTTACAGAAACGAGGAAGTTTCAACCCACGGCAATCCGCTTACACATGCCATATTGCGAGGCTATGTAAATAAACATGGACAGAGCCACCCTAACTATCACTATGAAGACCTTGAACTTTTGGCTGATATGTATTTTAAACGCAATGTTTTAAATCCTTTTGTTGTTGTAGATGTAAACCATAATAACTCTGGAAAAATTTACTCAGAGCAGCCAAGAATAGTAAAAGAAGTGCTTCACAGCAGAGCAATGAATTCTACTCTTCACTCTCTTGTAAGAGGCGTTATGATAGAAAGCTTTATTGAAGAAGGCAATCAGAAGCCAGACGGCGGTGTATACGGTAAATCAATAACCGATGCTTGCATAGGCTGGGATACAACTGAAGACCTTCTCCTTTATATGGCAGAACATGTATAATTAATATTGTATTTATAAAACGCTGTGGTTTATATCACAGCGTTTTATTTTACAGGCATAAAGTACTGAAAATTTCTTTAGAAAAACAACTTATGTAGTATTCATAATCTTTTTCGATAAAAACCATTTTCTCATTCAAATAATATATCCAAACTGATTTCGTTATTTTTTAGTTTAAAAATTAATTAAAAAAGTAATTTATTTACTCAATATGAATGTTTAATTCAATTTCACTACAAATATAAAAAATTCACATAAAATTTACATTTAACCACTTTAAAACTTTAAAATTATATAATTTATTTTATATTATACTCAAATTATGAAGCATTTTGATTAATTATTTTTAATAATTCTCTAAAACCATTTCAAACTTCCGTCATTTTGTGATAAAATTATATTAAACTAAATAAGAACAGGAGTGAGTTAATATGGATTTTAATCAGGAATTACGAAACAATTTAACTACAGCTTCTCAGCTATCCAATACTTTCCCCGATATCAAAATCAACAACAGAATTGAAGAAATATTGGAAAAATACCCCATATCCATACCTCAGTATTATCTATCGCTGATTGATAAAAACAACATTTCTGACCCAATAAGGCGCATGAGTGTACCCTCTTTCAGTGAAATGGATTTAGATGGAAGCTTTGATACCAGCGGTGAAAATGATAACACCGTTTTAAAAGGACTTCAGCACAAATACAAGCAAACCGCTTTAATACTTTCAACCCACAAATGCGCCATGTATTGCCGCTACTGTTTTAGAAAGCGCATGGTTGGAGCGACATCTGATGAAATAGCAATTAATTTGGACGAAATATTCGATTATATCAGAGAGCATAAAGAAATTTCAAATGTTCTTGTTTCAGGCGGAGATTCATTTTTACTTGATACAGATACAATAGAGAAATATCTTAAAAATCTTACAGCAATTGAACATATTGATTATATTCGCTTTGGAACTAAAATCCCTATTGTTTTACCGGACAGAATAATAAACGACAACAGACTGCTTGATTTACTTAAAGAATACTGCAGTAAAAAACAAATTTATATTTCAACTCAATTTAATCATTCAAACGAGATTACCCATCAATCTATAAAAGCCATTAAACTTTTGCAGCAAGCCGGACTTGTAATTAAAAATCAAACTGTTCTTCTTAAAGGTGTTAATGATAATCCAGAAGTATTAGGAATGCTGTTAAAGAACCTTACCAAAATCGGCATTGTACCTTATTATATTTTCCAATGCAGACCTGTTTCAGGTGTTAAAAATCAATTCCAAGTACCTTTATTAAAAGGCTATGAAATTGTAGAGAAAGCTAAAAATATTCAAAACGGAAATGGCAAATGTATGCGCTTTGCTATGTCCAACACAAAAGGTAAAGTTGAGATTATAGGAAAGGGCTTGAAACAAAATGAAATGATATTCAAATTCCATCAAGCTAAGAACCCAGAAAACCAAGGCAGAATTTTTTCACGTATACTATCAGAAAACGATTGCTGGGTAGACGATTAATTATTTTTAAGCTAATAAATATTACTTCTGAATGTATTGAAATTTGCTAAATAAGGCAAAACTGCGTTTTATTTCAAATATATCATTCATCAATAATTGATTTCAAAATAATTTACTTCAAAAATGACGCAAATTCAGCTGTTTCAAACTTTTTTAATCAGTTAATAAATCAAAACCTAAGTCATACTTACTATAAATAACGTAAAAAAAGGATAAATCCCTTTATAAGATTTATCCTTTTTTACTGTTAAATCATAAATGAACTAAATTCCTGTTACATACACTTTCTTGCAGCTTCTGCGCCCTTTTCCATAGCAATTTTATTAGCTGGAATAAGTTTAGCCTTGCTTGCACCAAATACGTGCTCAAAAGCTCCGCCAGGTTTGAATATACTGTCAACTTCAACTATTTTGAGAACTTCAACAATAGCGCCAAGCATAATAATGTTAACCATTCTTGGGTTTCCAAGCTCGTTAGCTATATCATTTACAGGTATGTAATATGCCTTTACACCAGGTATATCAACTTTTTCTGATATAATGCTTGAGTTTACAAATACAACTCCATCTTTAGCTGTTTTAGGAACAAACTTCTGGAATGACGGGAGGTTCATAACAACATTTACACCAATGTTGGAATCAACAACAGGGCTTGCTATAGGCTCGTCAGAAACTATAACAGAACAGTTAGCTGTACCTCCACGCATTTCAGGACCGTATGAAGGAACCCAAGATACTTCCTTGCCTTCGTCCATACCAGCATAAACCAGAAGCTTACCCAGAGCCATAACGCCCTGACCGCCAAAGCCTGAACAGCTTATTCTAAATGTTTTTCCCATATTATTTTCCCTCCTTAATGTCTTTATATACTCCAAGAGGATAGTATGGAATCATATTATCTTTAACAAACTCCATAGCTTTAACAGCTGACATACCCCAGTTTGTAGGACAGCTTGATACTACCTCAACAAGAGAGAATCCAAGACCTTCTTTCTGGTACTGGAGGGCTTTTTTAATAGCTGCTTTTGTTTTAACAACATGTGCAGGACTGTCTACAGCAACTCTTTCAATATAAGCAGGTCCGTCGAGAGAGCTTAAAAGTTCAGCAATTCTAATCGGGTTACCGTTTACATGAACATCACGTCCGCTTTGAGCTGTAGTAGCTTTCATTCCAGGAAGTGTAGTAGGCGCCATCTGTCCGCCTGTCATGCCGTAAATACCATTGTTAATGAAAATTGTAGTAAATTTTTCACCTCTTGCCGCAGCATGAACTATTTCAGCCATACCTATAGAAGCAAGGTCCCCATCACCTTGGTATGTAATAACTGTTTTGTCAGGATGAGTTCTCTTAACACCTGTAGCTGTAGCAGGAGCACGGCCATGAGCACAGTGAATAGAATCGTATACAAAATAGTTAGGAATAAATACAGCACATCCAACAGGAGCAAGTATTACAGTGTTTTCTGTTTCACCTAATTCATCTATACATTCAGCAATAAGTCTGTGAACTATACCATGACCACAGCCCGGGCAGTAATGAAGCTTTCTGTCTGTAAGTCCATTAGGTTTTTTGAACATTGTTGTAGACATTATTCAGCACCTCCTATAATTTTTTCAGCTGCTTCAGCCACTTCCTCAGGTGACGGTATCATACCGCCGCATCTTCCGAAGAACTTAACTTTGTTCTTGTCGTTGCATGCAAGAGCAACATCAGGAACCATCTGACCCATATTCATTTCTACATCAATAAATAATTTGATGTTTTTGTTCTGGAATGGAACCTGTGGGAATGGCCATAATGTCTTAGGTCTAATAAGACCAATCTTAATTCCTTTATCTCTTAATGTCTTAATAGCTGTTTTACAAATTCTGGAAGAAGAACCGTATGCAACAAAAGCATATTCAGCATCGTCCATCATATATTCTTCGTATCTAACCTCATTAGCTTCCATAACATCATATTTTTCTCTGAAGAATCTGAGGTTTTTCTGCTCACAGGCAGGAGCATCTATAACTATACCCTCTATAATATGAGGATTGCCTTTTCCATATCCTAAAGCCCATTCACTCTTAGGAGGGATTTCTCTTTTCTTAACTGGTTTATCAAAATCAACAGGCTCCATCATCTGTCCTATAAGACCATCCTGAAGAACCATAACAGGTGTTCTGTAGAAGTCTGCTATCTCGAAAGCTTCTTTAATAGCATCTACTGCTTCCTGAATTGATGCAGGTGCAAGTACAG
>CALWHR010000016.1 GCA_944380455.1 uncultured Clostridia bacterium
CTTCAGCAAAGTCAAGCATCTTTCTGAACATTTCAACACCTGTAACAACAACTTTCTTCTTCTCGTGTGTAAGACCAACGATTTCAACCTCGTCAGATACTTTAAGCATACCGCTTTCAACTCTACCTGTTGCAACAGTACCACGACCTGTGATTGTGAATACGTCCTCAACTGGCATGATGAATGGCTTATCTACATCTCTCTGTGGCTCAGGGATATATTCATCGATTGTGTGCATAAGCTCAAGGATAGCATCGCCCCATTTGCTGTTTGGATCCTGAAGAGCCTGGTAAGCTGAACCTCTGATGATAGGAATATCATCACCTGGGAAGTCATACTCGTTAAGAAGCTCTCTGATTTCCATCTCAACAAGGTCAAGAAGTTCTTCATCGTCAACCATATCGCATTTGTTCATGAATACAACGATGTAAGGAACACCAACCTGTCTAGCAAGAAGGATATGCTCTCTTGTCTGAGCCATAGGACCATCTGTTGCAGCAACAACAAGGATAGCACCGTCCATCTGAGCAGCACCAGTAATCATGTTCTTAACGTAGTCAGCATGACCTGGGCAGTCAACGTGAGCGTAATGTCTCTTCTCTGTTTCATACTCAACGTGAGCTGTAGAAATTGTGATACCTCTTTCTCTTTCCTCTGGAGCCTTATCGATATTGTCGAAAGCTACAGCTTCACCAAGACCTAATCTCTCATGAAGTGTCTTTGTGATAGCAGCTGTTAATGTTGTCTTGCCGTGGTCAACGTGACCGATTGTACCAATATTAACATGTGGTTTGGTTCTTTCATATTTTTCCTTTGCCATTTTAAAAGTCCTCCTTTAAATATGCGTTATTCGCTTAAAGACCTGCCAAAACGGCAGATACTAACAAATTAATTATATTAAATAAAGTAGCCTTTTGCAATACCATTTTTCCAGTATTATGCAAAGGATAATTTATTATTCTGCTGATTTTCTGCCCGCAAGAACTTTTTCCTGAATGTTCTTTGGACATGGCTCGTAGTGGTCAACTTCCATTACGTAGTTACCACGACCCTGAGTTCTTGAACGAAGGTCTGTTGAATAACCGAACATTTCAGCAAGTGGAACATAAGAATGAATTATCTTAGCACCATTTCTGTCATCCATACCTTCAATACGTCCACGACGGGAGTTAATGTCACCAATAACATCGCCCATGTACTCTTCAGGTACAGTAACTGTAACCTTCATTATAGGCTCAAGAAGTACAGCATCGCCCTGTTTCATAGCCTCTTTAAATGCCATAGAACCTGCAATCTGGTAAGCCATTTCAGATGAGTCTACATCATGGTAAGAACCATCGTAAACTTCAGCTCTAACACCAAGAACTGGATAGCCGCCAAGAATACCGCTCTGCATAGCTTCCTGAATACCTTTGTCGATAGCAGGAATATATTCCTTAGGAATAGCACCACCAACAACGCTGTTTATAAACTCGTAGTTATGCTCAGCATCTGTTCCGATTGGTGTAAATTTAACTTTACAATGACCATACTGTCCACGACCGCCTGACTGACGAACGAATTTACCTTCAACGTCAACTGGCTTGCGGAATGTTTCTCTATATGCAACCTGAGGAGCACCTACGTTAGCCTCAACATGGAACTCTCTTAAAAGACGGTCAACAATGATTTCAAGGTGAAGTTCACCCATACCGGAAATAATTGTATCGCCTGTTTCCTGATCTGTATGAGTTTTGAATGTAGGGTCTTCTTCAGCAAGTTTAGCAAGAGCAATACCCATTTTATCTCTGCCTGCTTTTGTCTTAGGCTCAATAGCAACAGAAATAACTGGCTCTGGGAATACCATTGATTCAAGAATTACTTCATGTTCTTCATCACAGATTGTATCACCTGTTGTAGTAAACTTAAATCCTACATCAGCAGCTATATCACCAGCGTAAACCTTGTCGATTTCCTCTCTGTGGTTAGCATGCATAAGAAGAATACGTCCGAAACGCTCTTTTTTGCCTTTTACTGAGTTGTAAACGTAAGAACCTGCTTCACAAGTACCTGAGTAAACTCTGAAGAAAGCAAGCTTTCCAACGAATGGGTCGTTCATAATCTTGAAAGCAAGAGCTGCAAAAGGCTCTGTATCTGAAGAATGTCTTGCAACTTCTTCACCTGTTACAGGGTCAATGCCTTTAATTGACTCAATGTCTGTAGGTGCCGGCATGTAATCAATAATACCGTCAAGAAGTTTCTGAACACCTTTGTTTCTGTATGCTGTACCACAGAATACAGGCATAAGATCACATGCTATACATGCTTTTCTGAGAGCTTTCTTAAGTTCATCGATTGTGATTTCCTCACCACCGAGATATTTTTCCATAAGCTCTTCATCAGTTTCGGCAATATCCTCAACTAATGTTTCTCTGTATTCGTTAGCCTGGTCAACCATATCCTCAGGAATATCTTCTACTGATATATCTGTACCAAGGTCATTGTTATAAATATAAGCTTTCATTTCCATAAGGTCAATTACGCCTTTAAAGAAAGCTTCGGCACCGATAGGAAGCTGTACTGCTACCGGATGGCAACCAAGTCTTTCTCTAATTGACTTCATTGAGTTATAGAAGTCTGCACCCATGATGTCCATTTTATTAACGAAAATCATACGAGGTACGTTATAGTTATCTGCCTGTCTCCAAACTGTTTCAGTCTGTGGCTCAACACCGCCTTTAGCGTCAAGTACGCACACTGAACCGTCAAGAACACGGAGTGAACGCTCAACTTCAACTGTAAAGTCAACGTGACCTGGTGTATCGATGATATTTATTCTGTTACCCTTCCAATGAGCTGTTGTAGCAGCGGAAGTAATTGTAATACCTCTTTCCTGCTCCTGTTCCATCCAGTCCATAGTAGCTGTACCTTCGTGGGTATCACCTATTTTATAGTTACGGCCTGTATAGTAAAGGATACGCTCAGTGAGGGTAGTTTTTCCGGCATCGATATGCGCCATAATACCAATATTTCTGGTATTTTCCAAAGAAAATTCTCTACCTGCTGCCAAAATTACTCCTCCTCCTGCTTATTTTAAATTACCAAAAACACTTTACGCCTTCCGGCAATAAACCGGAAGGCAAAAGTTCAAATTTCATCTTACAGTATTCCCAAAAAAGGAATGCTTTATTAAAAATAAGATATTTTTCACAATTACCATTTGTAATGTGAGAAAGCCTTGTTAGCCTCAGCCATCTTATGAGTTTCTTCTTTCTTCTTGCATGCTCCGCCTGCATTGTTAAGAGCATCCATAATTTCGCCTGCAAGACGGTCTACCATTGTCTTTTCACCGCGTTTTCTGCTGTAAACAGTAAGCCATCTAAGACCAAGTGTACGTCTTCTGTCAGGTCTGATTTCCATAGGAACCTGGTAAGTAGCACCACCAACACGGCGAGCTTTAACTTCAAGAACAGGCATGATGTTGTTCATAGCCTCTTCAAAAGCCTCTATAGGGTCCTTTCCTGTTTTTTCAGCAACTTTATCGAATGCGCCGTAAACAATTTTCTGTGCAACGCCTTTTTTACCGTCAAGCATAATGCTGTTGATAAGTTTTGTTACATTTTTGCTTTTATATAAAGGGTCCGGTAAAACCTCTCTTTTAGTTACATGACCTTTTCTTGGCACGATTCTTCCCTCCTTAATATAGTTAAATCATAGGTACTCGTGTATACTAAATATACGCGTTTCATGCCTTACACTACATTTATACCACGCTTTAGCAGATGTATATTAATTCGTACAAGGCACTACTTAAATTTTAATTATTTCTTTTTAGGACGTTTAGCGCCGTATTTTGAACGGGCCTGCATTCTGTTAGCAACGCCTGCAGTATCGAGTGTACCACGAATGATATGGTAACGAACACCAGGTAAGTCTTTAACTCTTCCGCCTCTGATAAGAACTACAGAGTGCTCCTGAAGGTTATGACCTTCACCAGGGATATAAGCTGTAACCTCGATGCCGTTTGTAAGTCTTACTCTGGCAATCTTTCTTAAAGCAGAGTTAGGCTTTTTAGGTGTAGCAGTTTTAACTGCTGTGCAAACGCCTCTTCTCTGTGGAGAAGAAATATCTGTTGTTTTCTTCTTGAGAGAGTTAAGGCCTTTCTGAAGAGCTGGAGCAGTTGACTTTTTCTCAAGAGTCTGTCTGCCCTTTCTTACTAACTGATTAAATGTTGGCATTAAGTGCACCTCCTCACAAAATTAATACATTCTGCCTACGCAATTTAATTAGTTTCCTTAATCTGACATTAAAATAATGCCTGATTTCAGACACCGTAAAAGTTTATCATTTTACAAATTAATTGTCAAGATAATTTATAAATATTTTACCTGTAATATACAAAAACTGAATAAATTGCATTTTTACATTATTATAATGAAGAAACCTGTTACGAAGTAAAAGTATTCAAATTTTATGGTTTTATATTATTCCTTTCCATCAAAAGTAAATTTTACTCAAATATTTTTAAAATTCTTAAAAATATAGTTTTTAGAACTCTGCTGACAGTAAAAGCTTATTATTTATAATCAATTCATTATTTTAAGATATTTAAGTGAATGTGTAAAAATAGCTAAAATATTGTCAATCAAATAACAAATTACTGCAAAAAAATATTAAAAGTTATAAAAATTTTAATTATAATCTAATATTTTGCTTTTTTAGACAGTAAAAATCCGGTATTTAGGTATTAATGCCAAAAATGATGTTTCTCATACACAATTGTTTAATTATATTAGCCATAGAATATTTTATTAGCACTCTAATGTCCACATATAGCGTACATTTACACTGTTTTTAATATAATTAGTACTCCTACCAAAAACTTTTAGTAAAAAAGTACATTTACTAAAATAAATAAACATAGTATAATCAAACCAAGTTAAGAAAGTCTTATGTTGCTATAGGCTTTTAGTCTGGCAGATAATGACAAATTAAAATTCAATTATCTAAATTTTAACAGGAGGCGCTTACATTGATTTCACTTGAAATGATTTATGATGCTAAAAGGGTATTGCAGGATGTAGCTAGAACAACTCCGCTTTCACCAGCTCCAAAGATAGGTGAAGGAGTTTATATTAAATCCGAAAACCTTCAGCTTACAGGCTCTTTTAAATTAAGAGGAGCTTATTACAAAATTCACAGCCTCACACCTGAGGAAAAAGCCAAGGGCGTTATTGCCTGCTCAGCTGGAAACCATGCCCAAGGCGTTGCTTTATCAGCTACAATGAGCGGTATTAAATCAATAATATGTATGCCTGCCGGAGCACCTTTAGCCAAAGTTGAAGCAACAAAAGGATACGGCGCTGAAGTCGTACTTGTTCCTGGCGTATACGACGATGCTTATGCAAAAGCTGTAGAGCTTACTAATGAGCACGGATATACATTTGCACATCCATTTAATGATGAGCGTGTTATCGCTGGCCAGGGAACAATAGGTCTTGAAATTCTCAATCAGCTTCCTGATGTAGATACAGTTGTAGTCCCAATAGGCGGCGGCGGACTTATAAGCGGTGTTGCATATGCAGTTAAATCCATTAAACCAGACTGCAAAGTAATAGGTGTTCAGGCAGCCGGAGCAGCTAGCATGTATGTATCAAGAAAAAACGGAGAGCCAACAGAACTTGCATCTGTTTCAACTATAGCAGACGGAATAGCAGTTAAAAAACCTGGTGACCTTACATTTGAAATCTGCTCTAAATATGTAGATGAAATAGTTACTGTAACAGAAGATGAAATAGCTTCAGCTATATTAAGTCTTATGGAAAACCAGAAAACAGTTTCTGAAGGAGCAGGAGCTGTTTCAGTAGCGGCCGTAATGTTCGGCAAAGTTCCTACAGAAGGCAAAAAGACTGTATGCGTTGTTTCAGGCGGTAATATTGATGTAACCATGCTTTCAAGAATAATAACAAAAGGTCTTTCAAAATCCGGAAGAACATGCGAGATTACTACAAAAGTAATGGATAAACCAGGACAGCTTATTAATCTCCTTCACATAGTATCTGAAACAGGAGCAAATATAGTAAGAGTTAACCACTCACGTGAAGCTAAGCTTTCAGATGTAACAAACTGTGTTGTTACAATGGTTCTTGAAACAAGAAACAGACAGCATGTTGAAGAAATTGAAAACGCTCTTACTGAAAAAGGTTATGAGCTTATAAAATAACAACTTAAAAGTTATAAAAGTTATGAAACGTAAGTAATGCAATAATAAATATATAAACTTATAAAGGAGGGAAGCTGAGGAATATATTTCCTTCAGCAAAAGACTATGGCAAACGAAAATAAAAAATTCAAACTGGGCTTGCTTCCACGGCTCATAATTGCTATCATACTTGGTATTATTATAGGAAGTATATCAAAATCATACGATTTTCCTGTAATAGTTCGTCTTGGTGCTACATTTAACAGCATTTTTGGTAACTTCCTTAACTTCTCCATTCCTCTTATAATTGTAGGATTTGTTGTTCCTGGTATTGCGGACTTAGGTGAAGGTGCAGGGAAAACACTTGCACTTACAGCACTTGTAGCATATATATCAACAATAATTTCCGGTTCTTTCGCATTCGTTGTTGACACAACTATATTCCCTTCTTTCCTTAAAGTTGGTTCTATAGTTCTTGACAATGCAGCAAACGCTGAAGAAACCATGCTTTCAGGCTACTTTACAATAGAAATGCCTGCAATAATGGAAGTTATGAGTGCGCTTCTTATATCATTTATTATGGGTCTTGGCATAGCTGTTACAAAAAGCAAAGTTCTTAAAGACGTATTTAACGGTTTCCAGGACATTATAGTAAAACTTGTTACAAACATAATTATTCCTCTTTTACCAATACACGTTTATGGTATTTTTGCAAACATGACATATGCCGGAACAGTTGTGGAAATTATGTCAGTATTCATTAAAGTATTTGCTATTATAATTATAATGCACCTTATTATAATTGTTTTCCAGTATTTCATAGCTGGAACATTTGCAAAAAAGAATCCGTTTAGCCTTATTAAAAACATGGTACCTGCATACTTCACAGCAATTGGTACACAGTCATCAGCAGCTACAATACCTGTAACTGTTGAAGCTACAAAGAAAAACGGCGTTAGTGATATGATAGCTGAATTTGTATGCCCTCTTTGCGCAACAATTCACCTTTCAGGCTCTACAATAACACTTACAAGCTGCTCAATAGCAATTATGATGCTTAACGGCTGGGAGGTTTCATTTATTAAAATGTTCCCATTTATACTTATGCTTGGTGTAACAATGGTTGCAGCACCTGGCGTTCCTGGCGGCGCAGTTATGGCAGCTCTTGGTATACTTGATACTATGCTCGGCTTTAACGAAGCAATGCTTGCTCTTATGATAGCTCTTTATATCGCTCAGGACAGCTTTGGTACAGCTTGCAATGTAACAGGTGACGGCGCTATTGCCGTATTTATGGATGCTATAACAAACAAAGGAAAAAAGTCAAAACCGATTGCTGAACAATAAAACAGCCCCCAATTTATTCCCAACTCTGCCGAAAAAACAAAAAAAAATGCGGCAGGGTATGGAAATTGACAATATATTTCAAACAAGAATTATCATATACACATGAAAGGATGATTTTCAATGCTTAAATTTACATCAACACCAAATGCACCAGCAGCAATAGGACCATACTCACAGGCAGTAGAGGTAAACGGACTCCTCTTTGCTTCAGGACAGGTACCTCTTATGCCTGGTACAGGTGAAGTAGTTGGTACAACTATCGAGGAGCAAACAGAAAGAGTTTGCCAGAACATAAAAGGAATTCTTGAGGCAAACGGCCTTACATTTGAAAATGTAGTTAAAACAACATGCTTCCTTGCAGACATCAATGACTTTGGCGCTTTTAACGAAGTATATGGAAAATATTTTACAAGCAAGCCTGCAAGAAGCTGTGTAGCTGTAAAATCTATTCCAAAAGGCCTTCTCTGCGAAGTAGAAATAATAGCTGACATGAACAAATAATGATATTTAGTTTTTAATAGGAATAGAGGAAAATATTTTCCTCTGTTCCTATTTTTTGCGTTTTTTATTTACAATAAAAATTATTGTGCTATAATCATAATATATTAATATATTAATATATTAATTTTGTCAGAATCACGGCATCTTTATTTTTTTAATAAGGAGGTATATTTATGCTTTCACTTGATATGGTATACGACGCTAAAAATGTGCTTAAAGGCGTAGCAAGAATAACCCCTCTTTTTGAGGCACAGAAAATAGGTGAAGGGATATATTTAAAGTGTGAAAACCTTCAGCTTACAGGTTCTTTTAAAATGAGAGGAGCATACTATAAAATTAATTCCCTTACTCCGGAAGAAAAAGCCAAAAGTATAATAACATGTTCTGCCGGAAACCACGCTCAAGGTGTAGCACTTTCCTCCAAAATGAATAATATAAAAGCTTATATATGTATGCCTGCCGGAGCACCCCTTGCCAAAGTAAACGCAACAAAAGCATACGGTGCAGAAGTAATACTTGTACCAGGTGTTTATGATGACGCTTATGCCAAAGCTTTAGAGCTTTCAGCACAATACGGTTACACAATAGCACATCCGTTTAATGATGAGCGTGTTCTTGCAGGCCAAGGAACTATAGGCCTTGAAATACTGGAACAGCTTCCAGATGTTGACCAGGTAGTTGTGCCAATAGGCGGCGGCGGACTTATAAGCGGCATAGCTTTTGCCATAAAGTCACTTAAACCAGAATGCAAAATAATAGGCGTTCAGTCTGAACATTCCCCAAGCATGTACATTTCAGTAAAAAATAGTGAGCTTACAGAGATACCAACAACGCCTACTATAGCAGACGGAATAATTGTTAAAAAGCCTGTTGAGCTTACTTTCCAGTTCTGCCAAAAATATGTTGATGAAATAGTTATGGTATCTGATGATGAAATTATGGATGCCATGTTCAAAATGATAGAAACACAAAAAACAATACCAGAAGGCTCAGGCGCTGCTCCTGTTGCTGCCATAATGAGCGGAAAAATCGATACAGCCAATAAAAAAACAGTTTGTGTTGTATCAGGCGGAAACATTGATTCCAACAGACTTATAGACGTTATGGCATGAGGTATTAAAAAAAGAGAAGAAGAAAAATAAAATTTAATGTCTATACATAAAAAAGGTACAGGATTATATATCCTGTATCTTTTTTATAGTTCTATAGGCTTAACTTTGTCATGCTCTGTAATTTTTCTAATTACACGGCAAGGATTACCTGCAGCAACAACACCATCTGGTATATCCCTGTTTACAACACTTCCAGCACCTATTACACTGCCCTCACCTATAGTAACTCCGCCGCATATAGTGCAGTTGGCGCCTATCCAAACATCATCTTTTATTGTTATAGGTTTAGATGTACCTATACCCTCTCCTCTTTGCTGGGCATCAATGGAATGGCCTGCACATGCTATACATACTCCTGGTGCTATAAATGCGTTTTTACCTATGTATACCGGTGATGTATCAAGAATTACGCAGTTATAATTAATCACAGTCAGTCCGCTTGTATGTATATTAAAACCATAATCACATCTGAAAGAAGGTTCTATAAATGTAAGCGGATGACAAGTTCCAAATAGCTCTTTTAAAATACTGCTTCTTTTTTCCTTTTCATCAGGCGAAGTTTGATTATATTGCCAGCAAAGTTTTTTAGCCTTTTCCTGCAAATGAGAAGGCATGTCCCAATTGCTTGAGCAATAAGGCTCATTGCTTTTCATAATGTCTAATATATCCATAAATACTCCTTAAAATTTTTATTATATATAAAATATGCCGCCGAAAAACCGGCGGCATAAAATATAAATTTAATTATGATAAGCCTTCAAGCTCGGAAACATATCTTCCGTCTTCCTCAACAGGCTCAATACCTATATTGCGGTATCTTGGCATACCTGTTCCGGCAGGTATAAGTTTACCAAGTATAACATTTTCTTTAAGACCGATAAGTGGGTCAATTTTGCCTTTAATAGCGGCTTCCGTAAGAACTCTTGTTGTTTCCTGGAATGAAGCAGCTGAAAGGAATGAGTCTGTAGCAAGTGATGCTTTCGTAATACCAAGAAGCACTCTGCTGCCCTTTGCAGGTTCAAGACCTTGTTTTTCCATTTCGGCATTTGTATTTTCAAATGTAAGCCAGTCAACAAGGCTTCCTGGAAGGAACTCAGTATCACCGTTATCCTCAATCTTAACTCTTTTAAGCATCTGACGAACAATAACCTCAATGTGTTTATCGTTAATCTCAACACCCTGGAGACGGTAAACTCTCTGTACTTCCTGAATCATGTAATCCTGAACGCCTCTTAAACCTTTAATCTTGAGAATATCATGCGGATTTACACTACCTTCTGTAATTTCGTCACCGGCTTCAATATAGTCACCATCGAATACCTTCATACGTGAGCCGTAAGGGATAAGGTAATCTTTTGACTCGCCTGTTTCTGGGTTAGTAATAGTAACCTCACGTTTTTTCTTAGTGTCAGTATATGAAACTGTACCGGCAAATTCTGAAATAATAGCAAGACCCTTTGGCTTTCTTGCCTCAAAAAGCTCTTCAACACGAGGAAGACCCTGTGTGATGTCGTCTCCGGCAATACCGCCTGTATGGAAAGTACGCATTGTAAGCTGTGTACCCGGCTCACCAATTGACTGAGCAGCAATAATACCAACAGACTCACCAATACGAACTGTTCTGCCGCTTGCCATGTTAGCGCCGTAGCACTTAGCACATATACCAACTGTTGAACGGCATGTAAGAACTGTTCTTATAAGAACTTTCTTAATTCCGGCTTTTTCAACCTTTTCTGCCATATCCATAGTAATCTGAGTATCGGCAGGAACAATAAC
>CALWHR010000017.1 GCA_944380455.1 uncultured Clostridia bacterium
CAAAAAGGAATGGAAGGTCGAAAACAAGGAACTGGTCTGTAAAGCTTGATAATACGGCTGTTGAAACAAGAACCATTTCCTGTGAGCCAAGCTGAAGAGCTTCAACCATGTCTCTTTCGTTACCTAACTGTGAGTTGGCGAAAACATCAATAGCAATTTTGCCATTAGATTTTTCAGCAGCAAGCTCGGACATCTTTTTAAGACCCATTTCATATGGATGAGTATTGGCAAGAACGTGGCCAACGCGGATGTGATACTCAGCTTCGCCTGTAGAAGCGCTTTCCTCGGAAGCTGAAGAAGAAGCAGACGCAGAAGCAGAACCTGCAGAAGCAGAACCTGAATCAGATGATGAACCGCAGCCAGCAAAAGCAGAAACTGTTAAAGCTGTTACTGCAAGAAGTGCTAAAATTCTCTTTTTCATAAAATTACCCCCTTAAAATTTAAACTTAAAACCGATGTAAGTAGGATACTACAAAAGTGGTAGTATTGCAATATGTTTGAATAAATTATCACAATAATAGTTATTTAGTACAAAATTTAGAAATTACATAATGTAAAATTGTTGTATTAAAAATAATTATTAATAACTTTGAAAAACGAAATTTGTACGATTTAATAGTTGAAATTTAAATCTTTTGTAAAAAATTTTTCGAGTTAAGAATACTGTATACAAAAATTATAAAATAATAATCGTTATTAATTTAACAAATATATAGTATTTTACATTATGTGTGAATTTATAATAAGGACATTTGTCTTTACGTAAATTATTGATTTATTTTATATTTTGCTATTTCCTGGATTTTATATATAATATATTTTAAATGTGTATTTATATTATTGGGGGCGGTAAATTTGATTAATGTTTTATGCAAGGCTCTGTCTTTTTTAGCTATTATAATTTTGGGTTATTGTTTGAAAAAAAGAGGGATTTTTAAAGATGGATTTAGAGAAGCTGTAACTTTTATAGCGCTTAACCTTACTTTGCCTGCGGCTATACTTTCAAGTTTTGTGTCTTTTCAAAAGGATAATTCCCTTTTTGCACTTATGTTAATGGGGCTTTTGGTTAATTTTTTTATGCTTTTTGTTGGATTTATATTTTCTGCCGGAAAAGAAAGAAATGTAAAGGTTTTATACATGCTTAACTGTCCGGGATACAATATTGGTTCTTTTTGTATGCCGTTTATTCAGGGTTTTTTAGGCGCTCAGGGTGTAGTTGCCACATGTATGTTTGATACGGGAAATGCTCTCATGACTTGCGGCGGCAGTTATGCCGTTGCCAGCGCATGTTTGGGAAGCGGGAGCGGGAAATTCAGTTTTGGAGATTTTATAAAGAAAATGTTCTGTTCTGTGCCTTTTGACACGTACATAATTGCTATACTTCTTGCTGTTTTTAATATTAAAGTACCGGAAGCTTTGGGAAATTTTATATCAACCACAGCTTCTGCTAATGGATTTATGGCAATGCTTATGCTGGGGCTGAGTCTGGATTTTAATATTGACAAAAAGTATTATGGTGAAATAAGCCGTATGCTTTTTATAAAATATTTAATAAGTGCCGCTTTGGCAGGGTTGATATATTTCGTTTTGCCGTTTGATACAATGATTAAGCATGTGCTTACAATAGTTGTTTTTTCACCTACATCGGCTCTTGTTCCTGCTTTTACAGAAAAACTTGGAGCTAATACAGAGGCATCTGCTTTTGCCGGCTCTGTTTCCATAGTAATAAGCATTATTATAATGGTTGCCCTTGTGACTATAGTTAATCCTTGAGGAGGAAAATAAATGGAAAGAGATATTATTCCAATGAGACCATACCGACATTTTAAAGGCAGGCTTTATTATGTGCACAGTGTGGGGAAACACAGTGAAACTGAAGAAGTTATGGTAACTTATCAGGCACTCTATCCACCTTATGATTTTTATATAAGACCTTTGGAAATGTTTGCATCTAAAGTTGATTTAAATAAATATCCCGATGCAAAACAGGAATATAGATTTGAATTATATAAATAATAAGAATTATGTAGACTGAATGTAAAAAAACAAGTACAGATAAAAGTATGACTATATATTGAAATACAAGGCTGTTTATTACTGTATATTGAGTATAAACAGCCTTTTTTATTTAAAATATTATGTAAATTTGAACAAAATGTAAATATTATGTAAAATTAGCACTCAACTATTGACGTGGCTAATAAATAGTGCTATTATATGTCTTGTAAAAAGGAAATGGCTTAAAGGAATAACAAAAACCAAGCTAATAAATAATATTTAAATAGATTATGTAAAGCGCAATGCGCTATAGGAGGAATGACTTATGATGATGCCAAGACTTTTTGGAGAAGATTTATTTGATGATTTTATGACACCTTTTGAAAGCAGATTTTTTACAAACCATAATCCGCTTTTGGGCAAAAGAGAACAGAATATGATGAAAACCGACATTAAGGAAAAAGATGGCAGCTTTATATTTGATATGGACCTTCCGGGATGCAAAAAAGAAGATGTTTCTCTTAAACTTGAAAACGGATATCTTACAGTTGGTGCTAAAAGAGTTGTTGATAAAGACGAAAAAGATGACAACGGAAACTATATCAGGCGTGAAAGATATTCAGGCAGCTGCCAGAGAAGCTTTTATGTAGGAAACAATGTTCAGGAAAATGATATTAAGGCTAAATTTGATTCAGGAATACTTCATATAGAACTCCCTTCAGATAAATTAAACAACCTTGAAAATAAAGGATATATAGCAATTGAAGGATAAAAACGCTGTAAGCATTTGTAAATTTAAACAGTTATTTTGCCGGATGAAAAATCATCCGGCTTTTTTATGTTTTGTGCAGTTTTATAATATTTTGTTGTTTTAAAAATGCCTATTTGACACAATGATATAAATAAAATATACTTTATATAATGTATTAGATGTTATTGTATATAAAGCGCAGGTGAATATATATGAGATTTTTGGTATTGGTTTTAGTTATAATTTCATACATCTTTTATCCGGTTTATGCGCTTGATGACAATACTGAAATATCATATCCTCTATCAGAAGGTCGGAAAATAATTGTTGAATGTGATGACAGTTTTTATCCCTACATTTATTTTGACCGTAATGAAAAGGATTATAAAGGCATTGCAGTTGAGATACTTAACAGGGTTTCTGAAAAATATGGAATTGATTACCAGTATTTCAGGAAGCTTAATATGGGGTATGGTGATAAAATTAATATGCTTTTAGACGGCAGTGTAGATATGTTTATTATTGCTGACAAGTCTGAAAGCAGTAATCTGCTTTTTTCAGAACCTGTAGCTGTAGATAACTACAGTGTTATTACATATGAAGATAATGCGGAAACAGCTAAAAGCATAGACGACCTTAAATCGAAAAAAATAGGTGTGGTAGAGGGCAGCGCATCACAGAAGTATGCTGAAGAAAATATAAAAAATGCTGAGATTGTTTATTATAAATCATATAACACCATGTATACGGCTTTAAGTGCTCATGTTGTGGATTATATACTGCAAAAGCATAATGTTTACCATTCTGATTATTTCAGGAATGAACTTTTTGACACTAAAGAGCTTTTTATTATTGATAATGCACAATATGAATTTTGTTTTGCATTTAAAAATAACGCACAAGGAGAAATTTTATTAAATTATGTAAACAGCATAATAGATGATTTTGACTTTGAAAACGCTTTATCCCAATATCCTGACAGTTCAAGTGTAATTATAGAAAGATATAAAGAAAGCAAGGGTGACCGCTGGACAATTACTGCTGTTGTTTCTTTGATTTATGCTGCTGTAATCGCGTTTGCTTTGCTTTATTTTTATTCCAAAAACAATAATGATGTTTTACGGGCTCAGCTGCAAATGTATGAGACTGCTTTTCTGAAAGCTCAGATTAAGCCGCATTTTTTATATAATGCTTTAGGACGAATAATGTCTTTGTGCTATATAGACGGTGAAAAAGCAGGCGTGCTTTTGGGCAACCTTACAAAATATCTTCGTATAATTTACAGCACAGACAATAATGAAGAATTAATAACATTGGAAAAAGAAATGGAATTGGTAGAATCTTATGTTTCGATAGAAAAAGCCAGATATGGCCAGAAAATTAATGTTAACTACAATATAAGCGAAAGATGTATGAATTTTATGATACTTCCGCTTATAATCCAGCCTCTTGTTGAAAATGCCATTAAACATGGTCTTTCAAAAAAGGTTTCGGGCGGAACAGTTGACGTAACTGTTTTCTGCAAAGGTGATAAATTACATATAACTGTTCAGGATGACGGCATAGGAATGAGTGAAAAGGCTTTGGATAATATTTTTTTGGATAAAGTAAAGAACAAGGGCATAGGTATGGCTAATATATATAAAAGACTGCATACATACAGCAAAGATGCGCTTATTTGTGTTAATTCAATACCGGATGAAGGAACAAAAGTAAATATTGTTTTTCCAAAGAGAAAAGATGAAAAGGTGCTGAGAGAGTATGAGTATATATAAGGCTGTAATTGTTGATGATGAGGAATTTAATTTTGATTTGTTTAAAAGAGCAGCTGAAGATATAGATAATATTAAAATATGTGCTTGTGTAACAAACCCTTTTGAGGCTGTTGAAAAGGTAAAGGAATACGATGCTGATATTGTTTTTACTGATATCGAAATGCCTGGTCTAAACGGTATAGAGCTTGCGGAAAGGCTTATAGGCGAAAGATGTATTATTGTGTTTTTAACAGCTTTTTCCCAGTATGCTTTGGAGGCTTTCAGGGTAAATGCCATGGATTATATTATGAAACCGGTTATGGCAGAGGAGCTTAAAAGGGTTGTTAATAAAATAGATTTTATATTTCCTTCTAAAAAAAACAATGCTTTGCTTAATGAAAATGTACGGATAAATGCTTTTGGGATATTTGCTCTTTACAGCGGAGAAAATAAACTGGATATACATTTCCTTACATCCAAAAGTGAGGAACTGTTTTATCTGCTTTTGTTAAAAGGCCCTTCCGAGGTTGATAAAACAACACTCTGTGATATATTATGGCCTGATGTAGAGCCGGAAAAGGCGGCGGCTAATTTATATACGGCTTTTTATCGCTTAAAAAAGACGCTTTCAGATATTAAAGAGATAAGTCTTTCAGGTAAAAACGGAAGCTACAGTGTTCTGCTTAATAATATAGATTTTGATTTGCAGACTGTTAAAAAAGCTGAAAAATCCATTGGCGGTTTAAAAGCCGATAAAAGCAATATATCAGATTTTATGAGTATTATAAATAATTATAAAGGTCCGCTTTTGGAGGATAAGGGGTATATATGGCTTGAGCCTTTAAGAGAAGAATACAATAAAGTATTTATTAAAGCATCCTTTGCTGCAGCGGAGTACTACCATAAAGAATATGGCAATAAAAAGTGTTTAATAATATTGGAAAAGCTTTTTAAATTTTTCCCTTTTAACGAAAAAGCCTGTTTAATGCTATGTGATTTATACGAAAAAGAAGGCAGTAAAATTTCTGCCGTTGAAATAATACACAACCACATTTTGGCTTTGAAAGATATGCTGGATATGAAGCCGTCTAAAAATATTAAAGCTGAATTAAAAAAATTAACAAGAGATGATATCTGAAAAGGCATGTTTTTATTTACATTTAAGCGTTAAATGTCAGATTTTTGTCAGAAAAAAGTTGTAATATAAAGCCATAAAGCTGTTCCGGAATTAGCTTATGCTGTTAGGGTTATAATTTCGACAGGGAGATGAGGTTTAATGAGTAAATTTAAAGTGCCGCATGTTTATGTAATTATAGCTATAATCATTATTTTTGCCGCCATACTTACATATATACTTCCGGCGGGTTCTTACGAAAGGTATGTAGACGAGGCAACAGGCAGGACACTTGTTCAGGCAGGGTCGTATATGGTTATGGAAAGCACTCCTGTATCAGTATTTGGCGTATTGCAGGCTGTACCTAAAGGAATGCTTGAAGCTGGTTCAGTTATATTTATAGTATTTGTTTTCGGCGGAGCATTTGGAATTATAAATGCTACAGGCGCAATAGAAAGCGGAATTGAAAGCTCCATAACGGTTTTAAGACATATGTCATTGGTTCTTATACCGGCGCTTATGATAATTTTTGGAATTATGGGCGGTTTTCTTGGAATGATTGACTGTCTTATAGTTTTTGTACCGCTTTGTGTAATGTTTTCCCGGGCGCTTGGGTATGATGCCATGGTAGGATTCGCTGCTTTGCAGATAGGAAATATCGCAGGCTTTACATGCGGTCCTATGTGTATGTGGAATACGGGTGTTGCACAGGAAATAGCTGAGCTTCCTCTCTTTTCGGCTTTTGGAGTAAGAATGCTTATGTTTGTACTTTTTATAGGCGTTGGCATTGTATATGTTATGCGTTATGCCCTTAAAGTAAGAAAACATCCTGAGCTCAGTGTCATTTACGATTTGGAGCTTAAACACAAAGGTGACGAAGAAAACACTAAAAAAATAACAGGTGAGTTTACCACAAGAAAGAAAATAGTCCTTGCTGTTGTAATTGTAGGTTTTATAGGTCTTATAATAGGTGTTTTAAAAGGCTGGAGCGCTGGAACACAGATAAGCGGATACCTTCTTGGTATGGCTATAGTTGTTGGTTTTGTAAATGGCTTTAAACCTGATGAAATAGCAGACCATTTTGTTCAGGGGGCAAGAGATGTTGTAATGGGTGCTCTTGTAGTAGGTCTTGCCAGAGCTATACTTGTAATACTTACAGAAGGAAATATTATTGATACACTGCTTTTTGGAGCATCAACACTGCTTGGCAATTTTTCACCTGTTGTAGGTGTTGTGCTTATGTTTGCTTTTCAGTTTTTATTTAACTTTGTTATTTATTCAGGCAGCGGCCAGGCAGCGACAACAATGCCTATTATGGTGCCTTTGGCAGACTTAATAGGTATTACAAGACAGTCAGCTGTTGTTGCATTCCAGCTTGGAGATGGTCTTTCAAATGCTTTATGGCCAACAGCCGGACCGCTTATGGCAGGTCTTTCAATAGCTGAAATACCATATTCAAAATGGCTTAAATGGTTTATGCCTCTTATGATTATACAGATAATAATGGCTTGTGTAATAGTTGCGGTTTGTCAGGGAGTAGGTCTTGGACCGTTTTAAGTTTAGGAGTGGTAAATAATGGATATTTTTAAACAAACTGCTCTTTTTAAGGAAGAAACCATAGCTTTAAGAAGACATATGCACCAGAACCCTGAGTTAAGCGGAAAAGAATTTGCTACAACTGAATTAATAATTAAAGAGCTGGAAAAATTAGGAATAGAATATATACGTCCGGCCGAAACGGGTGTTATAGCCATTATAAAGGGACGGGATAATGGCAGAGTACTGGGACTTAGAGCTGATATTGATGCACTGCCTGTTGAGGAAGAAACCGGCCTTGAATTTTCATCAGTAAACCATGGAGTAATGCATGCCTGCGGACATGATGCGCATACTGCATCGCTTATGGAAACTGTTAAAATACTTAATTTACATAAAGATGAGCTAAATGGAACAGTTAAATTTATATTCCAGCCATCGGAGGAATTTCTTCCAAGCGGTGCTGAAAAAATGGTTGATAGCGGTGAGCTTAATGATTGTTCTGCCATAGTAGGAATACACGTTAAAAGTGATATGCCAGTTGGGAAAATATCTGTTGAGCCTGGGCCGAGAATGGCAGCTTCTGCCGGAGTGGATATTAAAGTAAAAGGCAAGTCGGGACATGCCGGGATTCCGTCTGACTCCGTTGACGCTACAGTTGCAGCAGCAGCCATAGTTATGAACCTGCAAACTGTTGTAAGCCGTGAATTAAGCCTTGATAATATGGCGGTACTGTCTATAGGCACACTTAATTCCGGAACGGCAAGGAATGTAATATCAGGTGAAGCTGTTTTGGAAGGTACATGCAGGTATTATTCCGACGAAGCTATAGAGCATGTTATAAAAGCCGTTGAAAGGATAGCCAAGTGTACGGCAGGCTCTTTTAGAGCTGAAGCTGAAGTTTCTGTAGTGCCTTCAGGCTGTAAAGCTGTTATTAATGATTCAAAATTAGCGGCAGAAGGCGCTAAAACAGCCGAAAAGATTTTCGGCAAAGAAGCTTTGTGTCATTATCCTATAAGCGGACTTAATGAGGATTTTTCTAAATACAGCACTATATGCCCGCTGCTTTATGTATTAATAGGCGCACAGAATGACAGTAAATTTGAGCCGTACCCGCTGCACAGCTCTAAACTGCAAATAGACGAGGACTGTATGGACTATGCTGCCGCGTTTATGGCACAGTTTGCACTTGATTATTTGGCGCAGGATTTGTAAAGTACCATTCTTTTTAATATCTGCTTATTAAAATTAACGAACACAGAAAATTCTGTGTTCGTTTTGTTTTATTACTTTAGTGCTGAAGGCTGCAAAGCAGCCTTTAACAACCGCCCGCTCTGCGGGTGAGATTAAAGCTTAAGCAAAAAGCATCGTCCTTGTTGTAAAATAAGGGTGTTCAAGCCTAAATATTTTACATAAGAAAGGACGATGCTTTTATGGCAAACAGTTTAGCACACACAAAATGGGTATGCAAGTATCATAT
>CALWHR010000018.1 GCA_944380455.1 uncultured Clostridia bacterium
TGGCAAACATCAAATCTGCAAAAAAGAGAGTAAAAGTTATCGCTAAAAAAGCGTTAAGAAATAAAATGGTTAAATCAAGCACAAAAACAGCTATTAAGAAAGTAATGGTAGCTGTTGAGGCTAAAGACAAAGCTGCTGCTCAGGCTGCTCTTACACCAGCTATATCAGCTATTGATAAAGCTTATACAAAGGGTATTTTCCACAAAAACGCAGCTGCAAGAAAGAAATCAAGCCTTACAAGACTTGTAAACGGACTTTAATTATAAATTGGCCAGGGTTTAAATGCCTTGGCTTTTTTATTTTCTATAGTTTGTACAGTTAAGGGATTTTAAATTTAAGTCAAAGAGTTATTAAGAGTGTTCGGAAATCTATTTGCGTTTTTTATTTTGGGTATAAATAAAGAAATAAGTTAGATATTAATTTGATTTGGATAATACAAGAAATAATAAAATATATTTTGAAATGATATGTTTATATGGATTAAAAATCTTATGT
Source organism: uncultured Clostridia bacterium (assembly GCA_944380455.1). Classification (GTDB taxonomy): domain Bacteria; phylum Bacillota; class Clostridia; order Lachnospirales; family Anaerotignaceae; genus Neoanaerotignum_A. Next base: position 496 of record CALWHR010000018.1, read on the forward strand.
ACGCCGGAGGGCTTTTTGCCTTCGGCTTTTTTATTACCAGTTCTGGTTCTTCAATTTAAGAAGTGCTTTTTTCTCTATCCTTGATACGTATGAGCGGGAGATATTAAGCATTTTGGCTATTTCTCTTTGTGTCATTTCTTTTTGCCCATTAAGGCCATATCTTAGGCTTATAATAAGTTTTTCACGTCCGTTAAGGGCGGCAGAGATATTTCTGTATAATATTTTAAGCTGCATGTTGGTTTCGGCTCTCTCGGCAATATCGCAGTCATCATATGGTATTGTTTCCATAACTGTAATCTCGTTACCGTCTTTATCTTTGCTTACTGGCTCTTGAAGAAAAACATCTCCGGCGTATTTTTTGCAGTACCGCAGGTACATTAATATTTCGTTGTCTATACACCGGGCGGCATAGGTTGCAAGCCGGGTTTTTCGGGAGCAGTCGTAGGAGGAAATCCCCTTTATAAGGCCTATTGTACCAATAGAAATTAAATCATCATTATCTATACCACTGGAAGCGTATTTTTTGGCTACATGAGCTACAAGACGCAAGTTCCGCTCTACAAGTACATTTTTGGCATTTTCATCGCCTTTAAAGTAGTCGTTAAGATATTTTTCTTCTTCCTCAGCACTAAGCGGTTTTTGGAATGTTCCGCTGCATCCTAATGAGAATAATAAAATAAAAGACACTATAAGACCTGTCAGAAGAATTCCCCCTTAAAAACAGAAGATTACATATCTTATTCAAAACAGTGTCCCAATGTGTTTGTCTTTGAATAAATTTATTTTAAAGGGCAAGAATATTTTAAAAATAACCAGCTTAACGGAGGTAGAAAATGAGGAATATAAGCAATATCCGTACAGACCTTGCTCTTGAAGCAAGAGAGGCTATAACAAATGAACAGTCGCCTGAAGTTGACGGTGTAGTGTATAAAACAGAAAAAGACGATATAATGGAAATAACAACCGTAGACATAGAAAATGATACAGGCAGTCAGTTAATGGGTAAGCCAGTTGGAACTTATATAACAATAGAGTCGGAATATATGCGGGACAATGATATACATGCTCAAAAGAAAATAACAGAGGCATTAAGTCAAAAGCTTGGAGAGCTTATTAAACCTGAAAAGCATAAAAAAGCTCTTATTGTGGGGCTTGGCAACTGGAATGTAACGCCTGATGCTTTAGGCCCTAAAGTTGTAAACAGAATACTTGTTACAAGGCATATATTAGAAAGCATACCGGAAGATATAAGAAATTCTGTTGGTAATGTGGCAGCTGTTTCACCTGGAGTTTTGGGTATAACCGGCATTGAAACTGCCGAAATAATAAAAGGTATAACACAGAAGGCAAAGCCTGATGTAATTATAGCTATAGATGCTTTGGCAGCCAGAAGTGTAAGCCGGATTAACTCTACAATACAGCTTTCAGATACCGGCATAAGTCCGGGAGCAGGTATAGGCAACTGCCGCACACCTTTAAACGAAGAAACAATGGGTGTGCCTGTTATAGCAGTAGGTGTGCCTACAGTAGTAGATGCCGCAACACTTGTAAATGATACATTTGACGGTATATTAACTTCTATGCTTGAAAAAAACAGTTATGAAAGCCAGACAGCAAAAAGCATTAAGCATATTTGCGATGAGGATAAGTTTGATGATATACTTTCTGCTCTTGAACCATATTCGGGAAATATGTTTGTTACACCAAAGGAAGTTGATGCTGTTATAGAACGTCTTTCGGATATAATAGCCAATGCTCTTAATATGGTTCTGCACCCAGTTATTGATATAGAAGATGTTAAAAATTTCTCGTTTTAAGTAACTTTTTGCGGTATTGTGTTGGAATTATCAGAATATAAATTTATGATTTTTTGACATTTTAGTATAAATATTAGCTGAATTTTATGCGGTTTATTGTATAATTTTATTCGTTTTTAATGTCTATTGCTAAAACACTCTTGACATGATTGTTGAAAGGATATAATATAATAAAAGCGGCTTTATGCCGCTAATAATGTGTACTTTGAAAATTTTATAAGGGGGTGTTTCCGATAATACTTTATATTGTTATTGGAGCAGTTATTGGAATACTTCTTGGCTTAGTAATAGGCATTAACTATAGAAAACGCATTGCGGAAGCTAAAATCGGTGTTGCTGAAGACAAAGCAGAAAAAATAGTTGAAGATGCTAAAAAAGAAGCAGAAAATAAAAAGAAAGAAATTCTGCTTGAAGCTAAGGAAGAAAGTATAAAAACCAAAAACGAACTTGAACGTGAAGTAAG
>CALWHR010000019.1 GCA_944380455.1 uncultured Clostridia bacterium
CAACAATAGACGTATTAAGACAAAGCTAAAGGGCTTGTCACCTGCTCTTTACAGGAAACAAGCCCTTATGGCTTCTTGAACAATTTTTACTTCAAAATATTGTCTAACTTTTTGGGGTCACCTCAAAGCCGGTTTTTTATTTTTGGTGCGGGATAATATCCGCTTTTAAAGGGACTTAATTAAACAAAAACACACTGGATTAAAAACATATAAAATATTGTTCCGCCGCCTATTGAAATTAATGTATTGCTTTTCCATAAATGCAATACTGCTGTAAGAAATATTGCCAATATTTCAGCAGCTCCATGGTAGCCGGAGGTGAAGTCAACAGAGCGTACACAATAAATAATTAATGTAGCTATAATAGCGGCTGGAAGAACTTTTCCAAGATAGTTTACTATTTGAGGTACTTCTTTTTTGCCGCCGAAAAGGGCAAAAGGCACAAGCCGTGTTGCAAATGTACATAAAGCTGCAACTGCAATTGCTATAATAGAATATATTGTTACTGACATACCTTAACAGCCTCCCTTTTGGCATTACCCTGTTCAATAAATCCGCGTAAAACTATTAAAGAGCCTACTGTTAATATAAGCGAAGGAAGTATAAAGTTATCTGCTCCAAAAACCAATATGCTTAAAAGTGAGCATACAATGCCGGTATATACCGGTAAATGTGATTTAAAGCTTTTCCATTGTTCAACAAATATTACAACAAAAAGAGCTGTCATTGCAAAGTCAACACCGGCAAAGTTAAAGCTTAAAAGCTGGCCTAACAGAGCGCCTGTAACACAGCCTGCAATCCAATAGAGGTGGTCTAAAAGGGCTATGGCTTTAATTACTTTTCCATCATCTACTGTTTTTGAAAGTGTTGTAGAGCAGAGCATGGAGTAGGTTTCGTCTGTCAGTGAAAAAATCATGTAAGGATACATTCTTCCTGCCTTTTTAAATCTTTCAATAAATGAAAGGCCGTAAAACATATGTCTGCTGTTAAGAAGCAGGGTTAAAACCGCTACCGTTGCAAATGGGGCTTGTACAGCCAAAAGACTGGCTAAAAGCATTTGCCCTGAACCGGCATATACGAATATACTTATAAAAAACACCCATACAAAATTATATCCGGCGTTATACAGCAATAGTCCGCATGCTGAGCCAAGAAAAAGATATCCGAAAAGAACAGGAAGTGTTTTGTTAAAAGCGTATTTAAGTGATGAGCAGTCCATAAATTTCCCCATAATTTTTCTCCTTAGTGAAACAGTAAAAATAATTCTAAATACCTATTGACTTAATTTGGTTGTTATTATAACATTTGGTTAAGTATTTGTAAAATAAATGGATTTAATCATATGATTGATTTTTTTTAATGGGTGAGGGATATGGAATTAAGGAATATAGTGACATTTTTAAGGATTGCAGAGCTTCAAAGCTTTACAAAAGCGGCAAAACAGCTGGGATACAATCAATCCACTGTTACGGTGCAGATTAAACAGCTGGAAAGCGAATTAAACATACGGCTCTTTGACAGAATAGGAAAAAATATACGCTTAACGGAAAAGGGAGCGGAATTTTTTGAATATGCCAACGAATTAGTGGCTATTGCCGACAAAGCGAAAAAGATAGCCGCCAAGCCTTCTGAGCCGACTGGAAGGGTAAGAATAGGTATGCTGGAGAGTCTTGCCATGTCTATTTTTCCAGAGATACTTTATAATTACCATAAGCTTTACCCTGATGTTGAAACGGTGGTTAAAGCAGATGCTACATTCCCACTTTTTGATATGCTTAATCATAATGAATTGGACATGCTTTTTATTTTTGATAAAAAGTATTATAATCAGGAATGGATAAGGAGTTATGAAAAGGAATATGATGTTGTTTTTGTATCTTCCTCAAGCAATGAAATTTCAAAGAAAAAGGATTTAACCATTAATGATTTGCTTAAAGAGCCTTTTATGCTTACTGAAAAAGATGTAAGCTACAGAGCTCCGTTTGACGAGTATTTGTCCAGTATTGATAAAAGAGTAGACCCGTTTCTTGAAATAGGAAATACCGAAACAATTATATATTTTTTGAAAAGGGACATGGGTGTTTCACTGCTTCCTTATTATACAGTTAAAAAAAGCGTGGAAAACAACGAGCTTTCTATTCTGGATATAAAAGAGTGTCCTATTAAAATGTATATTCAAATTCTTTATCATAAAAATAAATGGAAGACACCGCAGATGCAGGCTCTTGAGGACTTAATAAGGACTCAGCTGGGTTAGGAGGTTTTTATATGGATAATATTCAAATGCTTAAAAAATGGGTTGAAGAAAGCAATAATATTGTGTTTTTCGGCGGAGCGGGAGTTTCAACGGAAAGCGGAATACCTGATTTTAGAGGAGAGGCTGGGATTTATCAGACTATAAGTGAGTACGGGATAAATCCGGAAACTATTTTAAGCCATACTTTTTTTGAAAACAATAAAGAAGTGTTTTTTGATTACTGCAAAAAACATCTTATATTTTTGGATGCAAAGCCAAATGCGGCACATTATGCTCTGGCAGAGCTTGAAAAACAAGGAAAGCTTAAAGCAGTTATTACTCAGAATATAGATAACCTTCATCAGGCGGCAGGAAGCAAAAATGTGCTGGAGCTTCACGGAACGCTTTATAAAAACTATTGTATTAAATGCGGCAAAAAGTTTGATATTGATTATGTACTTAATTCAGAAGGTGTGCCTAAATGCGATAAATGCGGCGGCGTTGTGCGCCCGGATGTAGTGCTTTATGAGGAAAGCCTTGATATGGATGTAATGCAGAAGGCGGTTAATTACATTGCTTCTTGCGACATGCTTATAATAGGAGGTACAAGCCTTGCGGTTTATCCGGCGGCAGGTCTTATTAATTATTACAACGGAAACAAGCTGGTTTTGATTAATAAATCCACTACAAACCTTGACAGCAGGGCAGATTTGGCACTGCATTTAAATATAGGTGAAGTGTTTGGAAAAATAATGTAAAAAAATTTGAAAAAATTTTAAAAAAATGGTTGACAAACCCTGTGTGGTTTCGTATAATAAATATCGCACTGTGAACATTGAAAAAAGAATAACATATAAACCAAAACCCAAAGTTAATTCAAAAGAGCTCGAAGAGAGCGAAGTAATTTTAGAAAACAAAAAAGTCAGTTAGTAACTGAGAGACAAACTTTAATTTGAGAGTTTGATCCTGGCTCAGGATGAACGCTGGCGGCGTGCTTAACACATGCAAGTCGAACGAAGAGTTATTAGATGAGAGCTT
>CALWHR010000020.1 GCA_944380455.1 uncultured Clostridia bacterium
GGATTGGATATAACTGATTTTGTAAGCGTAAATTTTGACCAGCTTACAGAAATAGTAGACCTTTTAGGCGGAATAGATGTAGAAATTACCGAATCAGAAAGACAGGAATTCAATAAAGTTATTGCTGAAACAACAAATGAAACACTTTCTGAAAGCGGAATGGTTCATTTAAACGGTTCACAAACATTATGTTATTCAAGAATAAGAAAGAGCGACAGCGATGATGCAAGAACAGAAAGACAAAGAGAAGTTCTTGAACTGATATTTAAAAAGATGCTTAATGTTTCACCTTTACAGTATCCTTCAATGCTGCGTGAAATAATGCCTTATGTTACAACATCATTAAGCACTGATGAAATACTTCAGCTTGCCAGTGTGGTTATATCAAAATCTCCTGCAATGGAAACCTGCGGCATGCCAAATGAGTATATTGAGCATACAGGCGGATATATAGGAGAAATTTGGTGTTATTCTTACGACTTGGATACAGCATCAGATATGATTAAGAAATTTATATATGAGGATGTGCCTTTTTCAGAATATAACTCATTAAGCACTCAGGACAGCAGCCAAAACACTTAATCGCAATAGAAATCAAAATATACTGCATTACCGCATGATATAAAATTCATGCGGTTTTTTTATTATATTATTTTATTAAAATTTTATTAAATCATTTTTCGTCTTAATCGCAAAGTTTATTATTAGAAAAATTATATAATTTAGTTTAAAGTTATTTTTTATAAAATTTGCACAATTTAATCTCATTTTAATTTTTATAAAATTGAGTATTTCAGCCGTTTTTTATTGTATTCAATAAAAAACTTCACTATTAGTATTCTGTATACAAGTTTCTCATTGTTAGTTAATCTAATTTTTTGTATAATTTATCCATAATAATTTAACTAATTTTCTTACACTATTTTATTCTAAAAAATTTGACATTCTTACTCCATAAGTCTATAATTGCAACTGCTTTAAGGAAATACACTCTCAAGGAGGCTTTTAAAATGGAAAACTATGATTTCTTGATTTTCTTAGCTATTATACTTTTATCTACAAAAGCATTTGGTCTTTTAACCGAAAAAGTTCACCTTCCCCAAGTAGTTGGTGCCCTTCTTGCGGGTATTATACTTGGACCAAGCTGCCTTGGTATTGTTGCTAAAACTGACTTTCTTACAAAAACAGCTGAAATAGGCGTTATAATGCTTATGTTCATTGCCGGTCTTGATACAAATATAAATGATTTGAAAAAGAGCGGATTAGCTTGTTTTGTTGTAGCCCTGATTGGTGTTATTGTACCTCTTATACTCTGCGGTGGAGTTTATTATATTTTCTATGCAGACAGTTTTACAGCCAAAAATGTGTTAAGTGCTACATTTGTAGGTGTTGTATTTACTGCAACATCAGTAAGTATTACTGTTGAAACACTAAATGAAATGGGACAGCTTAAAAGCCGTGTTGGAAATACCATTATAGGTGCTGCTATTATTGATGATGTCCTCGGTATAATCGCACTTTCAATTGTAACAAGTTTAGGCGGCGAAAGTGCAAACCCAGGTATTGTTCTTTTAAAAATTGTACTTTTCTTTATTTTTTCATGTATTGTCGGATTTTTTGTTCATATATTGTTTAAGAAAATGGACAAAAACCATTGCCAGAGCAGACGCGTGGCAGTTTGGGCTCTTGCCTTCTGCCTTATGATGTCTTATGCCGCAGAAAAATTCTTCGGTGTTGCCGATATTACAGGTTCCTATATAGCCGGCTTAATACTTTGCAACATTACTAATACTAAAACAGCTATTGCTAAAAAGATGACTGTCGCTTCATATATGGTTTTCTCTCCTGTATTTTTTGCAAGCATCGGCATAGGCACAGATATAACAGGCATAAATGCTGGCCTTATAGCATTTACTCTTATACTGCTTGTTATGGCTATACTGTCAAAAATGCTTGGCTGTGGTTTAGGTGCAAAAATATGCGGCCTTACTACAAAAGAATCATTAAATGTAGGTATAGGAATGGTATCACGTGGTGAAGTTGCTTTTATGGCAGCCCAAAAAGGAATGGACGCAGGCCTTGTTAACCCTGCTGTATTCCCTGCAATAGTAATTGCTGTTGTTGGTGCTACACTTCTTACACCTGTACTTCTCAAAGCGTGCATGACAGAAAAAGCGCCTGAAGCTGCAGGCAATGCTGTATAAATATTCAATAACAAAGGCACTGAAACCATAAATATCGGATTTCAGTGCCTTTTAATTGAAAATTTGCAAACATAAAATGCGGCAATTTAAACTGCCGCATTTTATGTGATTGTTTTTTCAAAGCTAATTATAACTCCTTAAATTCTCCGTCTATAGGTCCGTCATTTGAGCCGCCGTCATCTTCCGGCATAACAAAAGCACAAATAAAATATAAAATAACACCTGGTACAATGCTTGTAAAAAATGTTACAGCTGCCCAAATAATACGAACAAGAGTAACATCAATATTCAGATAATTAGCAATACCAAGGCAAACACCACAAATCTTTTTACCTTTTTCAGCTTTGCAAAGTCTTTTATTACTCATTAAGCATCTCTCCTTTTATATTGAATTTTTTACAAGACCTTCATCTGCCATACTTAAATATTTGCCGTCAGCAACTATTATATGGTCTGAAACATATACATCTATCATATTAAGCATTTTTATTACACTAACTGTTGTTTCAATATCACTAACAGAAGGGACTAATCCACCGCCGGGATGATTGTGTGCTAAAATAATACTTCTTGCATTATATTTGATAGCGGCTTCTGCAACGCTTCTTATGTAAACATGTGTTTCATTTACCGTTCCACGGCTTATTAGCGAAGAATTTATAAGCCTGCTCTGAGCATCTAAACAAATAGCATAAAAACATTCTCTTTTTTCATTTGCTAAAAGATATACTGCATAGTTACCGGCTATTTCAGATGTATCTATTAATGTTCTCTTTTTATACCTCTGTGCCGAATATCTTCTCATAATTTCAGACATTATAGAAAAGAACATGGCAGTATTTTCATTAAGGCCACATCTGAACATCAAATCTGCCGGATCTGCTTCTACAAGCATACAAAGATTATTATCGTATTCATTTAATATTTTATGAGCTAATTCGTTAGTATCTTTTCTTGGAAAAGTATTATAAAGCAGCATTTCTATTAGCTCATGGTCAGCAAAATTAGATGCACCGCCGTTAAAGAATCTTTCTTTCATTCTTTTTCTATGTCCTGTGTGAACGGCAGGTTCTTTGTTTATTTCACTTTTATTCTCAGCCATTATTTTTAATTACCCTTCTTTGGCAGAATGCTTTCAATACCGTTTTTATAAATATAATTTAATAAATCATTGAGCTGCCTTAATGCTTTGGATAGTTGGGATGATGTAATCAAACCCTTTTCACAAGCTTCAGCAAGCTCATCTAAATCAATAACTTCTATTCTGCCATCTTTATAAATCTTAACATCAGCCAAAAGGTCGTTAAATATATAAGAATTATTTTTTGCATTATAAACAGGCTCAATAATATCACAGTAATAATATGCTGTTTCATTATCACTGTTAATCATTTCACTTACTTTATAACCTTTTTTCAAATAGTAAACTGAAATACCTTTGGCAAAATCTTTTCTTGGTTTTAGAGTATCCCATTTAGTTATTATTGTTTCACTATCAGATGAAACTATTTCATCATCTTTTAAAAAAACAGTCTCGTTGGGAATATATCTTTTCCTAGAAAGCTTAATATTATCCATAACGCGCCTCACAAACTAAAAATTTATTTAAGTTGATTATAGATTTTATATCACGCTTTGT
>CALWHR010000021.1 GCA_944380455.1 uncultured Clostridia bacterium
ACGGTATCAAATAATCCCCTTGCCTTTCGTATTTGCCGCCCAGTTCCTCAAATAATGATTTTGCCATTGTCTGTTACCTCCACATTCTTTTTTATTTTGAATGTCCGCAAAATCCGTCCTACATCCGACGGTCTCCACGGAACATCAAGATGGTGCAGTGCAATAAGCTTAGTCTGCACATTAGTCCCTGCTCCCATTTTGAATGTAGAACCTAACAATATCCTAACTTCGCCCATTCGTACTTTAGCAAAAAGTTCGTCTTTCTTTGCATCTGTTGTAGCCATATGGATAAAAGCTATTTCTTTTTCTGGAACACCCATATTTATAAGCTTATAGCGCAGGTCATTATAGACATCAGTAAAGTGATACTCACTATCATTTGAATCAATGCTGTTCAAGTGTGGCGTTGAAAGGTCACAGAAAACAAGCTGAGCTGATTTATTTTCAGATGTTTCTTTCCATATACGATATATGTTGTTGACACAACGATTTACTTTACTGTCTGAATAGTCTGGCAAAAGGCTGTTTTGAAGTCTTTGGTCTAAAGCCAGTTTTCTACCATCATTAGTAATTTTAAGCATATTATCTTCCTGTGGATTAACAGCTCCTTTCCTTATTTGCTCAGCTCGTTCACCAAAGCTTTTTACCATTTCTTTCTGAAATTCCGTTGGCTTTGTAACTTCGGTTTTATATATTGCTTCAGGTACAGGAAGTTTAAGCATATCTGCCGTTTGTATATCTGCACATTCCCTAAATGCAGTTATCATTTCAGGAACATTGTAAAATTTGGAAAACCTTGTTTTAATTCGATAACCCGTTCCTTCAGGAGAAAGTTCCATAGCTGTTACTTTTTCGCCATAAGCAGAAGCCCAGCAGTCAAAATGTTTTTGTCCTCTTTTTTCCAAAAGGTCATTTTGAAGATACCTCATCATAGTATAAAGCTCTGTCATACTGTTGCTCACAGGCGTGCCAGTTGCGAATATAACTCCTTTATTTGATGTAAGCTCATCAAGATAACGACACTTTACATATAAATCGCTTGATTTTTTTGCTTCGGTTTGACTAATTCCAGCAACATTACGCATTTTTGTGTATAAAAAAAGATTTTTGTAGTAATGTGCTTCGTCTACAAAAATCCTATCAACACCCAGTTCTTCAAAATTGATTACATTATCTTTCCTTTTTTCATCTTTTATTTTTTCAAGTCTTTCTTTCAATTTCTTTTTTGTAAGCTCCATTTGCTTAATAGCAAAATTATCTCCTTTTTCTCGTTTCAACTGTTCAATTCCCAATATTATTTCGTTAATCTGTTCATTGATAAATTCCTCCTGACGTTCTTTTGAAACAGGTATTTTCTCAAGTTGACTTTGACCTATAATTACAGCATCATATTCGCCTGTGGCTATTCTACTGCAAAACTTTTTTCGTCTTGAGGTCTCAAAATCTTTTTTAGTAGCAACAAGTATATTAGCCGCTGGATAAAGTTGTAAAAATTCTCCTGCCCATTGTTCCGTAAGATGACTTGGAACAACAAACATTGATTTATTACAGAGACCTAACCTTTTAAGCTCCATAGCTGCTGCTGTCATTTCAAATGTTTTTCCTGCGCCAACACAATGAGCTAAAAGCGTATTGCCACCATATATAATTCTTGCAACTGCATTTTTTTGATGTGGTCTAAGGCTTATTTCTGGATTTATACCTTGAAACCTTATATTATCGCCATTATATTGTCGAGGCACAATATTATTAAAGGTATCATTGTATATCCTTACAAGCCTTTCTCTGCGGTCAGAATCTTTATATATCCAGTTTTTAAATGTTTGTTTTAATGACTCTTGCTTTTGCTGAGCAAGTGTTGTCTCTTTTGCATTAAGTACACGCTTTTCATTTCCATCTTCATCTTTTACAGTGTCAAATATCTTTACATCTTTCATATTTAAGCTTTCCTGTAATATTTCATAGCCGTTTATTCGTGTAGTTCCATAAGTAGTATTTACCACAACATTATTAGGCGAGTCTCTGCGTTTTCCACTAACAGACCACACTGCGCTTATTGGAGAATAATAGACCTTAATATCTTTTTTTAGATATTCAGGTGTTTTCAATGTTTCATACATAAAATCATTTATAATATCCTGTGGTATCCAAGTAGCACCAAGACCTACTGATATTTCGGCTGCTGAAAGGTCTTTAGGCTGTATCTCTTTTAACGCTTCAACATTTAGATTAAATCTTTCAGGCTCAGTATTTGCATAATATAAAGCTGCTTTTAGTTTTTGCTTTACATCACCAGAAAGGTATTCATCGGCTGTTTCCCATTTGCCTGTTGATGGATTTTCAAATATTTGTCCTTTCAGCTCAGAAATTATTCTTTCTTTTGGCATTTCTTCCAAGAGACCACTCATATAATCCAAATCAACACAAGCTCGTTCTCCAATACTTGCCGCAAGAGCTTCCTGTGGAGTATTTACTTTTTCAACTTTACTATATGGCTTGATAGTGCGCTTTGTAAAAATATCGGCTTTCTTTTTAAGGGTTTTATCGTCATTAAGTATTTCAAGAGAGCAGAGAAGGGGATAGCCACTATCGTCAGAAAACGCCATACTGTTTCCACGACTATTCATAAGCCCATATTTTGATGTGTATTTATCATAAAGGCTATTTAGCTTTGTCTGTATTTTTTTTAAAGTAAAATCATCACAGCCATTAAGCTGTTCTGAAATTAGTTCACGAACACAGTCTCGTACTTCTATCATTCCTCTGATACGCTTTTCTCCTGTTTCGCTAGAAGTCACATTTCTCATTATACTATTTTCACGAAAATAAATTTCATTCTCTACAATAGTAAAGCTAAAATTACGCACATTAGCGTCAGCAGGTATAGTTTTTATTTCTTCCTCATCACCAATATCAAAATCCATATCTATTTCTGGTATAGTTCCTTTGATATTGTTTATAGCGTTATTTAACAGTTCTTCCAAGCTGCTTTCAGTATATGGTTCACAGGCTGTATCTGCTTCATTGCCATACATAGATTTATCAAACACCATACGTCCCAAAATCATTTGGGGATTTATTTCAAAGTATTTGTTTACAGGTACGCCATCTTGTGTAGTGCCTAAATTTATCCATTCAGGTTCCGCATTTTCTATTATTCGTTCACGCTTTTGAAAAAACAAAATATCGGAAGTAACTTCTGTATTAGCATTGGCATAAAAAGCTGTATTTGGCAGACGAATTGCACCTAAAAGTTCAGCTCTTTGAGCTATATACTTTCTTACTGTATTGTCTTTCTTATCAAGAGTTCCCTTTGATGTTACAAAAGCTATAACGCCGCCTGCTCTTACTTTATCAATGGCTTTAGCAATAAAGTAATCGTGTATATTAAATTTGTATTTATTGTACCTTTCATCATTGATATGGAAATTACCAAAAGGTATATTGCCAATAGCCACGTCAAAAAAACTATCTGGGAAATTGGTATTTTCAAAACCATCTATGATAATATTTGCTTTAGGATATAACTTTTTGGCAATTCTTCCAGAAATACTATCAAGTTCAACGCCATAAAGTTTGCTATCTTTCATACTTTCGGGAAGTATACCAAAAAAATTACCAACACCCATTGAAGGCTCTAATATATTTCCTGTTTTAAAGCCCATATTCTCTATAACCTTGTAAATGCTGCGGCAGACGATGGGAGAGGTATAAAACGCTGTTAAGGTTGACTCTCTTGCCTTTTCGTATTCTGTTTCTGTAAGAAGATTTTTTATTTCATCATATTCTTTAGTCCAGTTTGAATTATTTCTATCGAAGGCTTGAGGAATACCTCCCCAACCAACATATTTTGATAATATTTCCTGTTCATCAGGTGTTGCATTTCTGTTTTCATTTTCAAGTGTTTGAAGGAGTTTAATAGCATTTATATTGTTTTGCGCTTTTGTTTTTGCTCCGCCTTTACCTA
>CALWHR010000022.1 GCA_944380455.1 uncultured Clostridia bacterium
GAAGTTCCTCCTTTCTCCGCCAAGATACAAAAATACCGCCCGTAGTCTCGTTTGGGCGGTACTTTGTGTAAGATTGGCAGTCCATTATTAAGTTTTTTATTATGTTCCCTTTGTACACCGTTGCAAAGTTAATTGTAAAATCATCATTTATATGGTAGAAAAATATGTTTTTGCAGGAATTAAATCCCTGTATTACTGAGGAGCATGTATAATCAGGCAGAAGAATACCATGACTGCCGATTTCAGCAGACAAAGCTTTAATACAGGCTCTTCCGCAGTCTAAATAAAGAGTGTCAAATTCTGATAGATAATTAAAGACAGAATCTTTGACAGTTTTAAGTTTACACAAGTCAAGCTGATAGTAGTATGAATAATTAATTGGTTTTTCCATTTTCATCATCTCGCTGAACATTAATTTATAATACTCTACCTATATACTAATATAATGAAATAAATTTTATAATGTGCATTAAAACAATATATTTTGTGCAGATATATATTTTGTCGCGAAATTAATTAAATAAAAATTAAATATAATAATTTAGTTATTGATTTGAATTTGATTTAATACTAAAAATAAGTAATTGACTTTTATTTGATGCTAATGTACTATAATTTTATATAGTTAATGAAAAAATTGATTTATAATGCAGCAGCTATAAGCACTATGGCATTTAGTTATATTGTTTATATCCCATTTTTGAATAATACATCAAACAAAGTGGCAATGATAAATTTTTCATTGGCAGTTTTTTTATGTATACTTATATATTTATTTAGATATAAAATTATTTGTATGGAAATTTCATACTGCAAAATGCTTGAATATATAAAAAATAAATTTAAAGATACCCAGCGTAACTCACGTATGCCTGTTGAGCAGTATGAGCTTATGCGGAAAAATGGAGGATATATAACATTTGAATGGGATATTAAATATGACTGTATTTATTTTTCAAAAGAAATAAAAGATTATTTTAATTATCCGGAGATTATTTTTTCTTTCAGCCAGTATGTAAAAAATTTAAGTAAGCTAAGTCAAAAACAAAAAGAATTACTGATAGAAAGTATGGAAAATGTTAAAAAAGGTGTTGAGTTTCAAAAAAATGAGTGGATTTTTCAAACAGCGTCAGGAGAAAAAAGATGGTTTGAGGTTCGCATAATTACTCAAAAAAATGATTTTAATGAACCTGTTTTGGGAATAGGTATACTTTCTGATATTACTGAACATAAAGAAAAGATTTCAAAACTTGAGCATGAAATAAGAACGGATCTTTTTACAGGTCTGTTTAATAAAACAACTGTTGAATATTATGGAGAAAAAATGCTCAAGGGGCTCAAAAAAGATGAATATCTGGTAATGATGATGCTTGACATGGATGATTTTAAGGATATCAATGACATTTATGGTCATCCGGCTGGAGATTATGTTTTAAAAGAAGTAGCAAATGTTATGCTTAAATATGCGCCTGAAAAAGCCAAAGTAGGTAGGATTGGCGGAGATGAATTTATTGTTTTATTGGTTACTAAAAACTTAGATGATTTTAAAGATTATGCAAATGCGTTAATTAAACATGTATCAGATATAAAATGGAATGGAGTTGATATTGATACAAACTGCAGTATAGGGTTAACTGCTGCCAAAGCCGGCAGATATTCATATACAGAGCTGTACAAAAAAGCCGACAGTGCTTTATATACGGCAAAAAGGCTTGGAAAAAAACGCATAAGCAGTGATTTTTAATACAAATACATATTTGTGATGAAATGTATTTGCCTTGTTTTATAAATTTATATTTATTTGGCAAAACCGCTGAAAAACGGTGACGCAAAGCTATGAGTCTACGGCATTAGATTGCTACGATTGTCAAGCTGCAAAACTTTAGTCTATATTACTACTGATTTTGCAGCTTTTTTATTGAGGTATGTAATATGAATGAGGTATATAGGCAGGAAAAAAAGTATTTTATGACATTACCTGACATGAAAAAACTTTCAGGTATTCTGGATTCTGTTATGATTCAAGATTCTCATAACGGAGCAGATGGGTATTATATACGGTCTTTGTACTTTGACACAGTTAATGAAAATGATTATGAAGCGAAAATAAACGGCTTGGAAACAAGACGCAAGATACGCCTTCGAATATATAATGATAAAGATAACTTTGCAATGCTTGAATTAAAGCAAAAGCAGGGTATATACCAGAAAAAAAGGTCACTAAAGGTTAATAAATCTGATGCGCTGGAAATTGCTTCTGGAAAGTATAGCTGCCTTTTAAAATATAAAGAACCTTTTGCAGCGGAATGCTATGGTTTAATGAATACTATGTGCTATCGTCCTAAAGCTATTGTCCAATACAGGCGTAAGGCCTATATTGCAAAAGAAAATAAAATACGCATTACTTTGGACAGCGATATAAGAGCTACAGAAACGAATTTTGAACTGTACTCTCAAAAACTTAATATGTATCCAGTGCTGGACAGTTTTAATGGTGTTTTAGAGGTTAAGTATAACGGTTTTTTGCTAAGTTATATTAAAGACTTGATTAATGAGGTAAACAGGTCGGAATTGTCTGTAAGTAAATATTGTCTGGCAAGAAGTGCGGGTTTAAAATTCAGATTGTGATGAGGTGACTGGTATGAGAAAATTATTATTTGAGATGTTGGAAAATACAGGCCAGCTTGATGTTAAAACAATATCACTGCGCTTGGCAGTTGCAGCAGTAATAGCTTTTTTTATTTATATTTCGTATATGCTCTCTCATGAAGGCAGCATATACAGCAGGAAGTTTAATGTTTCATTAATGGCTCTGACAGTTATTACAACAACCGTAATGATTGTTATAGGAAATAACATAGCGCTTTCTTTGGGTATGGTAGGTGCGCTGTCTATTGTGCGTTTCAGAACAGCTATTAAAGATTCACGTGATACAGTATATATTTTTTGGACTATTGTAGTTGGAATATGCTGCGGTGCAGGAGACTTTTTTGTAGCTTCAATAGGAAGTGCAGTTACATTTTTAATTCTTCTTATTTTTGGTCGAATTAAAAATGATAACAGGCTTCTTTTGATAATACGTACATCGCGTGTAAACGAAGAACGTGTCGAGTCCTTAATATTCCAATATTTTTCACGCAAAGCTAATTTAAGGGTTAAAAACACAACTGACAGCAGTACAGAATTTATATATGAAATCAGCAAAAGGCTTTTAGAGCGTTCGTCAAAGGCTGCTGTCAAAAAAGGCAATAAAACAAGCATAACAGATGCTTTGTATGATTTAGGTGATATTGAATACTGCAATATTGTAATGCAAAACGATGATATAAGCAGTTAATTTTCAAGGAGGCGGGGATATGAAATATTCAATAATTGGCATAATTGCGGCTGTTTTTATGATTTTTACAGCATATGCGGCTACTGTTTTGGATAATGATAATCCCTCAAACCGTGTACATCAGCATTTAACATCAAGACAGCCGAACGAAGGCTGTTCTTGCAGGAAAGATGAGTTATGTACCCACCTGCCTTTGGTATTAATTGAAACGGAAGGAAAGGAAATACCCGGAGAGCCTATAGTTGATGAAAATAATGAGGAGATAGGGTATACACTTGCTCAAGACGGCAGTGAAACAATACTGGCTAAAATATCTGTTATAAGTAATGAAAATAAAAATCATCATCCTTCTGACAAACCTGACCTGCAAAGAGATATCATTATCAGAATTAGAGGGAATTCTTCAAGGTATTATGACAAAAAAGGATACTTAATCAGGCTTATAGATGAAAAAGGAGAATATGTTGATGAAGAAATGATGGGAATGCCTCCGCATTATGAATGGGCTCTGCATGGACCGTTTCTTGATAAATCTCTGATACGCAACTATATGTGGTACAATATTGCCGGTGAATTTATGGATTACGCGCCTAATGTAAGATTCTGCGAAGTAATACTAAACGGGCAGTACAAAGGTTTGTATGTTATGACGGAAACCATAACAAACGGCGATGACTGCCGTGTAAATATTTCTGAACCTATAAAGGGAACAGATAAAACAGGTTATGTTCTTCGCCTTGACAGAGGAAGCCACTCATTAATAAGAAATATAAAAACATTTACAAATTATTCTTACCGTAATTTGCAGAATTTTGATATTGAATACCCTCGTTCTGGAAGTCTTACGCCTGAATTGGCTGAAGCTATTGCTCAGGATTTTTCGGATTTTGAAAAAAGTCTTTATTCATACGATTACGATACAGAGAATTACGGATATTTTCATGATATAAATGTGCAGTCTTTTGTGGATTATTTTATAATTAATGAATTTACTGCAAATTACGATGCAGGCTGGCTTTCCACATATATTTATAAAGACATAGGCGGAAAATATAATCTGGCTGTCTGGGATTTTAATTCATCATGTAACAACTATATTGATTCAATAATTTCACCTCACAGATTTGAGATGCAGAACTGTGTATGGTATTACATGCTGATGAAAGACGAGTATTTTATAGACAGAATAATAAGACGGTACAGACAGCTTAGAGAAACCTATTTAAGCGATGAATATTTGGAAAACTATATTGATGGAACAATAAAATATTTAGATGATGCCATAGAGCGGAATTTTCAGGTATGGGGATATACTTTTGATAAAAATTTAATCAGGCCGGAAGAAAGAAATTCTAAAAGTCATGAGCATGCTGTTAAGCAGTTAAAATATTTTATTAAAGAGCGCGGCTCTTGGATGGACGAAAACATAGAAATACTTACTCAATACGGCCATGAATCAAAGAATAAGAAGTTTAATCATTAAAGGCAGAAGGTGACAGAAACTTTGAAAAAATTCATAATTGCGGCTTGTACGGCGGTACTGCTTATTTTTGCATGCTATATGGCTTACTATAATCTTGGAATTTATATCGATTTTAACCCGAATAAACCGGTTACTTCTTTTATGACAACAGATGAAGATACTATATATATGGAAAAAAACGGGAAAACTGAGCCTTTTGAAATAAGAGGAGTAAATTTAGGTGTAGGTTTGCCTGGGAAATGGGCTACAGACTATGCTATCGATGAGCAAACATACCTTAGATGGTTTAAATGGATACAGGAAATGGGTGCTAATACTATTCGTGTTTATACTATTCTGCAAGATGATTTTTATAATGCCTTTTATGAGTATAACAAAAATAGTGAAGAACCTCTTTATCTTATTCATGGTATATGGGTCAATGATTATGTTCAAAATTCACACAGAGATGCTTATGATGATGACTTCAGGCAGACTTTTTTAGATGACTGCAGGACTGTAGTTGATATTATTCATGGAAATAAAAACTTCAATCTTGGATACGGCATTGGCTCAGGTTCTTACAGAAAGGATATTTCTCAATGGGTTGTAGGATATATTCTTGGTGTTGAATGGGAAGACGTTACAGTTGTATATACTGATAACAAATACCCTGAAAGAAATAATTATAAAGGCACGTACCTGTTTACAACAGATGATGCTTCTCCTTTTGAGGCCATGCTTTGTGAGGTTGGAGATAAAATAATAGAGTATGAGTCAAAAAGATACAAAGAGCAAAGGCTGATTGCTTTTTCTAACTGGCCTACAACAGACCCTTTTGATTATCAAGAGGATATTACTCTGTATTTTATGAAGTGCGCCAAAGTTGATGTGGAACATATTTCTTCTACTGATAAATTTATTTCGGGATGCTTTGCTTCATATCACGTGTATCCGTATTATCCAGATTACCTTAACTATGTAGACGATAAAAGCGATTTTGCTTTAACTGATGATGGGAAAATAAATACATATCTTGAATATCTTAAACGGATTACAGAGCATCATACAATTCCAGTTGTTATTTCTGAATATGGTGTGTCAACAGGAAGAGGAATGGCTCAAAGAGATTATAATACAGGCAGGAATCAGGGGAATATGTCGGAAAATGAGCAGGGACAGGCTATTATAGACTGCTATAACGACATAATGGAAGCTGGGTGTGCCGGAAGCTGTATATTTACATGGCAGGACGAGTGGTTTAAACGAACGTGGAATACGATGCATGCTGTTGATTTGCTTAATACTCCATATTGGAGTGATTATCAGACTAATGAACAGTATTTTGGTTTGCTTTCATTTGATCCAGGTGATGAAAAAAGTATATGTTATGTTGACGGAGATTTATCAGAATGGAACGAGAAAGACTTGGTTACAGAAAACAATAATATGTCTGTTTCAATGAAGTACGACGAGAAATTTATATACTTTCTGATTTATAAAAAAGATTTTTTGCCGCAAAGTGATGTTCTTTATATACCTGTTGATATTACACCTAAAACAGGAAGCGCATACTGTGAAAACTTTGATATTTCATTTGAAAATGCCAGTGATTTTGTTATAGAAATTAACGGAACAGACAGCAGCCGAATATTAGTACAGGAAAGGTATGAAGTACTTAGGGCTATGTATCTTCATGAAACTGAGGATAAAGACGCTTATATTGAGCCTGTAGATAAGGATACGCCGATATTTAAGCCTATATGCCTTATGCTTCAGACAGCTACACCTTTGCTTAGCGATAACTGGCAGGCAACTGCTGAGATATATGAGACAGGACTTTTGAAATATGGAAATGCTAATCCAGAAAGTGAAGATTTTAATTCGCTGGCTGATTTTATATTCTCCGGTGATTATATAGAGCTTAAACTGCCATGGCAGATATTTAATTTTGCCAATCCGTCTGAGATGAAAATACATGATGATTACTACGAGAATTACGGTGTGGAATATATACAAATAGATAAAATGTATGTTGGCATTTCTAATGACAGCTGCAAGGAAAACAGAATACCTATGGATGAATTTGCTCTTGAAGGATGGGGCAGAAATGTTACATATCATGAGCGTTTGAAAAAATCGTATTACATGATTAAAGAATACTGGAATAAATGATTTTGCTTAATGCGGAAAGGAGGGGATGAATATGAGAGTTGAGTTTTTAATTTATATATACGGGATTGTATGTGTAAGCATGATATTATTTAATATAGTTTACAATATTTATTCAAAGCAAAATGAACGGTGGTTAAAGAAGAAATGTATTAAATTAAAAAAGCAATTGGATATTCAGTTAAACTCAATACGCATGCGTGGAAAAATAGAACAAAATCAGTTAGAATTTCTGCGTAAAAAGCTAAGTCATATTAACAATTTAATAGCCTTTGAAAAAGTGCTGAGTGGTGAATTTAATACCGGACATAGTGAAGAAATTAAGGTATATCTGCGTGAAATTAAGCCTGTAATATTGTACTTAGCGTTGGTATACAGTCAGAAAGAAACCATGCAGGCCGGTTATTTTACGCATTTTATTTCAAACTTTGCAGTTAATCAAAATATGCCTATAGATTCTCTGCAGGATATATTAATTACATATATAAAGAAGGATAATTTATACTGCAGAATTAATGCTTTAAGTGCACTTTATCATTTAGGAAACTCTGAACATGTTATAAAGGCTGTTAAAGCACAGGATGATGGAAAAATATATTTAAATGAAAAGATACTTACAGAAGGCCTTCTTGCATTTACAGGCAGCCATGATGAATTAATTAAGGGATTGTGGAATAATTTTAATCAGTTTAGTGATCATACAAAACTGGCAGTTTTAAACTATATCAGGTTTAAAAGCGGAAATTACAAAGAAGAAATGCTAAAAATTATGCTTGATTTAAATGCGGAAAAAGAGCTGAGGCTTTCTGCTATAAGATATTTTGGGCGGTATAGTTACGAGAAGGCTTTAGAACATATTCTGAATTTTGCGAGAAATACAGACCCTTTAATGTGGGAATATGCTACAGTTGCTGTTTCTGCACTTGAAAAATACGAAGGCGATGAAGTTATTTATGTATTAAAAAGAGCAATTCACAGTCCTAACTGGTATATACGGTATTCTGCCGCACAGAGCCTTGAAGCACATAATCTTAAATATGATGCACTTTTTGATATAATAAGCGGAAGTGACAGGTACGCAAGAGAAATGATGAAATATCGTTTAGAATCAAGGAGGCTGCGCATGGAGGGAGAGGTCAGATAATGACAGACGCATTTAAGGTGTTTTTTGATTATGTAGGTGCGTTTTTCATAGTTTATATGATAGGCTACGCAAGCTTTTTATTTTTGTCAGTGTCTGTCGGTTCATCTATGCTTTATAAATTAAAGCGTCAAAACAGACTAAAAAATGAATTGACTGGGGATTATTATGTGCCTGTAAGCATTATTATACCTGCTTATAATGAAGCTGTTACTATTGAGTCAAGTATACGTTCAATGTTGTTTTTGGATTATAAATTATATGAAATTATAGTTGTAGATGACGGTTCAAATGATGGCACATCACAGGCTGTTAAAGAAGCTTTTAAGATGAAACGCATTGACAGGCCAATACAGCGCAGAGTATTTTGCCAAAGGGAAGAATCGGTTTTTGAGTCTTATGAGTATAAAGTTCCAATAACACTTATAAGAAAGAAAAACGGCGGCAAGGCTGATGCCCTTAACATGGGTATAAATGCCGCAAAATATCCGTATTTTATATGTGTTGATGCAGATTCAGTTTTGCAGTTCGATTCATTAAGTAAAATTGTTCGTCCTGTACTTGAAGAAGGCAATGTTATCGCAGTAGGCGGTGCTGTCAGGCCTTGTAATGGTGCTGAAATTAAAGAGGGTAAAGTTATATCTTACAGGATGCCTGATAAAATTCTGCCGTGTATGCAGGTTTTAGAATACGACAGGTCATTTCTTGCGGCAAGAATTTTATTTGATAAGTTCAATGGCAGCATTATTATTTCCGGAGCATTTGGGTTATTTAAAAAGAATATTGTTGTTGATGCTGGGGGATATGACTTAAACACTATGGGTGAAGATATGGAACTTGTGGTTAAACTGCATGAATTTTGCTGTGAACATTCAATGGAGTACCGCATACGGTATGCTACAGATGCCATATGCTGGACTCAGGCGCCGGAAAAATTAAAGGATTTGTGCAAGCAAAGAAGAAGATGGCATATTGGATTATTTCAGAGTATGATTAGCCATAGAAAAATGTTTTTGAACTTTAAATATGGTTTAGTAGGTACAATATCATATTCATATTTTTTGTTTTATGAGTTATTATCACCATATATAGAAATTTTCGGACTATTTTCAATATTGCTTGCTTATATTGTTGATCTTGTTAATGTACCGTTTATGATACTGTTTTTCTTTATTTATGTGGTGTATTCGGCTGTTTTATCGCTGACAGCATTTTTTTCACGTATACATACCATTGATTTAAAACTGACATTGCCAGATATTTTAAAAGCTATTGGATTATGTGCTATTGAGGTTTCATTCCTGAGACTTATATTGGCATGGGTAAGAGCATCGGCTCTTATAGGGTACAAAAATAAAAAGCTTAGCTGTGGAGAAATTGAGAGAAGAAAAATAGATTTCAAATGATTTAAAAAAGGAGTGTTTATATGGAGCTTGAAATGTTGAAAAAAGGATTTTTTGGGTACAAAAAAGAAAGCGTTTATCAATACATAGCTTCAGTTGAGGACGAGTTTTCAACTAAACTTTTGGAAAAGGATGAACAGATTAAGAAAAATGAAGAAATGTATTTAGAAAGAATACATAAATTGGAAGAGGAGCTTGAAAATACAAAGCAGCGCTTGGAAACTCAGCAAAACGATAAAACAATTATTGCCTCTGCTATTTTAGATGCCAAACGCTTTGCTGAAAAATTAAAAATCGAAACTGAGGAAGAAGAAAATAAAGCACGGAAACACCTTGAGGATGAACTGGACAAAAAGAATGAAGAGCTTAAAAAATATCAGGAACAAATTGCAGGTGTACGTAAAATGCTCCGCAGTATATTAAATACTGCAGACGAACAACTTAAAAATACTGAAAAGAAGATAGACAATATCAAAGAATCTGCTCCTGAAAGAAATATGTCATTATTTGAACGTAAAACTTATATAGAAGAATAATAGGCAAGAGGAGATAACAGTGGAAAACAAAATAATTATTTATATTGCAGGCAATCCAAATGCTTATCCAATTGAATATTATAATAGTCAGTCAAAAACATTTGACGGCGTAATTCCGCGGTTATTAAATGAATTTTCTGATAAAAGCAGATATGAAATGATATATTATCAGCCTGAAAGCACAGATAACCGTGAACATTTAGCTGAAAATATGCAGGTAGATGTTATTTCTGCCTGCAAAGATGGGGATGATATTTTAAATAACAAACAGAGTGTAGAAGTATTCAGCACGATGGAAGAAGACAGCAGAATTTCATATTACATATGTTATACGGATGCTGCTCCTGAAAGCCTTAAATTTGATTTAAATAATTACTTATCTTCTGTTTCACAGGAAAAAATCAGCGGTTTAATAATAGATACAACTGTTTATAATCAAAGCGAGACGGGCAATTATTTGACAGCAGGTGTCATGTCTTTTATAATTATAATGTTGCTGTGTACAGGTATATTGATTTGCAGAAGATATAAAAAAAGACTGAATATTCTTAGAGAATATTTGGAAACTGATAAAATAACAGGTCTTGGAAATATTGATTATTTATCACGCAAGTTTGCAAAGCTTATAAACAATAAATCAAAAGTACTGTATCAGATGGTATACTTTAATGTGGATACTGACTGGCTGCATAAATTTGGAAACAGGCAAGATGCAGATGAGTTTTTAAAATACTGCGCCGGTATTATTAAACATTGTGTTTCAGGCAATGATATTTTATCAAGAGTTTCTGATAATGACTTTATTGTACTTAAATTTAATACTAATAAAAATAGTCTGAAACAATGGATTTCTTTAGTGTTTGATGAAATACATAAATATAACCAAAATTATTATTATATGCCAGTAGATTTAAGTGTTGCTGCTGGTGTGTATCAGATAAAATCAAATGATAGAGATATAAACGAATTGATTTTTAATGCAGCACAATGTGCACATATAGCACAGAAAAAACAGGAAATGTATATAGTTTGTACTGATGAAATGCTGAATAAGTTTGCTGAAGAAAGAATGATTCAGTCAAGTATAGAACAGGCTTTTGAAAGACATGAATTTCAGCTTTATATACAGTTTTATATTGATGCAAACTCATTTAAAATAGTTGGAGGAGAAGCTTTATCAAGATGGAATCATCCGCAGAAGGGTATAATTTCACCTAATGTATTTGTGCCTTTAATGGAGGATGAAAGAATTATAAGTAAGTTAGACTATTATTGTTTGAAAGAAGTATGTGTATTTTTGGATAGTTTAGCGCAGAAAGGGATTAAAACTTTTTTTGTGTCTTGTAATTTCTCGCGTAAAACATTTTCTGCCATTGATTTTGCTTTTAAGTGCAAAAAAATAATAAATGAGTATAGTTTTCCTAAAGAACTTTTGATTTTTGAATTAACTGAAAGTGCAGCAGTTAAAAATATTTCCTTAATTCAGAATAATATTAAGGAATTAAAAGAATTTGGCGTAAGTATTGCCTTAGACGATTTTGGTGAGGGTTTTACATCATTTTATGATTTACAGAAGTATCAAATAGATGGTATAAAGCTTGACAAAGGATTAATTGACAATATTTTGACTACAAACGGAAAAGCTATTTTGAAATCAATGATTCAGGTAGGCCATGAACTTGGTATGACTGTTTTGGCAGAGGGTGTGGAAACTGACGAACAAGTACAGGCTCTGCAGAATATGAACTGCGATGTTATTCAGGGATTTCGATTTTATGTGCCGCTGCCTGAAGAAGATGCAAAAGATAGAGTGCTGGAAGAATTTAGTGACTGTCTGTAAATTCAAATTTTATTTGGCATGCTTTTTATTTAATTATGCTGACAGCCTTACTATGATAGACAAAAGTACAGCCGTTTAATAAGGCAAGGTAGTTTATGTACATAGGAGGTAGATATGGACGAAAGTAAGCTGAAAAAACAATTAGTGAGAATTACAGTAATAACTATTATCAGCAGTATTTTATTTAGTATTGTTGGTATTAGTCTTTTAGCATATGTTGGAAGTGCTGCGCGTGAAACAGATTATGTACAAATGCAGGAAGAAACGCGGGAGTACAAAAACAGAATACTTAAACAAATGAAAAAAAATTTTCAAATTTTAAGTACACTGTCAAAAGCTTTCGAGGTTAATAAAATATATGAATCCGAAGAGCGTTTAGAAGAAACTATTACTAAAGCTAATTTAGCAAATGACTTTATAGGTTTTTCATATTTTGGAAAAGATGGCTATGGGATTTCCAATACTATTGGATACGGCACTATACATGATGTTTCTTTGGACGATATGAATGATTATGCAAAAGATTCTATTGAGCAGGCTTTTAAAGGTATAAATTCAGTCTCAAGAATGTATGACAGTGATTTTTTTGACAGAAAAATATTTTTGTATGCAGTGCCTGTTTATAAAGATGATGTTGTTGTAGGTGTTCTTTCTGCAAATGATACTATAGAAATATTTACAGATTTGGCAAACGGAAATTATATAATGAATGGAAATGGATACATACATCTCATCAATTCTAAAGGAGAGTACTTAGTTCGTTCTGAAAATTCAATTGTAAAAGAAGAAAATAAAACTATTTTTGAAGGCACTTTTTTAACAGATGAAGCTAAAGAAGAAACAATAGAGGCACTCTCAAACAATGAAAGTGTGTTTAACACCTTTACATATTTAGGTGACAAATATTATTTTTATATTGAACCGCTTAATATAAACGGATGGTATCTGTTTTGTGCTGATACAGCTTTGGGATATTCGCTTTCTGTAGATAATACTTTTGGTATTATTGGATTTGTTTTGATATTAATATTTATATTTATTAATTTTATGCTTTTTGGCGGATATATACAAGTTAGAAAAAGTACAAAAAAGCTGCTTCACATAGCTTATTGGGATTCTTTGACAGGTGCAGAAAATATATTGAAATTCGATCATGATTTTCTGGAACTGACAAAAACGCAAAGAAATTACAGTACCGTTGCTTTAAATATACATAATTTTAAATGTATTAATGATTTATTTGGTAAAAGCCATGGTGATCAAGTACTTATATATGTAAAAAAAGTAATTGATGAAAAGCTGAAAGAAGGTGAATTTTTCTGCCGCAGCTCTGCTGATACATTTTTTATTGTTATGTTTGATGTAGATGAAAGTACTATTTATGATAGAATTAACAGCATCATTACTCACATAAGAAATGCTTCTGTTTTGCATGGAAGTTACAGCTATGAACTTTCTCTTTATTCAGGTGCTGTTATCAGAGGTGACAGAGAAAAAGCACTGATTGCGCTTCAAAGCATAAAACATTCCCATCAGAAAAATATTGCTTTTTATAACGAGGAACTCCATAAAGAGGTTAGAAAAAGAAACAGTATTGAAAGCTATATGCATTTAGCTCTTAAAAATAATGAATTTAAACTGTTTTTACAGCCTAAATACAGCCTCAAAGATGATGCTATTATTGGAGCAGAGGCACTTGTGCGATGGCAGAATCCGAATGGTTCGTACAGATATCCTAATGAATTTATACCGCTGTTTGAAAGTAATGGATTTTGTTTAAAGCTTGACATGTATATGATAGAAAAAGCCTGCAAGTTAATAAGAAAGTGGATAGATGAGGGGAAAGAACCATTGCCTATTTCTGTTAACCAGTCAAAGCTGCAGTTTTCTGACAGAAATTATCCTAATAATTTAGAAGAAATAATAAACAAATATAATATTCCAGCATCATTAATCACTTTGGAAATACTGGAAGGAGTTGCCTCTAATGATTTGGAGCTGCTTAATCATCAAATAGAGGCACTACATGAGAAAGGCTTTAAAGTTTCAATGGATGATTTTGGCAGCGGATATTCATCATTAAATATGATTTATCAATTAAAAATTGACGAACTGAAACTTGACCGTGGGTTTTTACGTAAATCTCAAAGCGACGATGAGAAGCGGCGTGAAATTGTTTTGGAACAGATTATTAAGTTTGCAAATAATCTTGGAATTGCTACGGTAGCTGAGGGTATAGAAACCGAAGATGATAAAATCAAAATGAAAAGTTTAGGCTGTGATTATGGTCAGGGATATTTTTACGAAAAGCCTATTATTGCGGAGGAGTTTAGCAGTAAATATATATCTGAAAGATAAGGGAAAATTGATATAGAACCTGTCTGTTTTCTTTACAGATGGGTTTTTTATTTTATGATATATATTGCTTCCGTATTATGGCGCATAAAAGACTAAAATTTAATAATTATACCTAAAAATGCAATTGGTGTTTTATTAAACTTTTGGAGAAAAATTTTATATTAATAAACAGGTAAGAATATTATTATTGCGTAATTAAGATATTAAAAGGTCAGAACTTTGAAAGTTTTGCTTTTTGGATAAAAGATTTTCTATACTTGATTTTTACATAGCAATAATAAGCTGTTGAAAAAATATAGAAGAAAGCCAATGACACTTTAATGTCATTAATTTTTGTTTTTTGATAAAAATAATATAAAAATCAAGCATAGATTGTTAAATTCAATTTAATATTAATTATTATCTAAGATTGTGCCTGTCGATAAAATAATCGAATGGTATGGCATCTGCTGCAGCCTTGGCATCATTGTTTATAATTCCATCAAAAATTCCCTGATGCAGGCGCTTCATATATGTAGGATCATTTTTCATTATTGTTTCTATTTCTTTGTTAATAGTATTGTCAAGTAATGTCCAAATAGCATCTGTAACAATAATTGCAAACTCATTATGGGTATACTCTACTATTAATTTATGAAACCGGCGGTCTAATTTATTTATCTCATCCATATCATAGGGTTCTCTTGACAAAGCTTCCTGAAGTTTGTCGTGAGCTTCTTTTATCTCCATTTTTTCTTCAGGTGTAGCCTTTATAGCACAGAACTGAGAAGTTGCCTTATCCATCATTATTTGAAACTCTATCATTTCGCCTACTGTATCTTTTCCGCCAAGTATAGCACCGTAAACAAGAGGATTAACCATTGCTTTAGATGGCTTATTGGCTACAAATGTTCCCTCTGCGCGGCGTATTTCAAGCAGTCCTAAACATTCAAGCATTTTTATGGCTTCTCTTACGGAGTTTCTGCCAACTTTGAATATTTGTGCCAGTTCTATTTCTGTAGGAAGTTTATCACCTGGGCGATAACGTCCATCGGATATAGCTTGGCATATTTGGTCAACTATTCTTTGCGCAATAGTTGGCTGAACTATATTATCAAAACCTAAACCTGACATATTTTAAATTCTCCTTGAATATCATAAAATTTTTATATGTAACATATCTATTCAGATTTTATATATTATAACCCAATGTTTTGACAATAACAAGCAAAAACAAATTATTGAGTGTCCATCAGATAAATTTTAAGGTACTTACAAAAAATTAATAAAATTAATTTAATTTAAATTTAAAATAAATATTTTACATTAAAAAATAATTAGAAAAATTATTTTTTATGTTATAAATATATTATAAAACGAAATTAAATTACATTGTATCAAATTGATATTAACATATAATTTTAGTATAGAATTTAAAAAATTATGATGTAAACTCTAAAAAGCATTTACAAAGACCTTAATTAAATATTTTATAATATACATTAAATATTAA
>CALWHR010000023.1 GCA_944380455.1 uncultured Clostridia bacterium
AAGTAACTGCGCATACATCTTCCGGCAGCAGTATGGATATTACAAATATTGCGCAGTATGGCACTACTTTTGGCACAATGAGCGGAAATGTTTTTTCTGCATCTGAAAAAGGAAGCGGATACATAACTTGCACATATGCAGGCAATACATGTTATGTAGAAGTAGCTGTAGGCAGTGAGGATAAGCAGATAGATTCATTTGAAAATATCCAGTACCTTAATTTTACTTCATATCCTACAGATATACAGGGGGTAGCCGGACTATCGCAAAAATATTTTACAGACGGAGCAAAAGGTCTTGGCCTGAGCTATTACTTTAAACAGTCTGAAGAAACTCAGGCGGCATATCTTAATTTTGTAAATCCTCAGCCAATATCAGGAACACCGTCAAAGCTTAAATTAAAGATATACGGCAATGGTACCGGACAGTGGGTTAGAGCTAAGATTACAGACTCAAAAGGAAATGAAAGTTTAATAGACTTTTCAAGGGATGTAAACTGGCAGGGCTGGCAGGATGTTACAGCTGATATACCGGATGGAGTAAGCTATCCTATAACTCTTAATACTATATATGTTGCTGCATTAACAAATACCAACACAGAGCAGCAGGTAATGTATTTTGATGATTTAAGAGGTGTTTATCCAATAGAAGCCAATGTGGAAGTGCCTAAAGCTCAGTCTGTTTCTGATGCTGATTTTGTAACAAAAGAAGAAGGATATTATTATATTAATATAGCCGGAACGGTATCAAGCGGAAATGTAAGCAATGCCGATTTATACACAAGCGAAAGAAGCAAAATACATCAACTGCTTCAAGCTAATGCAGATACTGCAATTTACGGCGGAAAAAGTGATATCTCGTCAGGTGACAGCATTGAAGTTATAAGGTGGCAGAATGATTATTCTGTTTATTATAAAGACAATGTAACGCTTGTTAATATGACAGCTGTAAACGGCGGATTTAAGAATACTAAATCAGACCAGTGGCAGAGGTTTAAAAATGACATTATGATGTCACCAAACAAATTTGTTGTATTCTTTATGGACACATCGCCTTCAAATTTCAGCGATTCCCTTGAGGGTGATTTATTTAAGAGTGCCCTTAAAGAAATAGAGGATGCCGGAAGGGATGTAATAGTTGTTTCATCATCTTCTACCGCATGCTGGACCAGTGTGAAAGACGGAATTCAGTATATTAATCTTCCTTCACTTTGGCTTAATGACGGAAGTGTAAACAGTGACTTTAGAATACTTAAATTAAGAGTAGGCGAAGATAAAATTTCATATCAGATAAGTGACGTTTATTAAAATTACGAGGCTATACAGATTTAATTTAACGTATAATGTTGAAAACATGTTATGGTTATGTTAAAATCTGCATAGCCTTAAATTTTTATGAGAATATTTTAATATTAGAATGTTTATTGGAAGGAAGATATATAAATGGGAAAATATTTCGGGACAGACGGCTTCAGGGGTGAGGCTAATGTTAACCTTACTGTAAATCATGCCTTTGAAGTAGGCAGATTTCTTGGCTGGTACTATGGCAAAGATAAAAATGAGAGGTGCAAAATAGTTATAGGCAAGGATACAAGGCGTTCAAGCTATATGTTTGAATATGCTCTTGGTGCAGGCATAACTTCTACAGGTGCTGATGCTTATCTTCTGCATGTTACAACAACTCCAAGCGTGGCTTATGTAGCCAGAACAGAGGATTTTGACTGCGGTATTATGATTTCAGCAAGCCACAATCCGTTTTATGATAACGGTATTAAGCTTATTAATAACCGCGGCGAAAAAATGGACGAAGAAACCATACTTAAAATAGAGGATTATTTAGACGGAAAATTAGGCGAGCTTCCAAATGCTCACAGAGAAAATATAGGAAGAACAATTGATTATTCAGCCGGAAGAAACAGATATATTGGATATTTAATTTCACTTGCAACACGCTCATACCAAGATATAAAGGTTGGTCTTGACTGTGCAAACGGCAGTGCTTGGATGATTGCCAAAAGTGTTTTTGACGCTCTTGGTGCAAAAACTTATGTTATTAATGCTGAACCGGACGGTACAAATATTAATATGAACTGTGGTTCAACACATATAGAATGCCTTCAGAAATTTGTTAAAGAAAAGGGTCTTGATATAGGCTTTGCTTTTGATGGTGATGCTGACAGATGTATTGCTGTAGATGAGAAAGGTAATGTAGTAAACGGTGACTTGATACTTTATGTTTACGGCTGTTATATGAAGCGCCGCGGCAAGCTTTTAAACAATACTATTGTAACAACTGTTATGTCTAATCTTGGACTTTATAAAGCTCTTGATGCGCAAGGCATATCTTACGAAAAAACAAACGTAGGCGACAAATACGTTTATGAAAACATGGTTAAAAACGGCCATCGTATAGGCGGAGAGCAGAGTGGTCACATAATATTCAGAAAATACGCCACTACAGGTGACGGTATTTTAACTGCAATTAAAATGATGGAAGCCATGATTGAGTCAAAAGAGCCTTTGAGCAAGCTTACAGAGCCTGTTAAAATATATCCTCAGATACTTAAAAACATAAAAGTAAAGGATAAAAAAGAAGCACAGGCAGATGAAGATGTTCAGAAGGCTGTTAATGATGTTGCATTAAAGCTTGGTTCTAACGGCAGGGTGCTTGTTAGAGAAAGCGGCACAGAACCGCTTATAAGGGTTATGGTTGAGGCTGAAACTATTGAGATTTGTGAGGAGAATGTTGATTATATTTTAAATGCAATTAAAAATAAAGGACATGAAGCGGTGTAATTACGCTTCAGGTATTTCACGCCGGGATTTTTCCGGCGTTTTAATATATAATTTTTTACAAAGGGAAATCATATAAAGGGGGTATCATTATGGAAAAGCAGAAGCAGTTTGACATGATTAATGGGCCTTTAATGGGGAAGATTATTATATTTGCCATACCTGTTATTCTTACAGGTGTTTTGCAGTTATTATTTAATGCTGCTGATACTATAGTAGTAGGACGGTATGCCGGAAGCGATTCTCTTGCAGCTGTAGGAAGCACAACAGCGCTTATCAGCCTGCTTGTAAACTTTTTTATTGGTATTTCAATAGGTGCAAATGCGGTTACTGCAAGGCTTATAGGTACTGGTGACAGCAGGGGAATAGAAGAAACTGTGCAAACATCAGTACTTACAAGCCTTATAAGCGGTGTGATACTGGTATTTATAGGAGTGCTGTTTACAAAACCTATACTTATATTAATGGGTTCACCTGAAAATGTTTTAAATAAATCTGCTTTATATTTGAGGATTTATTTTATAGGAATGCCAGTTACAATGCTATATAACTTTGGAAGCGCTATTCTAAGAGCATTTGGTGATACCAAAAGACCGCTGATTTATCTTACATTGGGTGGAATTATAAATATTATACTTAATTTAATTTTTGTAATTTTACTTAATATGGATGTTGCAGGTGTAGGCTTAGCCACCGTTATATCTCAGTGTATATCGGCTTTTCTTATAATTAAAAGATTTACATCAACTGATGAAGCGTATCATCTTAATTTGAGAAAGCTTAAAATATATAAATTAAGACTTATACAAATATTTAAAATAGGCATACCTGCTGGACTGCAGAGTGCTGTGTTTAATTTTTCAAATGTAATAATCCAGTCTTCAGTTAATTCTTTTGGCGCTGCGGTAATGGCAGGAAATGCTGCTTCTTCCAGTATAGAAAATATTATTTATGTTGCCATGAACTCATTTAATCAGTCAGCACTTACTTTTATAAGCCAAAATTACGGTGCAGGCAAAATTAAAAGAATTATAAAAATATACGGTGAATGTATTTTTCTTGTATGCGTTGTAGGGATTGTTATGGGCGCAGGTATTTATGCCGCTTCGGATTTGCTTATAGGAATTTACTCCAAAGACCCTGAGGTTATACAATATGGAGTAATCAGGCTTTCTATAATGTGCGCTACATATTTCTTATGCGGAATGATGGACACAACAACTGGTGCTTTAAGAGGTATAGGCTATTCATTCTCTTCAATGTGTATAGCGCTTTTATGCGTATGCGGTATAAGACTTGTATTTGTATTTACTTATTTTCAGTCGCACAGAGAGTTTTTTATACTGTTTTTGTCATATCCGCTTTCGTGGATTGCCGCACTTATTTTAGAAGCATCGCTTTTTATATACGCATATAAAAAATTATTGATAAGAAGAAATAAAAGCATAAGTGCTGAAGCTTAATTTATTATTGAACAATTTAAAATGATAAAGTATAATAAATTTACGCTGTTTTCAGTAATCTAAAGAAAAGGAGATTTTAAAATGATTAAAGATGTTATGAAGGCTTTAACAGCTTACGATAAAGAAGTCGGCGAAGCTATGGAGCTTGAGTTTAAACGCCAGAGCAGAAACTTGGAGCTTATAGCTTCAGAAAACATTGTTTCAGAGCCTGTTATGATGGCTATGGGCAGCATACTTACAAATAAATACGCAGAGGGTTATCCTGGAAAACGCTATTACGGCGGCTGTGAAAATGTTGATATTATAGAACAGATAGCTATTGACAGAGCAAAAGAACTTTTTGGCTGTGAATACGCAAATGTTCAGCCTCACTCAGGTGCACAGGCTAATATGGCAGTATTTTTCGCTATGCTTGAGCCGGGTGATACTGTTCTTGGTATGAACCTTGCTCATGGCGGCCACCTTACACATGGAAGCCCTGTTAATATGTCAGGCAAATATTTTAATGTAGTGCCTTATGGTGTAAATGATGAAGGATTTATTGATTACGATGAGCTTAGAAAAATCGCTCTTGAAACAAAGCCAAAGCTTATTATTGCCGGAGCTTCAGCTTATGCAAGAAAGATAGACTTTAAAAAATTCAGAGAAGTAGCTGACGAGTGTGGTGCTTATCTTATGGTAGATATGGCACACATTGCAGGCCTTGTTGCTGCCGGACTTCATGAAAGCCCAATTCCTTATGCTGATGTTGTTACAACGACAACACATAAAACACTCAGAGGGCCAAGAGGCGGTCTTATTCTTTCAAACAGCAAGATTAATGAAAAATTCAACTTTAACAAAGCCATATTCCCTGGTATTCAGGGCGGACCGCTTATGCATGTTATTGCTGGCAAAGCAGTATGCTTTGGTGAAGCTCTTAAACCTGAGTTTAAGGCATATCAGAGCCAGGTTGTTAAAAATGCCAAAGCACTTGCCGATGGTCTTATGAGCTGCGGTCTTAAACTTCTTACAGGTGGCACAGACAATCACCTTATGCTCCTTGATTTAAGAGGACTTGAAATAACAGGAAAAGAGCTTCAGAATAAGTGCGATGAGGTTTATATTACACTTAACAAGAATGCTGTTCCTAACGACCCAAGAAGTCCGTTTATTACATCAGGTGTAAGAATAGGTACTCCTGCTGTTACATCAAGAGGACTTGTTGAAGCTGATATGACAAAGATTGCAGAACTTATTAATCTTGTTATTACAGACTTTGATGCTAAGGCTGATTTTATAAGAGAAGAAGTTACAAAGATTTGTGACAAATATCCAATTTATAAATAATTAATTATGTTTTAAAATAAGTGCCGGTTTTTATCGGCATTTATTTTTAGTATTTTAAAGCGTCGGCAAAAACACTGCCCGGTTGGTAGTCCGGGCGCAGTTTAAATATTTATAACTGTCAGTAACCTGCCTCCTTGGTTGTCCGGACGATGCTGTGTTTTATAAAGGAGGAAAAAGAATATGGATAAGACTAAATTTACTTTTACAGTATTTTTTGACGGTACATTCTATCAGGGTGTATACGAAAGGGATGACGGCATTAAATACGAGGTAAGCAGAATAATATTTGGCAAGGAGCCTAAGGATTATGAAATTTATAATTTCATGCTTAGAAATTTTATAAAAATGAGGTTTAGTCCATATTTACTATCAGATGAACATGCTGAAAAACGTATTAATCCCAAACGCATGCAGAGGCTTATTAAAAAACAGACAGAAAATAGCGGCATAGGTACAAAAGCTCAGCAGGCAATTAAATTAATGCATGAACAAAATAAAATATTGTCTAAAAAAAGCAGGCGTTTAAGGGAGAAAGAGAAAAAAGAGCAAATGTTTATAATTAAACAGGAAAAAAAGAAAGAAAAAAGAAAAGGTCATTAATAAAAGCAGCTGTATACAACAACGCTATGTATACAGCTGTTTTTTATATTTTGTATACAGTATTGTATAATTATTCGTAATAATTTGTAAACAATTAGCTATAAAAGGCCATAATTCAAAATATTATAATCGAAAAATGAGAAATTTTTAATAAATCTATTGAAATATACAGTAATTTCGTATTATTATAAAATGTCTGCAAAATTTTAATTATTAGGGGGATTTATTTATTATGGAAGGGCTCAAGCCTAAGCTTTTTACAGTTTTAAAAAGCTACAGCAAAGAACAGTTTATTAAAGATGTGGTATCAGGTATTATAGTTGCAATTATTGCTCTGCCGCTTTCTATAGCGCTTGCTTTGGCATCTGGGGTTGGACCGGAGCAGGGCCTTTATACTGCTATTGTAGCCGGATTTATTATTTCTTTCCTTGGCGGAAGCAGGGTGCAGATAGCAGGACCGACAGCGGCATTTGCTTCTATTGTTGCAGGAATTGTAGCTACAAGCGGCATGGATGGACTTATTATTGCTACTGTTTTAGCCGGCATAATACTTGTAATAATGGGTGTATTAAGGCTTGGCAATTTAATTAAGTTTATACCTTATACCATAACAACAGGTTTTACATTTGGTATATCCGTAACTATTGTTGTGGGACAGGTTAAGGATTTTTTAGGGCTTACTTTTTCTTCTTCACCTATTGAAACAACAGGTAAAATAGCCGAAATATTTAAAAGCTTGGGAACAATTAATGTTACTGCACTTATTGTTGGCTTAATATCTTTAGCAATACTTATATTATGGCCTAAAATTAAGGCGCTTGATAAAATT
The DNA here is from genome assembly GCA_944380455.1 of uncultured Clostridia bacterium. Classification (GTDB taxonomy): domain Bacteria; phylum Bacillota; class Clostridia; order Lachnospirales; family Anaerotignaceae; genus Neoanaerotignum_A. Next base: position 7,014 of record CALWHR010000023.1, read on the forward strand.
CCGCCTTCACTTATAGCCGTTATTGTTTCTGCTGGACTTGTTAAGCTTTTTGATTTAAACGTAAATACAATCGGTGATTTGTATACAATATCATCAGACCTGCCTTCAATTACTTTGCCGGTGCTGTCGTTTGACATTATAACTAAATCGCTGCCGGATGCCTTCACAATAGCCATACTTGCGGCTGTTGAGTCACTTTTGTCATGTGTTGTATCAGACGGTATGATTGGTGACAGACATAATTCAAATATGGAGCTTATTGCGCAGGGTGCCGGAAATATTGGCTCGGCACTTTTCGGAGGCATACCTGCAACGGGAGCTATAGCAAGAACGGCGGCCAATATTAAAAATGGCGGACGTTCACCAATAGCCGGTATGGTACATGCTGTTGTTTTGCTTATTATATTAGTTGTTTTAATGCCTTATGCGGCGCTTATTCCTATGCCTGCAATAGCGGCAATACTTTTTATGGTTGCTTATAACATGAGTGGCTGGAGAGAGTGTGCAAACCTTATTAAAACATCACCAAAGAGCGATATTTCAATAATCCTTGTAACACTTGTTCTTACAGTTATATTTGACCTTGTAGTTGCAATTATAGCTGGTCTTTTGTTGGCGGCAATACTTTTTATGAAACGTATGGCAGATGT
>CALWHR010000024.1 GCA_944380455.1 uncultured Clostridia bacterium
TTTCTGCCTTCAACAAGTCTGTGAACATCATAGCCATAACCTATACGCATTTAAGCACCTCTTTTTAAGCGACTTTCGTCTATAATAAAACAGAGATAAGATTTTGTCAACATAATACTTAAAAATAAATATATGTATTGCCTTTCAAAAAACAAAAAAAGACTAAAAACAGCAGCTTTAGACTTTTATGTTTAAAGCCGCTGTTTTCAGTTAAATTAAATATATATGTAAATACAGAACCAAATCAAATTATCAAGTTTTATTATTTCATTCTCATATGGCTTCTGAGCTCAGCTCCTACACTTTCAGAAAGATGCTCTTTCTGTATTCTTCTCATAGCATTAAAGTGAGGACGGTTAGCCTGGTTTTCAAGTATCCAATCTTTAGCAAAGTTACCCTGCTGGATATCATTAAGTATGCCTTTCATCGCTTTTCTTGTTTCATCTGTTATTATCTTAGGGCCTGCTGTATAATCTCCGTATTCTGCTGTGTCGCTTATGGAATTTCTCATAAATGACATACCCTCTTTAACAACAAGGTCTATTATAAGCTTCATTTCGTGCATACACTCAAAATAAGCACTTTCCGGCTGATAACCAGCTTCAACAAGTGTGTCAAAACCAGCTTTCATAAGGGCACATACACCGCCGCATAAAACAGCCTGCTCACCAAAAAGGTCTGTTTCTGTTTCTTCTTTAAATGTAGTTTCAAGTACACCTGCTCTTGTGCCGCCTATTGCATCGGCATAAGCAAGAGCTGTTTCTTTTGCTTTTCCTGTTACATCCTGATAAACAGCTATAAGCATAGGCACACCAAAGTCCTCAAGGAACTGGCTTCTTACCGTATGACCCGGAGCTTTAGGCGCAACCATTATTACATCAACATTCTTAGGAGGCACAATCTGGCCGTAATGTATATTAAAACCGTGGGCAAAAGCAAGTGTAGCGCCTTCTTTAAGGTTTGGCTCTATTTCTGTTTTGTAAAGCTTTGCCTGTATTTCATCATTTACAAGTATCATTACTATATCAGCATCTTTAACAGCTTCGCCTGTGTTTTTAACTTTAAGTCCGGCTTCTTCTGCTCTCTTTTTGCTTTTTGAGCCTTCGTAAAGACCAACTGTAACATCAATTCCATTATCTTTAAGGTTAAGAGCATGGGCATGACCCTGACTGCCATAACCTATTATTGTAACTTTCTTGTCTGCTATAAGTTCTCTGTTTGCGTCCTGTGCATAATACATTCTTGCCATGATTATTATCTCCTTTGTATGTTTAATTATTTTTTATATAAATGCCTCTTTGGCATAAATTACGCTGTTTTTGTATTATTATTTGCATCTTTTTTATGTTCAAAAAGGCACTGTTTGCCTCTCTGTACTGCAATAAGTCCTGTTCTGCAATATTCCAGTATTCCATAATCTTTTATATAATTTAAAAATGCGTCAATTTTGCTTGTTTCACCTGTTATCTCTATACAAACTGAACCAGGTGACATATCTACTACCTTGCTTCTGAAAACAGATGCCGCATCAAGTATTTCTCTTAATTTTTCTCCGCTTGCACTTACTTTAACAATTAAAAGCTCTCTTAAAATTGTGTTTTCCGGCTGCATAACTTCTACTTTTTTAACATCATAAAGTTTTGAAATCTGCTTTATCATCTGGTCCTTTTTCCTGCTGTCTCCGCTGGCTGTAATTGTTATTCTGGCATAGTCATCATCTTCTGTTTTTCCTGAGGTAAAAGTGTCAATATTAAAATCCCTCTGGCTGAAAAGTGAAGAAATTCTTGTAAGTACTCCTGGCTGATTTGTAACAACTATTGATAAAGAAAATTTTTCGTTCATATACTTTTACCTCCTTATTTTATTATCATATTTTCTACTGAACCATTTGGCGGAACCATTGGAAGAACGTTTTCGTCATTTGGTATAATACACTCTATAACACAAGGCGAGTTCAAAGCAAAGGCCTCATCAAGAGCGCTGTTAAGCTCTTCAATATTTTCTGCTCTGTAACCTTTTGCTCCAAAAGCGTCAGCAAGTTTAACAAAATCTGTTTTTCTATCAAGAACTGTTGCCATAAAATGATTATCAAAGAATAAGCTCTGCCACTGTCTTATCATTCCAAGACGATTATTGTTAAGTACAACAACTGTTAAAGGAAGGTTTTGTGAAACGGCTGTAGCAAGCTCATTAAGATTCATTCCAAAGCTTCCGTCACCTGTAAACAAAACAGTGCGTCTTTTTGTTGCCATACAAGCTCCTATAGCAGCACCCATACCGTAACCCATTGTTCCAAGGCCGCCGCTTGTGAGATGAGTTCTCGGCTTTTTAAATTTGTAATACTGAGCAACCCACATTTGGTGCTGACCTACGTCAGTTGCCACATTAGTATCATCTGATGCTTTTTTATTAACCGCTTCTATTACATTCCAAGGCATTAAAGTATTTGTTTCAACTCTATTTTCGTTTTCTTTTGCCTTGTACGTTTCAACCTCTTTGTCCCAGTCTGGATTAGACTTTTTATTTACGTTCTCAAATATGTATTTAAGTGATTCTTTAAGGTTTCCCAATATTTTCAAATCAGCATCTATGTTTTTGCCGTGCTCTGCCGGGTCTATGTCTAAATGAATTATTTTAGCATGCTCGGCGAATTTTGCTTTGTTTCCAGTTGCTCTTTCTGTAAATCTAACACCAACTGCTAAAACAAGGTCTGCTTCTGTAAGAGTTTTGGTTGCGGCATATCTTCCGTGCATACCACTCATTCCCAAATGCCTTGGATTTTCACAATCCATAGCTGTAAGTCCCATCATTGAAAACACACCATAAGCGCCGCATTTTTCAGCTAAAGGCTCAATATATTCTGAGCAGTTTCCATTTATTACTCCACCGCCGCAATATATAACCGGCTTTTCGCAATTGTTTATAAGCTTTACTGCCTCATCAAGAAGCTCTTTATCTGGGCTTGGGTCTGGTATTTTTTCGACCTTATCCATAGGCTCAAATTCTGTTTTATCAACCTGAACATTTTTAGGAATATCTACAAGCACAGGTCCCGGACGACCGCTTTTTGCAAATCTGAAGGCTTCTCTTAATGTATACGCCAGCGTATCTATTGATTTAACAAGAAAAGAATGCTTTGTAACCGGTATGGAAAGGCCTATAGTGTCTACCTCTTGAAAACTGTCTGTTCCTATAAGCTCCATAGGCACATTTCCTGTTATAGCCACAACCGGTATTGAGTCCGCATGTGCTGTAGCCAAGCCCGTTATAAGGTTTGTAGCTCCCGGACCACTTGTTGCTATACATACGCCAACTTTTCCGCTGGCTCTGCTGTATCCATCTGCCGCATGGCTTGCACCCTGTTCGTGAGCAGTAAGAACATGTTTAATTCTATGCTGATTTTTATAAAGCGCATCATAAATGTTCAAAACCTGTCCGCCGGGATAGCCAAATACAGTGTCAACTCCTTGTTCAGCCAATACCTCCATTATTATCTCGCAGCCTGTTAACAACATTTTTCATTCCCCTTTCAAATCCCACTTTAAAATAAAACAAAAAAGCCATATCAGCGTTTGGCTGATATGGCTTTGAGTTTAACTTGTTTAAGTTTTAAACCCATAAAATCTTTAACCTGCCAAAACGCTTTTTATCAACACAAATAGCCTCATCAATGATGAGGTTAATAATGCTAATAATGACGATGGCAGCGTTAAAGTTAAACATTGTCTTTTTCTCCTTCGATTTATTTACCATAAAATAAAACTGCAAAAATTAGAATTAAATTTATAGGAAGTATAAACCTAAAAACTACAAATGTCAATAGCTTTGCTGAATTTTTTTAATGCAATGAATATTTTTGTAAATATAAAACAATTTATTCAGTTATTAAATATGGCAGTAAGCAGCTATAACACAATCATCAGGAATTTTATATTCTTTATTCGGTTCTTCAGCAAGCCATTTAATTTTAAATACTCTTTCCGAAATAACTGCAGCAAAATTAAACATTACCGTTCCAGCATCAATTTTAGCTTCATATATGTTTGTATACTCGTCTTTTTTAATCACGAGTACTACGAATTCATTATCAAGTATAAATCTCCATGGCTGACGGTTAAGGGATGAAGGTGCGTGCCTTGCGGCGTAAAACCCTTCCTCAATACCGCTTGAAGCAAGCTCATCCATTGTAATATTATTTCCATATTCATTCATATATACTATTTCTGTAACTTCTTTTCTTGATTTATTATCTGTATCAAGCTTAACAACTTTCAGATTATCATAACCATTACCCCAAATCATTTTGTTTATTATTTTGGGATTTTTAAATTTTTCGCCGTAGCCTGCCGCTATTAACCCTGTTATACGTATTTCGTCTTCCGGCAGTCTTATCACATCATCCTGTTTAAGCGTAATCCAGCAGCTGTCAATTCCCATACTTGTAAGTTTAAAAATTATGCTCTCACCCATATATCCTGTATTTTCAATAAAGCAGGTTTTTCTCTCAGAGTAAATCACTATATAATAGGGCGCTTCAATTAAAAATCCGTTGTATCCGCCGTTTTTTTCAGCCTCCTCAGGCAAATCTTTCCTTTCAAAAAGTTTAATATCTGTTTTAATTGTTTCATCAAGCTTTTCACAAACAGTAAAAAAATCCTCTATTTCTTTTTTTGTACTGTCATCAAATTTATTTTTAGTAAAGTTTCTGACAGATTTTCTTAATCCCGCAATGGAAAACATATCCATAATATCATTCCTTTCATGTATCTGTTATACTTTAATTATTCCATTAACCCCAAATTAAATTCAGAAAGAAAATATATTTAGTGTTTTCCATTTTTTTGCATAAAATAAGCAATGCGGTTATTCTGCGCGCATTGCTTAAATTTTATTATTAACTTAATAAATAGATTTATTATTCAGCCTTTTATTAACAGCTTTTGACAGTAATGTGTACAAAACAGAGCATACCGGCACACTAATAAGCATTCCTACTATTCCAAAGGCACTTCCTCCAACAGTTACCGAAAGCAAAACCCAAATTCCCGGAAGTCCAACAGATTTTCCTACAACTCTTGGATATATTAAATTGCCCTCCATTTGCTGTAGAATAACTATAAATATCACAAACCAAACTGCCTTAATTGGCTGAACCATTATAATAAGGAATACACCTACAAATGTACCTATAAATGCACCAAAAACCGGTATAAGTGCAGTAAATCCAACTAAAACAGAAATTATAAGGGCAAATGGTATTTTTAAAATAACCATTCCTATAAAGCACAGCACACCTATAATTATAGCCTCAGTAAACTGACCTGTAACAAAATTAGTAAAGGTTTTATTAAAAAGACGCAGTATTTCAATTAAGCTTTTAGCCTTACTTTCAGGCAAAAAAGCATATATAACTTTTTTACATTGTTTAGCAAGTTTTTCTTTGCCCATAAGAATATACACTGCAAAAACTATTCCAAGAACTATATTAAATATCAGCGAGAATATAGAGAAAGTAACCTCAAAAGTTTTATTGATTAAATAATTTCCGCTTTCTTTTAAAAATTCTTTTACCTTGTCTGCTATCTCGCTTGAGCTGCTTTCAAACTGCGGCAATGTTATTGAATACTCACTGAGTTTTTCAGATAATTCAACCCATTTCTTTTCAATCTCATTTATATACTGCGGCACCATATCAACAGCAGAAACAATGGTTTTATTAAGTTCCGGTGCGATAACAAATACTACAACAAACAGCACACTAAAAACCAGCAAAAAACTTGTTAAAACACATACAGGGCGTTTTAAACTGCTCTGCGTCCTAAATCCTTTCCTGCTTTTAAATAAA
>CALWHR010000025.1 GCA_944380455.1 uncultured Clostridia bacterium
AACTTCGTCCGCCCTCATTCCGCCTTGAACAACCTTACCCCGGCACAGTGCGCCGGACTCAGGCTATCCAAAAAGCGCAAACGGGAGTTTCTGCTCGTTGCGTAGCGATATTGGCTGATTTCGGGTCCTAATTTTTCATATTTACTTTACAGTGCCGATATAAAATATACTGCCATTAATCAGGCTCAGTATAGCAAATGAAATTTATTCCTGTCAAGAATACTCAAACACCGAAAACCATACAATATAAATTATGTACTTTACAATAATTTCATAAAAATAAGGCCTCGGTATAGATACCAAAGACCTTATTTTTATTTTATTCTTCTTTTCCCACTATATAATTAATAAACTGCTGTGCCGTTCTGCCGGATACTCCGCCGTGTCGCAGTTCCCACTTGTTAGCTTCTGATAAAAGCTCTTCTTTGCTTAATTTAATATCAGGGTATCTCTTTGCAATACCTTCCACAATATTGTAATACTCCTGTCTGTTCGGATTGGAGTAGTTAATAAGCACTCCAAACCTGCTGGAAAGCGAAAGCTTTTCTTCCACCGTATCCGAGCGGTGGATTTCTCCGTTGTATTCCATATCGTTTCTGTCGTTCCAAGTTTCTTTAATCAAATGACGCCTGTTGGATGTGGCATATATAAGGATATTATCCGGTTTTGTTTCAACACCGCCTTCAATTACGGCTTTAAGGAATTTATACTCCACTTCCTCTGCCTCAAACGAAAGGTCATCTATGTAAATAATAAAGCGATAATTACGGTTTTTAATCTGTGCTATAACATTAGACAAATCCCTGAACTGATATTTATAAATTTCAATCATTCTAAGGCCTTCATCATAATACTCGTTAATAAGAGCCTTAACACTGGTGGATTTTCCTGTGCCGCTGTCACCGTAAAGCAAAACATTATTGGCGCTCTTTCCTTTAACAAAAGCCTCTGTGTTCTCTCTGAGCTTCTGCTTCTGGTTTTCATAGCCTATAATGTCGCAAAGTCTTGTTTTATCGGCATTATTAATAGCCAAAAACTTAACTGTTCCGTTTTCGTTTTTAATTCTGAAAGCCTTGTTAATGCCAAAAATACCTGTACCAAAGTTTTTATAAAAGCCTGTTATTATATCGAATATATCATTTTCATCACATGAAAGCTCTATTTTTCGGCTTATTTCCTGAACTTTCTCACTTACCATTTTATTATACACATTTTCCCTTTTGGATATAGCTGTATAATTTGTTATAATGCTGAAGCAGTCAATACCTAAATCGTTTTCAAGGGACTTGAAGTCAAAATCAAATATCCTTTTTAAAACTTTAAAGTCGTTCTTTGCCAGTATATTAACACTTCCACACCCTGGGCCTAATCTCTCACAAGTAAGAGAAAAAGAATTTTCATTTGTCATAATTAAATAAGCAATATAATTATGCCAAAGATTGCCGTTAAATCCCAATTCTGTTGATATATCCAAAAGCTTTTTAATTTGTATATATATACGGTGTATAAGCTCATTTTTATTTTCAAAGCCATTTTTCCAGTCTTTGTAAATATCGCATATACCCATAAAAACGGAGTCTTTTTCAATGTTGCTGTAAAGCAGCAGCTTTAAATATTCGTCATTCATAAGCCTTTCCTTTCCGTACAGTTACATTTCTTTTTGGCTTTATTATACAATAATGGCTTTTATGTATCAAACAAAATATCAGTTTGAAGCGTCATCAAGGTTTGTATCGTTTTTCCATAACATCTGGTCACGGAGCTGTTTTCCTACTATTTCCATCTGGTGTTTAGCAAGCATATCGCGTTTTGAATTAAAGAAGCAGCGTCCATTTTTGTTTTCAGCAATCCATCTTCCAGCAAATGTACCGTCCTGAATATCTTTAAGTACAGCTCTCATGTTTGCCTTTGTTTCTTCATAAGGCAAAATTCTTGAGCCTGAGCAGTATTCGCCAAACTCTGCTGTATCAGAAATTGAATAGTTCATAGCAGCAATACCGCCTTTATTTATAAGGTCAATTATAAGCTTCATCTCATGGATACACTCAAAATAAGCATTTTCCGGCTCATAGCCTGCTTCAACAAGTGTTTCATAACCGCATTTCATAAGCTCTACAAGACCGCCGCAAAGAACAGCCTGCTCGCCAAAAAGGTCTGTTTCTGTTTCATCGTGCATTGTTGTTTCCATAATACCTGCACGTGCGCCGCCGATACCTGCAATATAAGCTAAAGCAATATCATATGCTTTACCGGAAGCGTCTTGCTCAACAGCTACAAGGCATGGAACACCTTTTCCTACATTATAAAGTGAACGAACTGTGTGTCCAGGTCCTTTAGGTGCTGCCATAAATACGTCTACATACTCTGGAGGAACAATCTGTTTGTATCTGATATTAAAACCATGAGCAAAAGCTATTGCCTTGCCTTCTGTAAGATATGGAGCTATCTCATTTTTATAAACATCAGCCTGTCTTTCATCGTTAATAAGTATCATTATAATATCTGCCTTCTGAGCTGCCTCAGCAACAGTCATTACCTCAAAACCGTCTTTTTCAGCTACCGGCCAGCTTTTGCCGCCTTTACGAAGTCCAATAATAACATCACAGCCTGAATCTCTTAAATTAAGAGCATGGGCATGGCCCTGTGAGCCGTAACCAATAATTGCTATTTTTTTACCGTTTAACTTGTTTAAATCACAGTCTGCCTCATAATACATCTTTGCCATTTTACATTTCTCCTTTTCATTCTTAAATTAAGTAATTATTTTTAAATTTATATAATCGGCTTCAGCCGCAGCTTTTTGCCGAATTAAAAACAAAATCAACAAGCAATTGCTTCTTTAATATCATAAAGTCTGTTAAGCTGTCTTAAAATCTGTTCTTTTTTGTTTGTTTCGCCGGAAGCGGTTATGCCGATACTGGCTGTGTTTTCGGAATTAACCTGATAGTTGAAAGCCATTATCTCAAAACCTCTTTTGTGAAGCTCAGCTGTAATTCTTAAAATTAAATCTCCTGCGTTGTTAGCTGTTAAATAAATTTTAAATGTATCCATAATGCAGTCCCCCTATCCATACTACTTTTATTAATCCTTCTCTTAATACCTTCTTATTATTTACCTCATTAAATCATCTATTGTTCCGTTTGGCGGTATCATCGGCAGAGCGTTTTCCTTTTCAGATATATAGCAGTCAATTACCGCCGGGCCTGTGCCGTTTTCAGAGTCCTTGTATGCTTTTATAAGCTCATCTGTATTTTTTACACTGTAGCATTTTGCTCCCATGGCTTTTGCCAAAAGCGCAAAATCTGTTTTTCTCTCAAGTTCTGTTGAAAACCGCCTTCCGTCACAGAAACAGTCCTGAAGCTGTCTTATCATTCCCAAGCCGCCGTTATTAAGTACAATTACCGTAACCGGTATATTATTTCTTACGGCTGTTGTAATTTCGTTAAAGTTCATACAGAAGCTTCCGTCACCGGTAAAAAGCACTGACCTGTTTTTTGTTGCTGCCGCCGCTCCTATTGCGGCACCCATACCGTAACCCATTGTGCCGAAGCCGCCGGATGTAAGATGTGTTCTTGGTTTTTTAAAGTTATAATATTTTGATACCCACATCTGATGCTGGCCTACGTCTGTGGCAATGGGTGTATATTCTTTTGTTAAACTGTTTATAGTTTCTATTATTCTTTTAGGCGTAAAGCTTTCTGTTTCTTTAACCTCAAATTCCTTTTTAAAATTCTCAATTTCTTTATCCCATTGAGGGTGATTGTTTTCCTTAATATTTGATGCTATGTATTCAAGAGCTTTTTTTAAGCTTCCGGTTATTTCCAAATCTGCATTTATTACTTTTCCAAACTCTGCACTGTCTATATCTATATGAATAACTTTGGCATTTTCGGCAAATCTTTCGCGGTTTCCTGTACCTCTGTCCGAGAACCTTACTCCCGCAGCTATAATCAAATCAGCCTTTGAAATAGCCTTTGAAGCTTCCATCCTTCCGTAAAGCCCTGCCATTCCAAGATATTTTGGATGAGTGTTGCTCATGGCCGATATTCCCATCATTGTAAAAGCCGCATATGCTCCGGATTTTTCCGCTATTATTTTTATAAATTCCGAAGCGCCGCTGTTTACAACTCCTCCGCCGCAGTAAATTATGGGTCTTTGTGAGCTGTTAATCATTTTAACCGCCTCATCAAGGCTTTTTATATCTGCAATTTGTTCATCATACGCATCAGCTTTTTCTGCAATTGGTTCAAACTGGCATTTTTCCTTTTGGATATCGCTTGGAATATCTACAAGCACCGGTCCAGGCCTTCCGCTTGTGGCTATATGAAAAGCCTGACGCATAGTTTCAGCTATTTTTTTAACATCTTTAACAAAAAAACTGTGCTTTGTTGCCGCCAAAGTAAGGCTCGCTGTATCAATTTCCTGAAAACTGTCTGTTCCTACGCTTTTTATGGGGACACTTCCTGTTATAGCTATAATGGGAACAGAATCAGCAAACGCTGTAGCCAAACCAGTAATAATATTTGTAGCTCCCGGTCCTGAGGTAGCCACTAAAACTCCTACCCTGTTTCCAGCCCTTGCATATCCATCGGCAGCATGTGAAGCTCCCTGTTCATGCGCTGTAAGAATGTGCTTGATTCCTTTTTTATTTTCTGCCAATTTATCGTATAAACTTAGCACGTTGCCTCCCGGATAACCAAAGACTGTATCAACACCCTTTTCGGCTAAAATTTCAATTACTATTTCACTTCCTGTCAGCAGCATCTGCTTCGCCTCCCGCCTGAAAAATAATAAAAAAAGCTGTGCAGTTATTCACTGCACAGCCTAAAAATCAAATTAAAGAGCTTTATAAAACTCCTCCTGCATAAGCCGTATTATTCAGCGAATAACTATTTTGGGTAACACAAAGGACCTTATCCACTAGGATAAGGCTGACGAGGAGGACGAGATTAAGTTTTGAATTAAATTTTGAACTAATTATTAAGCTATAATTTTCACTAAACATAATACATACCTCCTTCACTGAAAATACTAAAAAATTTATTGGTGTTATTTTATTACCCTCATGTATAAAAGTCAATACAAAAAAGCACAATATATTTATTTTGTAAAATTGTTCTAATTTCAGTGCACTTCATTGTACTAAAACGCATACAAATTATACAATATAACTTTCAGGTTGTCAGACCGCATTTAATTATAATTATAATTTAAAACGGTAAAAACGTAATATTAAAACCATTTTTAGTTATAATCCAACTTAATTTAATTAGTCTTAAAATATTATTTTCAATCAATTGTTTTTAAATCATTGTATAAAAAAGCTCAAAGTTGTAAGACAACTTTAGGCTTTTTTATACAACTTATTTCTGTACTAAAACAATAAAAAACGGCTTCGATACACAAATCGAAACCGTAAATAAATTAAATTTTATTATTTTTTCAAAAACATTTTAGCCAGCTCAGGACCGTTAGGCACATAAAGTCCTGTTTCTTTTGCGCTTTCCTCATCAAATGTTTCAACACCCTCCGCCGGTTCATTGCTTCTGTAAATCATAAAAGGAACAGCGTCTCTTGCATGTGTTTTAGTAATTATTGGTGTAGGGTGGTCTGGCATCACAAGTATTGAAAATTCCTCTCCTGCGTTTTTAAGGCCTTCTGTAAGCGGTCCTATAATATCCCTGTCTATAAGCTCTATGGACTTAATTTTATTTTCTATCTCGCCTCTGTGTCCGCACTCGTCAGGTGCTTCTACATGGATATAAACATAATCCTTGCCATCTAAAAGCGCTTTAAGAGCAGCTTTACCTTTATTTGCAAAATTTGTAGTTATATTGCCTGTAGCACCTTCAACATTAATTACATCATGTCCTGCTGTTATATCAATACCTTTTATAAGGTCTACAGCTGATATAGCTGCGCCGTTAAGGCCAAATTTTTCTTTAAAATTAGGTATGGCCGGCCTTGTGCCCTCACCCCAGAGCCAAATAGAATTTGCTGGATTAAGACCTTTTTTAATTCTTTCTTTATTAACCGGGTGGTCTTTAAGTATTTCATAACTCTTTTTCATTAATGTAAGAAGCTTTTTGTTTTCCGGCAGATACTCGGTTATTTTTTTATCCGAAATATCATGCGGCGGAGTGAGACCAAGGCCATTTGGACCCTTATGCCAAATCATACAGTGTCTGTAGCTTATGCCCGCATAAAACTCAATCTCTTTATCTTTTAATTTTTCATTTATGGTTTTAATTATTTCAGCAGCTTCAGCCGTTGTAATTTCCTGAGAACTATAATCTACCATCGTTTTGTTTTCATATGGCTTATCATCAGAAAGTGTAACAAGATTACATCTGAAAGCAATATCATCTTCTGCCATATCAATTCCAATGCTCATTGCCTCAAGGGGTGACCTTCCGGTATAACAGCTTTCAGGGTCATAACCCATAGCCGACAGATTGGCAACATCACTTCCCGGCTTCATGTTGTCAGGAACTGTTTTCACAATACCTACAGTAGATTTTTTTACAAGTGTATCCATATTTATTTTATCGGCAACCATCATAGGGGTTTGCCGTTAAGCTCATCTACAGGGTAGTCTGCCATGCCGTCACACAGCATTACTATGTATTTCATCTCATTACCTCTTTTCACAAAATAAATAATTTTTAATCCATTATATTACATAAATATCATAAATACAATAAAAAACCGGTGTTTTTAAGATTTATCAAAACCAAATCAAACACCGGTTTAAAGTTTTAAAACAATTTTATAAAATATTTTATTCAGTTTTAATAGCCGCTAAGGCACTGAGCTTTGTAGCTCTTACAGCAGGGAAAAATCCAGCCGCAACACCTACAAATGTTGCAAATATTATTCCTAAAAGTCCAAGCCATACAGGAATAACCGAAAGAGTCTGTTTTCCCATATTAACTCCTACAACATTAACTATTTTAGAAACACCATAGCTTATGGCAACACCTGTTAATCCTCCCATAAAGCCTATAAACGCAGCTTCAGTAAGGAACAGCCTTCTTATATCAGAAACTGTTGCGCCTATTACCTTCATAACACCTATTTCACGTGTTCTTTCATATATACTCATAACCATTGTGTTTGCAATGCCTATGGCCGCAACAACAAGTGATATTGCACCTATAGCTCCAAGAACCATTTGAAGCATTTTTGATGTTTCCTGTGTCTGTTTAAGGTAGTCCACAAGGCTGTATGCCTCAAAACCCATATCCTTAATTTCCTTTTGTATTCTTTCAACAGAATTTATATCATCTGCCTTAACCATAGCAGAACTGTAAACACCTTTTTTGTTCCTTGAACTGCTGGTCTGTCCGTTCTGCTTCTGGTACTTTTCTCTTTCGGCTACTATTTTTTCAACATCCGATAAAGGCATAACCGAATAATAGCTGTTTTGTCCATTTTCTTTCATTTCGCCTACAACTTCAATCTTTTTAGGCTTAATAGACTTATCCATACGTTTTGTTCCATATGATGTATCATACGTAATTTGGAACTTATCATTATACGGGTCGATTTCTATACTCTGCGAGCCATTCCATCTGTACTGCCAGCTCAATTTTGGATTGTAGAAACCATCCTTTGCATAGGCGCTTAACACAACAGCCATACTATCGCCTTCCTGAAGCGTTCTTCCGCTGCTTACATCAAGACCCATTGCCTCCATAGCTTCCGGCATTATTCCCATAATAGAAGTATCAAAAACATATCTTCCGTCTATTATAGTAAAATACTCCTGCAAAACCGGTGTAACCATTTCAACACCGGATATTTTTCTAAACTTCTCCAAGCTGGCAGCATCTATCTGCACTTTATCTTTTCCGGCACTGTCTGATGAGTATGGTGCATTTACATTGATAACATAAAGACTTCCCATTTCTTCAATCTGCTGCCTGTATCCTACATTCATGCCTATACCAACAGATATCATTACTACAATAGATGCTGTACCAATTATAACGCCTAATACAGTAAGAAATGTCCGCAGCTTTCGCTTCCACAAATTACGCAGAGCCATATTAATTAAATCAAAGCTGCTCATTTTCATCCTTTCCTTCCATGTCATCATCTAAATCGTCGGCTATAAGTTTTGCGTCTTTTCTTTTTTTAATTAATTTTAAAGCAATAACAATTATAACTATTCCAACAACCGTACCAACACCAATACCTATTTTAGCCTTTAGGCTGAGTCCCTGACCGGCATCCATATCATCCGGCATCATCATATCTCCGCCCATATTCTCATCCATAACAGGCTCTGTGCCGTTTATTGTATATTCCTTAACCTGCTGTATCTGTTCACCGCTCGGGTCATCATATGATATTATAAGCTTAAAGTTGTTTAAGCCCATATTGTTAACAGAAAAATTGCCTTCGTAGTAATTGCTGTCGCCAGGTGAGCAGTTGCCTATATATGTACTCTTGTTCTGTGTTGTAATATCACCTTCAAGGCTTACTTTAAGGTTGCTTATATCAACCTTTCCAGTATTATATATATCAAAGTATACATTAATAGGCATTCCTATTTCTGCTGTTTCAGGAATAAACATCTCGCTTGTATCAACCTGTGAAACCTGTTTTACATTTATACCCAAAAGCTCTGTTGCTGTATACTCGTTTCCGCTTTCATCCTCATACTCAAAATTAACTGTAAGTGTATAAGTTTTTGGCTGAGCTGAAGGCACAGTGTAAAGAGTCATTGTTTTGCTCACAGTGCCCTTCGGCGCTATTGAATCGTAATAGAAAGTATTGCTGCTGTCTACAGGCGTAAATACATTACCTGATTTTTCATTTTCAGATGATGTTTCTTCAACCATTGTAAGGAACATTTTTACGTTTTTAACAGCTTTTTCGACATGAGTATTTAAAAATGTCATTGTAAGGTCGAAGTTTTCACCTGCCATAACTATAACAGGGTCGCAGTTATATTCGCTTACAATAATCTTCGGCTTGCTTTCTTTTTTCTCTCCGTCTTCTTCATCTTTATCAGGGTTAGTTACATTAGCTCCGCCGTACTGAGTTATTGTATAGTCCTTTCCGCCCATTTTATATTCAAGCTTAAATTCTACAGTGTAATTTCTTGAAGAAGCATTGCCTGTAGGCGCAAATGTGAATTTATAATCAGCTGTTTTGCCAGGTAAAAGCTCTTTTAATGAATATGTACTGTTGCTCTTTGGAACAATATTTCCGCCTTCGCCATATTCTGCTGCTGAAATCCTTATATTTTCCGCAGCAGCGTCACCATAATTCTTAACTGTAAATGTAAAGTCAAAATTCTGGTTTACGCCAAAAACGCCGCTTGGCTCTTTAACATTTTCAATTCTTAAATCAGCATTTTTGCCGTTTCCTGCTCCGACAGATACAAAATATTTCTCTTCGTATGTATGCTCCGTACCGTTTTCATCATTAAAAACAACCTTAACTGTAACAGGATAGCTTCCGTCTTCCATAGCACTGTTTGTTGTTAAATTAAATGAAAGATTTTCTTTTGTACCGGCCCATATTTTAGAAAATTTCTTTTGATTTGAGCCGTTAACACCTACTCCTGCTGAATCCAAATTTTCAAGAGATACAACAGCATTGTACATATTAAGAGGACCTTTATTAAAAAGCTCAAATGTTAATGCCGCACTGTCGCCTGCGTTAAGAGCTGTCGGATTTAATTTGTAGTTTTGGAAATTAAATACAGGCACTCCTGAGGCATTTTTAATCTTAAAATAAATTGTTGATGTGCTGTCGTAAGAAACTCCATCGTTATTTAAAAACTGGAATTTAATATTTATGGCATATGTTTTTGTAGCTGCTGTTCTGTCGGCAGCCACAGTAAGATTTATAGTTCTTTCACCGTTTGCCGATATAGTGCCTATATTGCTGGACTGAGCATTTAATGTGACTTTAAGTGGATTATCACTGGCATTTTCAACTGTGGGTATAACTACCACGGATTTTGCCACACTTGTACTTGTGTTTCGCACTCTTAAAGCAATGTTTGTCTCCTGTCCCGGCTCAATTTCGTATACATTGCCGCTTATAACATTAATTATAGGCATTCCTGCCGGTTCTTTGTAATCATCATCGTCTGCGGCAAAGGCTGTTAACGAAACAGAAGCTGCCATAATTAAAACAGCTAAAAACGCTAAAAGTCTTTTTAAGCTAATTTTGTTAAACATCATTTTACTTCCTCCCTGTGAGCTGCCTGAAGCTCGTTGCTGTGTTTTATGCTTTCTTTGTTATACTCTATGCGCTCAATTTTACCGTCTGAAAGATGTACTATTCTTTGGGCATAAGCCGAAATTTCCATATCATGAGTTACTATAATAAGCGTCTGCTTATTTTTACCTGAAAGATTCATCATTAAATCCATCATCTGATACGTAGTTTTGGTGTCAAGGTTTCCTGTCGGTTCATCAGCAAATACAATCTCTGGATTGTTAACAAAAGCTCTTGCTATAGATACTCTCTGCTGCTGTCCGCCTGAAAGCTGTGAAGGCTTGTGGTTTGCTCTTTCTTCAAGACCTACAGCCTTTAGCATCTCCATAGCCCTTTCTTTTCTTTCTTTGACTCCTACACGCTTAAATATTAAAGGCAGAGTTACATTTTCCAATGCTGTTAAATTACCCAAAAGGTTATACGACTGGAATACAAAACCTATATGCTGCTGTCTGAATTTAGCCAGCTGTGTTTCATCCATACGCTCTACATGCAGATTACGAATTATAATTTCTCCCTTTGTAGGCTTTTCAAGGCCGGATATTAAATTAAGCAGTGTGGATTTGCCTGAACCAGACTTTCCCAAAAGACACGTTACCGTACCGCGCTCAAAATTAAGCGTAATATTGTTTACTGCGGCTATTTTTTCATCACCCATGCGGTATATCTTTTTCAGGTTTCTGAGCTTTATAATATCCTCAGACAATATTTATCGCCTCCAGTCCAAATCTATTTACAATACTAATTTACCATATAAAACTGCATAAATCCATTACAAAATTCTTAATGTTTCTGTTCATTTTTTTAATAATAAGAAACATTTGTTAATTGATAATTAATAATTTACACAAAATCATCACTTTTAACCAACTGTCGAGGATTATTTATCGTCAAATTGTTAATGTTTTTATACATATTATTTTTGTTTAGTCATTATAAACATAAATCATATACTGTAGGAATAAAAAACCAACTATTGTATTAAATGCCAAATTTTGATATGTTAATATAAAAAGAATTAAGGAGATGTATTTATGTCCATAGAAAAAGTCCGCGAATACTTGTCAGCCTCTGGCCGCGATAAGGATATTATGGAATTTGATGTATCAAGTGCTACTGTAGACCTTGCTGCTGCCGCTCTTAATGTTATACCGGCAAGAATTACAAAAACTCTGGCATTTAAAAAAGATGATTCCTGTATACTTATAGGAATGGCCGGCGATGCCAAAATAGACAATAAAAAGTTTAAAGCCGAGTTTGGCATGAAAGCTAAAATGCTTACACCTGAAGAAACTCTTTCTCTTACCGGCCATGCGGTAGGCGGTGTATGTTCCTTTGGCATACCTGAAAATATTGACTCTTATGTTGATATTTCACTTAAAAGGTTTTATACTGTTTTTCCAGCATGCGGCAGTTCAAACTCAGCTATTGAATTAACCTGTGATGAATTATTTGATTTAACGAAATCTAAAAAATGGATAGATGTGTGCAAAGACTGGAATAATGAGACCTAAGACGTTTTAAGCCTCACTCTGAAAAACTGCAAGTAATTTTATAAATTATACAAAAAACGCCGAACTTTAAATGTTCGGCGTTTTTTAACCGGGTGAATTATTTACATTATAAACACTACTAAATTTCTTCATTAAAGGCCGTTATCGCCTTTTAATTGAATTTGTATACGGCATTAACATTAGCCGTAATTTCTATGTCATCATACGTTATGTCTGTTGGCATTGCCGAAGATGAACCTGAACTGTAATCAGCAGACGCCTTTTCTTCATAAACTGTATTGGCTGTGCTGTATGAGTAACGGCTTGACTGCTCCTCAATGCTGTAAACAGTTATGTTTTCGGCACCTATTGATTTTTTAATAGTTTCGGCACTGTTCTGGGCATTAAGTATAGCTGCCTGCAATGCCTTATCATAATATTCCTGCGGATTTTCAACACTAAAGCTTACACCATGCACCTCAGTAACACCTGCTTTAACAGCAGAGTCAATATATTTTCCAGCGTTGTCCTTGTCATTTGTTTTAACACTGAAATTATTCTCAACTCTGTATCCTGTTACTTCATTATTTTCATAATTTCTTTCTGTATACACATAATACCATGTGCTTTTTATATCCTCCTCCTTTATTCCGGCATCTGTAAGGCTTTGGCACACTTCTTTATATATTCTGTTGTTTTCTTCCTGTGCTTTAGCTGCATCTGTACCGCTTGTTACTATGCCAAAAGAAATTTCAGCCGTATCCGGCTCTGCGCTTATAACTCCGCGGCCGCTTACGGAAATGGATTTTTCCGGTAAATCATAGGCAAATACCGGCAGAGATGACATAAGCGAAATTGATGCTATAACAGCACCGCAAATAATCTTTTTCATAATTAATCCTCCCTTTCTTTAAAAAAGCATAGTTTATTTCTTTCTTTTAATTTTTACAAACACCACAACTGCTGCAATTGCCAAAATAACAGCTGCCGGTACCCAAAACTTAATAACCATAAGCACTATTCCCTCAAATCCTGAAAAAAACATTTTCACGGATGATTTGAAATTATACGCTGCTTTATCAGCAAACTTAGTTTTAGAAGGCACAATACTGCTGTCATCGTTTTCTCTAATGCTTACACTAATTGCAGAATAATCAACAACATCGTCATAGGCATTAATCTGTGCCTGATATGACTCTATATCACTGATAACTTCTGTAAGTCTGCCCTCTATTGTTATTATATCACTCATATTTCCGGCGTCTTCTAAAAGTTCCATAAGCCGCTGTTTTTCCTGCTCTTTAACTTCAAGCCGGCTTTGAGTATCTACATAACTGCCTGTAATATCCTCGGCAGTTTCACTTCGGCTTGTTACAGTGCCTAAAGTTTCAATATATGCCATAGTATCGGAAAATTTTGAGCTTTCAATACGCACAATCATATTTCCTCTTTTGCTTCTGTAGCTGTTTGTCTGGCTGTCATAATCAGCATACTGGTCGCTCTGCTCAATATATCCGCTGTTCTGCTCCGTATATGACTTTAAAAGGCCAGAAGTTTCGTCAAAGTTTTCTACGTCTATTGATATATACCCTCTTTTTATAATTTTACGGGATACACTTTTGGCAGCTTCATCTAAAACATTGCTTTGCATTTCTGCTGCTCCAGTTTCAGCACCATTATAAATGCCTGCTGCATCACTTTCGGAGTATACACCAGCAGAAGCTTGAGGCATTCCCCCGCTTGCACTTCTTAACATATTACTGTTTGCACTTTCAGTAGCACTTGCACTATCTGCACTTTGCGCAGAACTTCCGCTTGAAGCCATATAGTATAAATTTTTCATGTACGCACCTGTCATAAATATAAGAACAGCACAGGCGGCAACAGCAGAGTATTTTACCAAAGCACTTCTTTTTCTTTTTTTGCCGCTTTTTATAAGCTTATCTGTAAGCTCACTGTGGAAGTTTTCAGGCAGCGGCATGTACTCTGTGTTATTTAACTCATTTGTTATGCGCTTAATTTCGTTATATGCTCTGCGGCAGCTTTCGCAGCTTTCAATATGTTTTTGAAAATCTTCGCTGTCATAGGCATCAATACATTCGTTAACATATGTATCTATAATTTTTAATGCCTCTTCGCACTTCATGCTCTGCCCCTCCCCTCAGTTTCATTTTTAGGATTAAATTTTTCCAGCATCTGCCTTAGCTTGCCTCGGCCTCTTGAAAGGCGTGACTTAACAGTACCCATAGGCAGTCCCGTTATATCGCTTATTTCTTTATACTCCATACCCTCCATATCTCTTAAAACAATTATTGTTTTAAATTCATCATCAAGGGCGTTAACCGCCTCTATTATGTTTTTAACTCCTTCTTTAGAAATCACTTTTTCCTCAACACCGGAGTCACTTTTTTCATTTTTCTCATCTACAATATAATCTTCAAAGCTTATAATGTTTTCTTTTTTGCGTTTGCGTACATAATCTATAGCCGTATTTACAGCTATTCTGTAAAGCCATGTTGAAAACGCCGAGCTCTCATCATAGCTTTCAAAGCTTTTAAAAGCCTTAATAAAAGCTTCCTGCGACACATCTCTGGCATCTTCGGCATTTCCAGTAATTCTGTACACTACATTAAAAACAAATCTTTCGTGATTTTCTATCAGCATGCTGAAGGCTCGTCCATCGCCCCTTCGGGCTTTTTTAATCAGGCCTGAATTCACAGAGCTAATCATTTTTTTCCTCCCCTTAAAAGACAAGTAAAAAACCGGTTTAATTACTAATCTGATTAATATACGTATTTAAAAGCATTTAAGTTCCATAAAACTAAATTATTTTAGAACCAAATTTTACAAGTGATAAGCAAATGTAATTTTATATGCAAAAAAACCTTCGGTTTAACCGAAGGTTAATGGGAATTACAGGGCTCGAACCTGTGACATCTTGCTTGTAAGGCAAGCGCTCTCCCAGCTGAGCTAAACTCCCAAAATATTAAATTATAAATGACCCGTAAGAGAATCGAACTCTTGTTTCAGCCGTGAGAGGGCCGCGTCTTAACCGCTTGACCAACGGGCCAAAAAAGTAGCGGAGGGGGGATTCGAACCCTCGACACCGCGGGTATGAACCGCGTGCTCTAGCCAACTGAGCTACTCCGCCGCAACAACAATAACTATTATAGTCATGTTGTATTTATTTGTCAATAACTTTTTAAAAAAAAATTGTAGTTTTTTAATTGGACTTGTTAATAAACTCTATTTCTCCTGGTTTAACAAGTCCAAGCTGTTCTCTTGCCACTTTTTCTATGTACGCATCAGAAGTATAGTAATCCTGATTTACGTTTAGTTCAAGATTTTTTTTCTTTTCACTGTCAATTTCATTGTTAAGAGCTATTTCTTCCTGTTTCAGCTCATAAATAGTGCGTGCCTGGGAATAGAGATTAGCACAAATTGCACATATGAAAACAAGCATAAAACAAAGCACTAAAATATTTGAAAAGGATTTTTCTTTTTTCCTCGTTGTTTTTCTTGACATAACTTATCCTTACTCCTTCGTTTATTCAATAAACTTGAGTATTTTTCTTTTTTAGTCTTACATAATATTTTCACATATTTTAGTTTTAAAATCAATACATTTGACAAAGAATTACATAAAAATAAAACAGGCTTTTTAACAAAAAACCAGATAAGCCTAAATGGTGTTGCAATAATATCAAATAAAAGATTTATTATATAAATAACAGCATTAATTATCCTTTCTGCGGCACGTATAACTATTTTTCCAAAAGTCAGATAATAAAAAACAAGTCCTGTAAAAAATCCACCCGGTATGAAAAGACGCATTTGACCGTTATTTATATTAAGTATAACAGTAAAAAAGAAAAAAACACATATAGTCCAGTAAATTAAATCTTCCAAACTGCTTAACAGTGCGCCATGTCTTTTGTATATCCTTAACAGCCTGAATATATCATAAAACGCTGAACACATCATTCCGCATAAAATGGATATTACGAAAACCTCTGCCTGAAAGCTTAACGAAAGAATCATATCTTTTTACCTGAAGAGCCTTTTTAATATGCCCCCGCCTGAAATAGGCTCGTCGGCATACTCCACAGCATCTATGCCGCCTTCTGCCGAAAGCACCTGAGAATCCAAATCAAGCCTGCTTATATGCAGGTTATTGCCTTTAATAATTATAACTCCCAGTGTGCTGGCACATACTATACCTTCCTCGTCAAAAGACAAAACTTCCGTAACACCATTAACTGTAATGCTTTCGCGTTCATCAATTATTATTTTGTGGTTGGAATAATTTCTTTTATCATCAGCCATATTTAAATCCCGCCTTTCACCGCTTATTAATAATATTCAACTGAGATTCAAAACAGAACGTCTTTTGTTCTAAACCTCAAAAAATTCCTTTTAATTTCGGCCAAAGACAGTTATAATAGTTACATTATATAGTAATTAAATCTGGAGGGATGGTTTTGGATAAGAAAACTTTTTATGTAACAACACCTATATATTATCCTAGCGATAAACTTCATATAGGTCATTCATACTGTACTGTAGCTGCCGATACTTTGGCTAAATATAAAAGACTCCGCGGCTATGATGTTAGATTTATGACAGGCAGCGACGAGCACGGCCAGAAAATAGAAAGAATAGCAACAGGTCTCGGCATTACTCCTAAGGAATATGTTGATAAAGTAGTAGCCGGAATTAAAGACCTTTGGGCTTCTCTTGACATATCCTATGATAAATTTATAAGAACAACAGACGAAGACCATGTTGCAGCTGTACAGAAAATATTTAAAACACTTTACGATAAAGGCGATATTTATAAATCAGAATACGAAGGCTGGTACTGCACACCTTGCGAGTCTTTCTTTACTGAGCATCAGCTTGTAGACGGAAAATGCCCTGACTGCGGCCGTGATGTTGAAAAGGTAAAAGAAGAAAGCTATTTCTTCAGACTTTCCAAATATCAGGACAGGCTTATTAAATATATAGAAGACCATCCTGAGTTTATTCAGCCGCCTTCAAGACAGACAGAGATGATTTCCAACTTCCTTAAACCTGGTCTTGAAGACCTTTGTGTAAGCCGTACATCTTTCAGCTGGGGTATACCTGTAACATTTGATCCTAAACATGTTATATATGTGTGGGTAGATGCTCTTTCAAACTATATCACTGCCCTTGGCTATGGCTCAGATAATGATGAGCTGTTTAAAAAGTATTGGCCAGCAGATGTGCATATCGTAGGTAAGGAAATAGTTCGTTTCCATTCCATAATCTGGCCTGCTATGCTTATGGCTCTTGACCTTCCTCTCCCTAAACAGATATTCGGCCACGGCTGGCTTGTAATAGACGGCGGCAAAATGTCAAAATCGAAAGGAAATGTTGTAGACCCTAAGGTTCTTATAGACCGTTACGGCTTGGACGCCGTTAGATATTTCCTTTTAAGAGAAATTTCATTCGGTCAGGACGGAAACTTTACAAACGAGGCTCTTATTCAGAGAATTAACTCAGACCTTGCCAACGACCTTGGAAACCTTGTTTCAAGAACAGTGGGCATGATTGACAAATATTTCGGCGGCCAGCTTCCGGCAGAACATGCCGCAACAGAGTTTGACGCAGACCTTAAATCTGTTGCCGCAGATACAATAGTTAAGTTTGAGGAATGTATGGACAAGATGCTCTTTAGTGATGCTCTTTCAGCGCTTTGGACACTTATCCGCCGTACAAATAAATATATTGACGAAACACAGCCTTGGATACTGGCTAAAAATGAAGAAGACATGCCTAAGCTTGCCGGTGCTCTTTATAATGTAGCCGAAAGCATAAGAATTGTATCTATAATGCTTCAGCCGTTTATGCCTAAATGCCCTAAGGCTATACACAAACAGCTTAATATAGAAGGTACAGAGCTTACTGATTGGGATAACATAAGAATTTGGGGACTTCTTCCTAAAGACTTAAAAGTAGAAAAAGGCCCTGCCCTTTTCCCAAGAATAGATAGGAAAAAAGAGCTTGTTGAGCTTGAAGCTGCAATTAAAGCCGCACAGGCAGAAAACCTTGCAAACAAAGCTAAAAACGAAAAATCAGAAGAAAAAGAAGATGAAGAAACTTTCAGTGAAATTTCAATAGATGATTTTGCAAAAGTTCATCTTGTAACAGGTGAAGTTATTGCCAGTGAATCAGTTAAAGGCTCTAATAAACTTCTTAAAAACACTGTAAAAGTAGGCAATGAAGTACGCACAATACTTTCCGGTATTGCTAAGTATTACACACCTGAAGAAATGGTTGGCAAGAAAGTAGTTATAGTTGAAAACCTTGCCCCAAGAAAAATGATGGGTGAAATGTCATGCGGAATGATACTCTGTGCTGCTGATAAAGACGGTAACCTTTCACTTATAACAGATGACAAGCAGTTTGAAAGCGGCTGCGATGTAAGATAAATTTTATAAATTAAGGCGGGTTCCATACGGCGCCCGCTTTTTTATTACAGGAGGTTATAAAATGATTTTCGACTCACATGCCCATTACGATGATAAACAGTTTGATAAAGACCGTGATGAACTTTTAAGCTCTATGAATGAAAACGGTGTTGATTTTATACTTAATTCAGGCGAAAGCCTGCGTGCGTCAAAAGCCGGTGTTGAGCTTGGCAAAAAATATGATTTTATATATTCCGCTTCCGGCATACACCCAAGCAATACAAAAAATATGACAGAAGAAATATATAACGAAATTAAAGAGCTGACAAAAAACAAAAAAGTAGTTGCTATAGGCGAAATAGGCCTTGATTATCACTACGATAACACAGATAAAGAAAAACAGCGCTATTGGTTCAAACGCCAGTTGGAAATGGCAAAAGAGCTTTCAATGCCTGTTATAATTCATTCCCGTGATGCCGCGCAGGAGTGTTTCGATATTATCAAGGAAAGCGGAGTAAACAAAGGTATTATACACTGCTATTCAGGAAGCCCTGAAATGGCTGTTGCTTATGCAAAGCTTGGTTTTTATATCGGCATCGGCGGAGTTTTAACATACAACAACGCTAAAAAAACAGTTGATTGTGTAAGAATACTGCCTTTAAGCAAAATAGTGCTTGAAACCGACTGCCCTTATCTTGCCCCTGTACCTAACAGAGGGAAACGAAACGATTCCACAATGATTAAGTTTGTAGCAGAAAAAATAGCCGAAATTAAGCACGTACCTGTTAACGAAGTATACTCCATTACAAGCCAAAACGCTAAGAATGTATTCGGACTGAAATAATATTTGTAAATTCTATATATTTTTTATTGTTCTATTAATATTTAATATATAAATTTATTTCAAAATTATTATTACAAATTTAAATAAGATTTAACAATTTAAACCTAAAACATATGTCATTCTGGAAGAAAAAAGCCAGAAAAAATAAATTTTTTAATTGTTTTTGGCGGCTTTTGCCCACAAGGTTTCAAAAAATTGTTGCATAATTGTTACATTTGTGTTAATATACTAATTGCGTAATGATTAATCAGTTATTAATAATTTCTGAAAAATCTTAAAGTCAATAATAAACTAAGAGGACTGCCTTAGCGTAAAATTCCCACTCAATATTTTAGGCTGTTCCAAGGAGGAAAAATGACAAAGCATATTAGAATATTAATTATGGTTGCTTTTGCCGTAGCCGTACTTACAGGCACAGCAGCAGCATACGATGGTGAAAATTCCGCAAATGAACTTACAATGAAAACAATCACTATAACAGACGGTACTAACAGCACTGTCGTTTCTACTCTCTCAAATACAGTTGCCGAGGTATTTGAGGAAAAGAAAATCGAAATCGATGACAAAACAACAGTTTCAAAAGACCTTACCGAAACAATAAAAAACGGTGATGAAATTGTTATTAAAAGGCCATATAGTATTACATTAAAAATAAACTCAGAATCAACACCTATTGTAACAAATAAAAGTACTGTGGGCGATATTATAAATGAATACAGCTCACTTATAGGCAGTGAATATGAGCTTCAGGACGTAACTGAGTCAACTCGTCTTTACAATAACATGGTAATAAAAGTACTTGTTACAACAGATGAAATTGTAACCACAACAGAAAAAATACCTTTTGAAACAAAAAAAGTAGAAAATCCTGATTTAGACGAAGGTACTGAAAGAGTTACTCAGGAAGGAAAAAACGGTATAGCTGAAATAACAAAAAAGCAGTACTACTTTGATGGAAAAATACAGAAGGTTGAAGAAGTCGGCAGAGAAGTAATTCAAGAACCTGTTGACAAGATTATAGAAATCGGCACAAAAAAAGAAACCGTTGTAGAGCAAGTAAGCATTATCGATGGCTTAGTGTTTAAAAAAGCAATTAATATGGTCAGCACAGCATATACTCCATATGATTCAGGCTGCACAGGCATTACAGCATCCGGTATTGCAGCTACAAAGGGTGTTGCAGCTGTTGATACAAGCGTAATTCCTTTCGGTACAAAGCTTTATATCCCTGGCTATGGAGTTGCAGTAGCGGCAGATACAGGCGGCGCTATTAACGGAAACAGAATTGACCTTTGTTATAATACACTTTCAGAAGCTTATGGATGGGGCAGAAGAAACGTAACAGTTTATATATTAGAATAATTTACAGCAAAAAAGCATCTTTTAAGATGCTTTTTTTGTTTTTGAATAAATTACATTATTGTGTATTTAGTTCTATCAAACTTATAAAATTACTTTCTAAAATAATCAGCAATTGTTTTATAACTTAAACATATATTTTATATACTAAGTATTTCAAATAATACATATTACCTAAAAAATTTATAAACAAAATTTTATAAATTCTTATACATTCTTAAAATCAACCATAAAAAATAAGCTGTTTAACAAACAGCTTATTTTTTTGTGCCAAATTTTATTTACAGTGTTTAAAACATTTAACCTTTATTTTTAAGGCATTGCATACTGATACCTTCGTATTCTTTACCAATTGATTCAAAATACCTTGTTTCACGCGATGTTTCTTTAAATCCGCAGCTTAGATAGCATTTAGCAGCTGCCGCATTATCGGCAAAAACTTTAAGGGTAATGCTGTCAAAATGAAGAATATCATAACAATATCTTTTAACTGCTTCAATCAGTTCAATACCTATCCTTTTGCCGCGTAAAGAACTGTTAATAAGCACAAAACCAAGATGTATATTGTTTTTTTCAAAATCAGCTTTAGATAAAGCCGCAAACCCTATCGGCCGGCCCGAATTATCAATGCCTGTAACAAGCCATCCCATATCATCTTTGTCAAATTCAGTATTTAACTTATTCATACTCTCAATATTAAATGGATAATCAATTAAATCAGCACACCAAAGGAAAAATTCCTCTCTTTGGCTTATCCATTTAACAATTTCATAGGCATCTTTTGTTTTATATGGTCTAAGTCTAATCAAAACGTACACCTCCTTCAGCATCTAATTTTTTAGTTCATAATCTTAAAAAAATTGGATTTTTCAAGTG
Source organism: uncultured Clostridia bacterium (assembly GCA_944380455.1). GTDB lineage: Bacteria > Bacillota > Clostridia > Lachnospirales > Anaerotignaceae > Neoanaerotignum_A. The sequence continues at coordinate 21,249 of CALWHR010000025.1, forward strand.
CACAGCCAATAACAATGTAAATTACAAACCCGCCTATTCCCTGAATTATATTTGAAGGAACAGAAGAAAGAGCTACTAAAAAACTTCCCTCCAAAACAGTTCCGCCTAAAACATAACCTATAATCATCCAAATAATACCAATAACCGGTGCAAATACGTTTTTAAATGATAAAACTCCGCTTTTGCTTCTGCCTGCAAGAGAGCCTATAACAAAACCCATTATGCCTTTGATAACAAAAGTAAATAACATCCAGTGAGGATATCCTGAAAATAAATCAGCCAATGCAGAGCCTATTCCGCCTGCGGCAGCACCGTATTTCTTGCCAAAAAATACTGATATAATTATAATTACACTGTCACCAATATGAATATATCCATTAGTTGCAGGCACAGGAATACGAATAATCATTGTGCATAAACAAACTATCGCTATAAATAAACCATTTAAACAAAGTTGTTTTGTTGTCATCTTCTCACTCATATAAATCTCTCCTTTTTCATCTTTTGTATTTTTCTTGTGATAAATAATATCATGCTGATTATAAAATTTATAGTCTTACAATATAAAAACAGAGATTTGTATGGGTACAATATTCATGTTTACTAAATTACACAAAAACTCTTTACAGCATAAACTGTAATAAAATTTTATACAAACAAATAAAAGAGCCACGAATTATTTCTAAAAAATTCAGGCTCTAATATTTGTAATTTAATAAATTTTCCGATTATTCAACTGTAACTGACTTGGCAAGGTTTCTTGGCTGGTCTATATCCGTTCCCAAGCAGTAAGCAACATAGTAAGCAAATAACTGTGCCGGTACAGCCGCCAATAAAGGCGCCACCATCCAAGAAGCTCTCGGTATAAATATTACATCATCAACCTCTTTTGTAAATGCTTCATTTCCTTCAAGGGCTATAGCTATAACTTTAGCTCCTCTGGCTTTAACTTCTTTAATATTGCTTAATGTCTTTTCAAAAAGCTCTTCCTGAGTAAGAACAGCTACAACAAGAGTGTTTTCATCTATCATGGCTATAGGCCCGTGTTTAAGCTCTCCGGCAGCATAAGCTTCACTGTGAAGGTAAGCAATTTCTTTTAATTTAAGAGAGCCTTCCATAGAAACAATATAATCCAAACCACGGCCTATAAAAAATACATTAGACACTTTAGCATATTTTTCTGCAAGCTGTTTTTCAATATGAGATTTCTGAAGAATATTTGATATTTTAGATGGTATCTGGTACAGCTCATCTTTAATACTACTGAATTCCTCAGAGCTTATTTTACCTAATTCCATAGCCATGCTTACAGCAATAAGCTCCATGGCGGTAACCTGTGCAGTAAAAGCTTTAGTTGAGGCAACAGATATTTCAGGTCCTGCAAGTATATAAAATACATCGTCAGCCTCTCTTGCAATAGAGCTTCCAACAGCATTTACAACAGCCATAACCCTTGCTCCGTTTCTTTTTGCTATTCTCAGCGCCTCAAGGGTATCAGCTGTTTCACCTGACTGGGAAACAACTATAAGCAGTGTATGTTCATCAATTACCGGGTCTCTGTATCTGAATTCACTGGCTACATCAGCAATTACCGGTATACGGGTCATTTTTTCAATTAAGTTTTTGCCAATAAGTCCTGCATGATAGGCAGTACCGCAGGCAACAATATAAATTCTGCTTAAAGCTTCAATATCAGCTTTTTTAAGCTTTATACCGCTCATATCAATACAAGCGCTTTCTTCCGGAATACGTCTTTCAACCAGTTCCTGTATTATTTTAGGCTGCTCATTTATCTCTTTAATCATAAAATGTTCATATCCGCCTTTTTCTGCGGCGTCAATATCCCACTTTACTTCGTAAATTTCTTTTTTTACTTCGTTTTTGTTGCTGTCAAATATATTTATGCTGTCGGCTTTGATTACAGCCACTTCGTTGTCGTCAAGGAAATAAACATTCCTTGTATGATGAAGGATAGCCGGAATATCAGATGCTATAAAATTCTCACCCTCTCCCAAACCTATAACAAGTGGGCAGTTCTTTCTTGCGGCTATGAGTGTATCTGGGTAATCCCTGCAGAGTATACCTAAAGCATAAGCACCCTCTATTCTTTCAAGTGTTTTAAATACAGCTTCTAAAAATCCAATTCCTGATTTATAATAATAATCAATTAAATGCGCTACTGTTTCGGTATCTGTTTCGGAAACAAATTTATAACCCTTTTCTGAGAGCTCTTCTTTAATGTCCAAATAGTTTTCAATTATACCGTTATGAACAACGGCTATAAGCCTGTCACCGCTTATATGCGGATGTGAGTTAACGTCGCTTGGTGCGCCGTGCGTAGCCCAGCGGGTATGGCCTATTCCCAAAGAGCCTTTTACAGGATTTTCCTCTAACTTTTGTGCAAGATTAATAAGCTTGCCTTTTGCTTTAAGCATATTTATCTTGTTTCCGTCATGCACAGCTATTCCGGCAGAGTCATAACCTCTGTATTCAAGCCTTTTTAAACCGTCCATTAATATAGCCGGCGCTTGTGAAGGACCAATATATCCAACTATACCGCACATTATATATTCCTCCTGAACAAATCATAAATTTCAATATAAATAATATTCTCGGATGTATCTGACATACGTTTTGCTGTTTATTATATCATTTATAACAACTTCAAACAATACTTATTTTAAAGCCTGCTATTATCCCAGCTATTTTATTTATTGACTTAAACAAAGGTAATGTTATAATCTAATTTATAGTTATTTTGGGAAAGGATGTATTTTATGCAAAAAAATAATAAAAGCCTGTTATTAGTACATATTGCGATTGCTCTTTTTGGCAGTTCCAGCCTTTTTGGAAAGCTTATTAATCAGCCTGCTTTTGCAATAGTTGCCGGCAGAGTGTTCTTTTCTGTTTTAATAATGTTTATTATATTCAAAATAAAAAATATTTCTTTGAGTTTAGGCAGTAAACAAAGTTATTTAAAAGTACTTTTACTTGGATGTATACTGACAGTCCATTGGGTTCTTTTTTACCACTCTGTGCAAATTTCAACTGTGGCAATATCCCTTTTAACATTTTCAACCTGCCCTATATTTGCCACATTTTTAGAGCCTATGTTTTTTAAAGAAGAAAAACTTACAAAAATAAATGTACTTACTGCGTTAGTAGCATTTATCGGTGTTGCCATAGTTGTTCCTAAATTCGATATGGGCAGTACAATGCTTCAAGGCTTTATAGAAGGCATATTAGCCGGCCTTACATTTGCTCTTGTGTCAGTTCTTGAAAGAAAGTATGTACGAGAATTAAATGGTGTTGTAATTTCATTTTATGAGCAGATAATAGTTTTTATAGCACTTCTTCCAGTATGTTTGTTTACAGGCCTCAATCCTGTCAGCAAAAGCGATATATTCTACATACTTCTTTTCAGTACAGTATTTACTCTTTTAAGCAGATATTGCTATATAACAGGACTTAAAGGCGTTTCAGCGCAGACTGCCAGTGTTCTTACAACTCTTGAACCTATATACGGCATTATACTGGCAGCAGTTTTATTAAACGAAACTCCTACAGTTAAAGAGCTTATAGGAGGAGTTATTATACTCTTAGCTGCTGTATACTCATCAATGAGGGCAATGCGTAAAAATGCTGCTTCATAAAACAATTATAAAAAAATGGTAAAGCCAATTCCAGTAGGGCTTTACCATTTTTTAATTCTAATTATTCTTCAACAGCAGCTTCCTGCTCATCAGCGCTATTTCCTTCAGCTTCAACCGCAGCATAATACTCGTTTAATACCGCAGTCTGTATCATCTCTCTTGCTGCCTGATTAATAGGATGAGCTATATCTCTAAACTCGCCGTCAGATGTTTTTCTGCTCGGCATAGCTATAAATATACCTTCCTCTTTTTCAATAACTTTAATATCATGTACAACAAATGCCTCATCAAAAGTTACTGAAACAATAGCTCTCATTCTTCCTTCTTTGTTAATCTTTCGTATTCTTACATCAGTTATACGCATAACTAAGCACCCCTTTTTTCGCTAAGACAAATCCCCTTTTAGTCTAAGCTGTATTTTTGTCTGTTTACGCCTCGTATTTCTTAAGTGTCCCCAGCACAGTGATGTCAAATAGTTGAGCGTTTTTTAAATACGCAAGGCTTTTCAGCCTCGCCAGATACATGTTTACCATCTGAAACCGAAACTTGCTTATCAAGTATAGCGTTTTCAACAATACAGTTGTTTCCTATGTAGCAGCCTTCCATAAGTATTGAGTTTTTAACTACCGAATTTTCTCCTATATAAACCCTTCTAAAGAGCACTGAACTTTCAACTTTACCATTTATAATGCTGCCGCCGCCTATAATAGTGTTTGTCACATCAGCGCCCTCGTTATATTTAACAGGCGGTTCATCTTTAGGTTTAGTAAAGGTATAAGGAAAATCTTTTGTAAATTCCCTGCGGACATCTTCTTTAAGAAAATCCATATTTGTATTGTAATATTCCATTATACCGCTGCCTACAGACGACCAATATCCGTTAAACATGTAAGCTTTAATGTTAAGCTTTCTCCTGAATCTTACAATAATATCTTTTACAATATCAAACCTGCCTTCAGGCACAATTTCGTTAAGCAAATCTATAAGCAGTTTTCTTGATATAACATAAATACCAAGAGAAGCTATATTAGTCTGCGGCTCTATAGGTTTCTCTTCAAATTCCGTAATTCTTCCGTCATCATCAAGCTGCATAATACCAAATTTAGTAAGATCCCTGTCGTGCATCTCTTTGCATACCACAGTAATGTCAGCTTCCTGGTTTTTATGAAATTCAATAACCTTCCTGTAATCCATTTTATATATAGAATCTCCAGAAGCTATAACCACATAATTTTCATTGCTGCGCTCAAGAAATGATATATTTTGGTAAATAGAATCGGCAGTGCCTCTGAACCAGAAGGAATTTTCACTGCTTACATAAGGAGTAAATATGTAAAGACCGCCCTGCTTTCTGCCAAAATCCCACCATTTCGAGCTTGAGAGATGATCATGAAGTGAACGGGAATTATACTGTGTAATAACCGCCACTTTTTTTATCATAGAATTGGACATATTGCTTAAAGGAAAATCTATAGCTCTGTAGCAGCTGCCTACAGGTATAGCCGAAGCAGCTCTAAGACTTGTAAGCTCTCCCAGACGCTTTTCATTGTTTCCTCCAGCAAGAATAATACCTATAGCTTTCATAAGTCTTCCTCCTCCATGATTATTGATTTTCCGCTTTCAAGTATTAAGTCTTTATAATCAGCGGAAGAAGTTTTTCCGTGAATAACGCAGTTTTTGCCAATAGTAACGCCTTCCGGAACAAAGGAGTTTTCACCAATAACAGTAATTCCTGTGTTATAAATTTTTGGTTTAAGCTCATTAGGGATATTTTCTCCAACTCCCATTTTAACATTTTTTTCTATAACACAGCTTTCATCAATTACGCACCTGTCAATTACAGAGCCGCTTTTAATAACTGTACCCTTCATAATAATAGAGTCTTTAACAAAAGCGCCTTCTTCAATAATTACATCAGGACTTAAAACGGAGCTTTCAACATCACCATAAATTTCACAGCCATCAGAAATTATTGACTTTTTAACATGTCCGGTAGGTGCTATGTACTGCGGAGGCTGAATGTCACTGTTTGTATAAATCTTCCAGAAATCCTCATACAAATTAAAAGACGGGAGTGTTTTAATCAGCTCCATATTGGCCTGCCAGTAGCTTTCAACAGTTCCAACGTCTTTCCAGTAATCTTTAAATCTCCAGGCATATATATTCTCACCGTCTGCAAGCATTTTAGGTATAATATGCATTCCAAAATCGCTGTCAGGGTGTACCTTGTTGTCTTTTATAAGCGCTTCTCTAAGCTTGCTCCAAGTAAAAATATAAATACCCATTGATGCCAGGTTGCTCTTTGGATTAGCCGGTTTTTCCTCAAATTCATATATTCTGTCGTCATCTTTAGTGTTCATAATACCAAAACGGCTTGCTTCCTCAAAAGGCACTTCCAAAACGGCTATTGTAGCCGCACAGTTATTCTTTTTGTGGAACTCAAGCATTCTGGAATAATCCATTTTATAAATATGGTCACCGGATAAAACCAGAACATATTCAGGGTCATTAGCGTCTATATACTCAATATTCTGATAAATAGCATTTGCAGTGCCCATAAACCATTCTCCGCTGTCACCGCCTGACTTAACATGCGGAGCGAGAACTGTAACACCGCCGTTTCTGCGGTCAAGATCCCACGCAAAGCCAATACCGATATGTTTGTTAAGCCTTAAAGGCTGGTACTGAGTAAGGACACCAACATTATAAACCCCTGAGTTTACGCAATTGCTAAGGGGAAAGTCTATTATCCTGTACATTCCCCCAAATGCCACTGCCGGTTTAGCAATCTTGTTTGTTAAAACGCCAAGACGGCTGCCTTGTCCTCCGGCAAGAAGCATTGCGATCATTTCATTTTTGCTCATATCATCATCTCCCAACAGCGCCGAAAATTTCAGCAGCATTTTAAGCTCAATGCTTATTTACATTTTATCATATTTTTTAATTATAATAAATAAAATTTTAAAACTTTAGCAACTTAAAATATTCAAAAATACAGCTCTTTTTCATTTTTTAAACCAGTTATTTTTTAATAAAATGCACAAAAATTCATTATAAAAAAACATAATAGGCAATATTTTACATAATGCGAGCATTTAATTTATGTATTTTTATTAAAACAATACATTTAGTATACAGTTTAAGACAATAATAAAACTATACATTTCAAATTATGAAATATACATTCAAAGCTTGTATAGTTTTATTATTATTCCAGCTTATTAATATTAGAACATAAAATACAAAGTCAATTAAAATATTTACCATAAACTGTATAGACTTTCAAATATTGGTGTAGTATACTTTAAAATTAGAAAATATATGAATTGGAGCGTTCAAAAAATGAAACTTGATTTAAAAAACGGCGTTAAAAGCGTTTATTTTATAGGTATAGGCGGCGTCAGCATGTCTGGTCTTGCTCAGATACTTAATCAGGAAGGAATTGGTGTTTCCGGTTCAGACATGAAGGAATCTGATGCCACAGAAAAGCTTAAATCCCTTGGAATTAAAGTATTTATCGGTCATAAATCCGAAAACATAACAAAAGATACAGACCTTGTTGTATATACAGCAGCAGTAAAAGAAGATAACCCTGAACTTATATCAGCAAAAGAAAAAGGTATACCTTGTGTAGAAAGAGCAGTGCTTTTGGGTAATATTATGGATAACTATAACAAATCCATAGCTGTTGCCGGAACGCACGGCAAAACAACTACTTCTTCTATGCTTTCAGAAATTATGCTTCAAGCAGATAAAAACCCTACAATCACAATAGGCGGAAACCTTTCTACCATAGGCGGCAATATTAATGTTGGTTCAAATGAATATTTTGTAGCCGAAGCCTGCGAATATCATGACAGCTTCCTTCAGTTTTATCCTTTTACAGCAGTTATACTTAATGTAGAAGCTGAACACCTTGATTATTTTAAGGATATAAACCATATCCGTTCTTCATTCCATACCTTTGCTTCAAATGTACCTGAAAACGGCTATGTTGTTATAAACGGAAGTGACAGCGGAAAAGACATAATTACAGAAGGCTTAAAATCAAATGTTGTTACATTCGGCCTTAATAAAGAAACCGGCGACTGGTATCCGGAAAATATAAGCCACAGCCAGTCAGGCGGAGCATGTTTTGACGCATATTACAAAGGTAAGCTTATGGGAAGGATAGAACTCAATGTCCCTGGCGACCACAACATATTAAACGCTTTAGCCGCATGTGCCGCTTCTGTATCAACAGGTGTTGATATGCCGGATATTATTGCGGGACTTAAAAACTATACCGGTGTTGACAGACGTTTCCAGTACAAGGGAAAATTTAACGGCGCAACTGTTGTAGACGATTATGCCCATCATCCTTCCGAGATTAAAGCAACTCTCGCCGCGGCTAAAAACGTAGAGCATAACAGAATTATATGCCTTTTCCAGCCGCACACATACACAAGAGCATATACTCTTCTTTCCGACTTCGGCAAGGCATTTTTCAACGCCGATAAGGTAATACTTGCCGATATTTATGCCGCCCGTGAAAAAGATACCGGTCTTATTAATTCTCAAGCAGTAACTGAAGAAATAAACAAAAACAGTAACAATGCCGTTTACGGCGGAAGCTTTGAAAATATCGAAAAAATGGTGCGTAAAGAAGCCAAAGACGGAGATTTAATAATAACCATGGGCGCAGGAGATATATATAA
>CALWHR010000026.1 GCA_944380455.1 uncultured Clostridia bacterium
AACTCCAAAGAAGTAATTGACCATAGAGTTAAATTTATCCAGCCAAAAGATTAAATTATGTGTAAGGGAGATGAAACAAATGGCAGAACTGAAATATAAGCTTATACCTAAGGGAGCGGCTGAAGGCAGAGTGCCAGTAAATATGATTTTTGTTGCTCAGAAAGATATTGTTAATGCCGGGTTAAGTTACAGAGAGGCTTGCGAGATTATAGCAAAAGATTTTAACGGTCCGGCTTCTATAGATATTATTGATATGGATGCTGTTACAGTGTCAAGCGATGGAATAATGTTAGATTTTGCTGTGGTTGCTATTGCTTCTTGTGACTATGGAATGGTAAATAAAGATGTAGGTTTCATGCAGATTTCTGAAATGCCGTATTCCAAAGAGCTGCTTGACGAAGAACCACACATGAAGCAATGGGACGCTCTGCATCCGGGCAAAAGACTTTATCGCGGCCCTAATAGAAATGACAGATTTCCAAGGAATGTGCTTGACGAGACAGAAACAATAACAGGAAGAATTGCAAATAATAATACAGGTTCTGAAGTTCTTGATGTTGTTAATATGGAAGAAATATTAATTATGGCACCGGGGATGTTCCAAATAATGAAAGAAAAAGGCGATGTATTAATCGGCATTGCCGGACCGGAAGTATCTGTTGGAATTGGCATGATTGTATTTGAAACAAATGGAAGGATTTTTAACCGTGCTTATGGTGCCGGACAAACAGGACATAATTCAGGAATATATGCCAAAACAGTAAAGAGTGATTATCCGGCTATAACAGCTGTTAAACGGGATTTTGCTGAATATATTATAGATGCTCTTGAAATAGGTCTGGTTCCAGGCAGGGATTTGGGCTGTTCTCCGGCTGTACTTGCTGTAGCAAAAGCTATGGGTTATAAAATAGACTGCGACAATATTGTTGACAGGGCATGGATTGAGCTTAACAGTATTGGAATAACACGCCAGTACCTTGAGGAGCCAAACGAAATACTTACTCGTGAAGAACTTTTAGACAGAGCTGATGAGATAATTCCGGGTATGACAGACGGAAAGAAATTTGCTGTTTCAGATATTGTTAAAGACTGCATTATTAATTTATAATTTAAAGTCTTATACATAGTAAATATTTGTAAAAGCGAATCAAATATACTTTTTATTTTTAATAAGCCTAAGGGTGTTGGGAATTAAAAAACTTATGCCTTTAGGCTTTCGGTTTAATGAATATTATTGATTTTAATATGCGTTTTTGGGATAATAAAATCCGATTAATAGTTTTTTGTGTTTTGTTGCTTTGGGTAATATTTTATAAGCCAATAACTTAGAATAGGGATGAAAAGTTATGACTCATGATTTGAATTATGACGACTTTTTTAATATTGTAGACAATTTGTATGACGAAATTTGGGTGTATGACAATGACTATAAAATTGTTTATGTTAATAAGGCAGTAAAAAGGCATTATGGTTTAAATCCAAAAGATATTATAGGGAAAAGCTTTTATGAAATGCTGAGTTTTTGGAATCCTTCTGTTTTGCCGACTGTATACAAAAGCAAAAAAATATATGCCATTCGGCAATATTCAAATATAGGGGTTGAGTTATTTAATATTGCTACACCAATTTTTGATGAAACAAATGAAATAAAATTTGTAGCAATGAGTGTGAGGGATAAGCTTTTTGACAATATTTTAATACAAAATGAGTATGAAGAAAATCCTTTTGATTATTCTGATATTATTTGCAGCAGTGATTCTATGAAAAAATGTTTAAAAATCGCTGAAAAACTAAGTGAAATTGACTCTGTTTGCCTTATTACAGGAGAATCTGGAACAGGAAAAACAATGTTGGCAAAATATATACATGACCATAGTCCAAGAAAGGATAAACCTTTTGTAAGTATTAATTGCTCCGCTATACCAGCTGATTTATTGGAATCAGAGCTGTTCGGATATAGAAAAGGAGCGTTTACCGGAGCTAATATAAACGGTAAAGATGGCCTTTTGGAAACGGCTGTGGGCGGCACCGTGCTTTTGGATGAAATAGGCGAAATTCCTTATGCCATTCAGGCAAAGTTACTGCATGTAATTCAGGAAAAGACTTTCTTTCCTATAGGTTCAAGCAAGCCAGTAAAATTAGATATTAAAATAATAGCCGCTACAAACAGAGACCTTCAAAAAATGTGTATGACAGGTTTATTCCGTGAAGATTTGTATTATAGGTTAAAAGTTTTTGAAATATATATTCCTCCGTTAAGAGAACGCAGGGAAGATATTGAGCCTCTGATTTTTTATTTCTTGAATAAATATTCCAAAAAATATAGTCTTTCCCATGAAATTTCGCCTAAAGCTATAGAAATGCTTAAATCAGGTATATGGCGCGGAAATATAAGGGAATTAAGCAATGTAATTGAAAGAATGGTTGTAATTACTGAAAATTTCGAGATTGAACCGTCTGATTTACCGTCAGATATTTTTGCTTATCAGTACGATGGTGACAGAGATGAAATTGGAGAAAATATAACTTTTGATGAGGCGATTGAAAAATATGAAGAGAAAATTATTTCAAAAGCATATAAGAAATATAAAACAACTCGTCAGATAGCAAAGGCATTATCTATTTCGCAAACCAGAGCCACAAATTTACTGAGAAAATATATAAAAAAGACTGATTAGATAAATTAAGGCTCGATTTTAGTTACTAAATCTGAAATATAATTTATTTAGTAATAATTATTTTGTAAAGAAGAGAATTTAATAAGTTTGTATTCTGATAGAATATACCTTTGATTTAGCTATTCCCTGGTTTTATTTAGCTTATAAAATCGGGGGATTTTTTGTTTGTAGAATTACTCGTTAGTTAAATATACAAGCTAAAGATAAATAGAGAGTCAGAAGAAAATAAACTGCCAGAATTTGAAGCTGTATATAATAGATGGAAAAATAGCGAAATTACAGCCGTAAAAGCTATGAGTGTTTTGGGGATATCCAAAAGCAGTTTTTAGAGAGAGCTATACACGATGCGTTGAAAAAATGCGTTTTTATGATATAATTATTCTATACGTGAATAAAACTATACACGGATGTGTGATTATGGATGTCAGCTATAAAAATCTGTTTCACCTTTTGATAGAGCTATACATGACAACTTCTCAGCTTCAAAAGAAAGCAGGCTTATCTGCCAATGTCATTGCCCGTCTCAAGAGAAATGGATTTATTTCTTTGGACGCTGTTGAAAGTGTTTGCCGCAGGATGAACTGTGGTGTGGATAATATTTTGAAATTTGTACCGAATGAAACTACCGAAAATACGGAGGAACTGTAATGGATAAAAAACGTGTGGAATCAACCAAACAGCAGTTTGATTTAATTGTACATAATCATGAAGAGGCAAAAGTGGAATATTGGTTTGCCCGTGAACTTATGCCATTGTTAGGTTATGAACGATGGGAAAATTTTGATAAGACGATCATCCGTGCAATGGAGTCTTGTGAAACCAGTGGTGTTGAGGTATCTGACCATTTTCGTGAGGTCACGAAAATGGTTTCTCTGGGCAGTGGCTCTAAGCGGAGCGTTAAGGATTATATGCTTACTCGATATGCTTGTTACTTGGTTGCTCAGAATGGAGATCCAAAAAAGGAAGAAATCGCATTTGCCCAAAGTTATTTTGCATTGCAGACACGCAAGCAGGAACTTATCGAAGAACGAATTTCTTTGATTGAGCGTACAGAGGCACGTGGTCGGCTGCGAGAATCCGAAAAGAGACTGTCTCAGAATATTTATGAGCGTGGCGTGGATGATGCAGGCTTTAGTCGTATTCGTTCTAAAGGAGATAGAGCATTGTTTGGCGGTCATAGTACACAGGAAATGAAATTTCGTCTTGGGGTAAAAGATACTCGTCCTCTTGCGGATTTTCTGCCAACCTTGACGATTGCAGCAAAAAATCTGGCAACAGAAATGACGAACTATAATGTGGAGGAAAAAGATCTCCAAGGTGAAGGATCTATTACAGGAGAGCACATACAGAACAATCTCTCCGTTCGTGAAATGCTTGGGAAACGAGGTATCAAACCGGAAAACCTGCCGCCTGCCGAAGATATCAAGAAGCTGGAACGCCGGGTAAAGTCACAGGAAAAGAAAATTGCGGCTCAGTCCGGAAAACTTCCTACGCCAGCAGAGAAAGTAGACAGCAATGATGGCAAATAAACTGGAACTGACATGGTACGGAAAGGAAGAGCTGATTCATGTAGAGCCACGGTTGTTGATTGAAAATACAACCCTTTCCGATATTTCCTCCAATCCGGATACTGAGAATATGATGATTCACAGTGACAACACACTGGCACTGAAAGCACTGGAAAGCAAGTATTATAGACAGGTAAAGTGTATCTATATTGATCCGACATATAATATAGGCAATGCATTTGATAAATATGATGACAATATAGAGTACTGGACTATTGTTAATAAAGTATACACAATTGTTAAAAATAGAAAGATTTTAGAAATAAACCTTTAAGTCTAATACTTTAATTAAAAAATACATTAGTCAAAGTGTTGGATGGAATACATTTTGAATATGAATATCTCGTCCGAATAGTCCGAGATGCAATATTAAAAGGTTAACATCTATATATGTGTTAAAAGAAAAATCTGGAATGGTAAGATAGAACAACCATTACAGATTTTTTTGTTTAAAAGGCATCATTTCCAATTAGTGTTGTTTTAGGCGAAGCCGAAACTTATTTTTAATATAGCTTTTCTGTAAATACGAAAAGAGATATTTTTCAAAAGCAGTTTTTATAGAAAAGCAAAAGGTCATCTATCACATTAAGTTGATAGATGAAAATGGTATATAAGATTGATATTGCTATTATTCTAGATTTAGAATACAATATTGTTTAATGAGATGGGAGGTGTTTTTATGGAGTTCATGTCCGCAAGAGAGGCAGCCGATAAATGGGGAATCTCTCAAAGACGTGTTGCTGTTCTTTGTTCTGAAGGCAGAATAAAGAATGCTGAAATGCTGGGTAATATGTGGCTGATACCCCTTATGGCACAAAAACCTGCTGATGCAAGAAGCATTAGATATATAAAAAACGATGATAAAAAAGTTAAGCCCTTTTTAAAATGGGCAGGGGGCAAAAGTCAGCTTATAAGCGAAATTGAAAAATATTATCCTTTTGAAGAAGGAAAAATTACAAAATATGCAGAACCTTTTGTAGGCGGCGGAGCAGTGCTTTTTGATATTTTAGGTAAATACGATTTGGAAGAAATATATATAAGCGACATTAATGCAGAGCTTATAAATACATATAAAATTATAAGAGATGATATTGATG
>CALWHR010000027.1 GCA_944380455.1 uncultured Clostridia bacterium
TTCTCTAAGAGCCTCTACAGCCTCTGGAGTAGCGCTATCTCCCAAAAGAAGCGTTGCCGCGTCACCAGGTGTTAAGTTCATAATGGAAAAAAGAATAAATGATATACCTAACAGAACTGGTATGAGCATTAATAACCTTTTAATAATAAACTTTACCATAAGCTATGTCCTTTCGTTCTGTTTTACTGATCCCCAACTGTTACATTATCACATATCTCCTTGTTTACTCATTTTAGAAATTTGACAAGCGGAAAATTCCGCTTGCCAAATAAATAATTGATATTATTAACTATCTCAGCTCCAAGAATAGAACGCTGGGTTGTAGTAACCTGAAGGAATTGGTTCAACGCCCTGGAGATTCTTATCAATAACAACTGCATTGAAAGATGTTAATATCATAAGATACCATACGTTTTCCTTGTTCATTTCAGCAAGTTCTGCATAAAGAGCTAAACGTTCGTTATCATCTAATGATGTACGTGCTTTGAGAAGAAGTTCATCAGCTGCAGGGTCATTTACGCCAGCAAAGTTCTGCATCTGTTTTCCAATACATTCGCTGTGGAATTTACCCCACATAACTGGGTCAGCATCTGGGAAGTCACCCCATGTTATGTAGTAGCACATCTCATAATCAAGCTGTTCCTGAGTCTGCTGAAGGAAAGGAGCACGCTCCATAATTTCAAGGTTACATCTAATACCAACCTGACGAAGCTGTTCAACTATAACCTGTGATGGGTTTGAATACCATGAATCAGAAGGTGTCTTGAAGCTTACATCAATACCGTCAGGATATCCTGCTTCTGCAAGTTTCTGTTTTGCCATTTCAGGGTCATAAGGATAAGGTTCAAAGCCTTCAACAAAACCAAAGTAACCAGGTGTAATAGGTCCAGGTGTTACTTCACCAACGCCGTTCATACCGCCCTGAAGAATTTCTTCACGGTTGATAGCGTAAGCAACAGCTTCTCTAAGTGCAAGGTTATCTGCAAAAGGACCTTCCTGAAGATTCATAGCTATTACATATGTACCAGCTGAAGGAGCATCAACAATGTAAAGATTTTCGTTGCTCTGTAAACGTGCTTTATCGGCATTATTCATACCAATGAAGAAGTCTATTTCTCCGTTTTCAATCATAAGGGCGCCTGATGTTTCGTCTGAGCAAAGTCTTATTTCTACATTTTTAATTTCAGGAGCGCCTCTGTGCCACTCGTCATAAGACTGAAGAACCATCCTGTCGCCTGTTGTCCAGCTTACAAGTTTATAAGGGCCTGTTCCGTTTTCAATCATACCAAAGTTTGAACCTTCTGCTTCGCATTTTTCATATGTAGCTTTTGAAATAATTGAAAAACCAGGTGTTGCCAAAATCTGAAGTATAGGTTTATACGGATATGCAAGCGTTAATTTAAGGTTGTTATCGCCTGCGTCTTCCCAGCTCTGAAGTATGCTGGCGCCACTTGAGTTAAGTCCTTGCTGTGTAGCGTAGCTAAGTGAGAAGAGAATATCATCCATGGTAAGTGGTGTTCCATCATGGAATTTAATATCATCGCGGATATGCATTGTAAGTACAGTTCCATCCTCACTGAATTCCCATGTGTCTGAAATGGAAGGTACTATAACTGACTGGTCTGCAGGGTCTTTACCTACAAGGCAGTCGTGAAGCATAGCAACAACCATCTGCCCATTTGTTTTTGCGTCTGCGCCAGGAGCAATAGTATCAGGCTCTTTGGTATAACCCATTATTAATGAGTCCTTTCCTGCACTTTCAGAAGAACCCGAAGCCGTCGCCTGTCCAGATGAACCAGATGTACTGTCTGAAGAACTACCGCAAGCAGCTAAACTCAAAAATACTGCTACCGCTAAAACTAACGATATTGCCTTTCTGAAACGCTTCATAAAAATCCCCCTTTAAAAAATAGTTAATTAATAAAATATAAATAATAAATTATGATTTAATAAAATTTCAGTATGTATTAAACTCATAACTTATTAATTTAATCATATAAAAAATCTCTTTTTGAATAATAACAGCTAAACTAATAGAATTAAAACCAAATTTGAATATCAAGCTTCAAATCATATATAAATATATTCGAATTACTAATATAAAATTTATAAAAAATAAAAATAGATACATGCACATTAAAATCATTTTTTAGCTGTGCACTTGTATAAAACTATGTATTTTGAAATAATTCATTTATACAAAATCATCAATAATTAATTGAAAAACAATATTTATTAGTGCTATTTAACAATTATATTTGAGTATCTCTCTAATTAGTAATATTAATATATCATATTTGCGGCTGTTTTTCAATTATTTTTTATATTTTTTTTCATATACCATAATTATTCATATTTTTACATAAACACTGAAAAACAAAAAATATTTCTATCAAATTTTGTATTAAAATATGTACATTAAATATATTAATATAAAACAACCATAATACAAAATCCCTATTTCTTTAATAACTTATATTGAAATTAAATATGCAGTTAATGTATTCTCTCTTCGCTCTTTTACATATTTTTTTATCGTCTTGCATTTAAAATTGTTTATTTTCTAACTATATACGTCATAATTTTTTATTTATTATCTTTTAATAATTTTTAAAACATTCGACTTTAATGAATTATTAGTTTGCTTAGGTCCTATAAGGGTCAGTACTTTCTGACACCTAAATTGGTTATGAGGGTTTGTCATCGCATCACTATTTCAGGCAGACACTTTAAGTTACTGTTTGCTTTGCCTTATTTTTCTCTATTACCCGTAAACGTGTCTATGTATTCTTTTAGTGTTATTTGGTCTTTTGTATAATTTTCTTCTAATTGATTTTTTTATATTCTTTTATTTTCTTCTCATTTCTCCACACTGTATCTATATAATATCCCCTGCACCAAAAATTTCTATTTCTATATTTATATTTTAAGTTTGTATGTCTATCGAATATCATTTTAATATACTCTTACTCCTGAGTGTGCCTGCAAATTGTGCTGCACTCATATAAAGTGGAATAATTACTATCATATGTATATGTTCTGGCCACGCTTCTGCTTCTAATATTTCTACCTTTAATTCACTATATATTTTTCTAAATATTTGAACTGTATCTTTCCTTAATGATTTATATTTAACTTTTCTTCTGTATTTTGGTGCACATACTATGTGGTATTCACAGCGATAACTTGAATGTGATGTTTGTTTTATTTAATTTTTCATATAGTTTAAAACCTCCTTGATACTTTTTTGATGCGGCTACCAAACCATCTTTATCGTATCATGGAGGTTTTCACTTACCAAGGTATTTTATCTACCACTGGTAGAACCAGGGGTTTATTTACGCTAAAGCACCAATTAAAAATGCGGCAGTATTTTATACTGCCGCATTTTTATAATCATTTACCCCAATCAGAATCATCTAATATTTCTTTATACCACTGAACATAAAGTTCCGGTCTCCAGTCAGTTGCGTTGATTTCGTCATTTTTCATATAAAGATTCCAATCAGAAACATTATCTGCAAGAGATAGGTCTATTGTTGCAGTATATACTTCTTCTTCATCCCCACCTTCCGCATGGAAAGGCTTTCCAGCATAATAATGTATATCACTTATATGTGTTGACGGACCTATTATACTGCTTCCGCCAACAGCAAAGTTATAAGCACCTTTTCCTGCAACGCCTGCACTTGCTATAAATATATTATTAGCAATAACATTTGCCTCAAGTGTAACTCGGCACATATCACCTGGTACTTCTTCTTTGCACACTATTGTTGGATTCAAATAAAGTCTTGCTCCTTTTGCTCTTGCATACCTAATTACTTCTGGGAAGAAATAAGAATCATAACAAATTCCAACACAAACCGGACCCCAAGGTGTATCTATAATCAAAGGATCTTTTCCACGCCTTGCCCATAAAACTTCTTCTTTTGGAAGATGTATTTTTCTGTATTTACCAATAACACCTTCAGGTCCACACGCAGCTATAGTATTGTAAACCTCTCCGTCATCACCCAACTCAGTCATACCAAAAACAACATAAACACCATATTTTTTTGTAAGCTCAGCAACTTTATTTGAACTTGGTCCAGGAATAGGTTCTGCCAGTCTAACCTGCATTTTATCTTTTCTTTCTTTTACATCTCTTTCATTTTCATAACCAACAAGAGCAGTTTCAGGGAAAACAATAATGTCGCTTCCGCGTCTTGCAAGGCAATCTACATAATCACAAATTCTTTTAAGATTTTCTTCCTTATTACCCCATACAATTTTAAAATTTACCACAGAAATATTTGCTACGTTTTTTTCATAAACTCTGTTATTTGTATATCCCATTTATATGCCTCCTCCTTTATTATTTTGTTGGGAAATATATCTCCATCTCATCATCAGTCAAATCTGGTTTAGATACAGCTGAACCAACAAAGAATAATATAATCGAAATTATTACAGCTGGAACACTGGCATCAATATCTCCTATTGGTATAATAGTTTTGCATATAAGAAATACTATAAATCCTCCAATAGAACTTGCTAAAGCACCTGCTTTATTACCTTTCTTGTAAAAAAGTCCACCAATAATAGGCATTATAAATACCGCTTCAAGTCCGCCTGTTGCAAAAAGATTAAGATATGTAATAAGTGACGGCGGTTTAATAGCTATGGCAAACGCTATAGCGGCAAAAACTATTGTAGCTACGCCAGTATAAAATTTATATTGCTTTTCATTTTGAGCATTTGCTAAAAATTCCGGATTATTTTTTTCTTTGCTGTGAAGCCATATATCTTTAACAGCAGAAGATACACAGTTTACAAGAACTCCCGCAATAGTACTCATAACTGCCGCCATACAACCTGCAATAAATAAACCGGCCAAAATTGAAGGCATATACATAGTAGCAACTGTCGGCACAACAGAGTCTGATGTAGGGACTGAATCAGGCATAATAAACGCTCTTGAAAGACCTCCGCAGAAGTGAGTAACGAGCATTATAAATCCAAGAACTATTGTACTTACTATCATTGCGTTATGAAGGCTTTTTGAATTTTTAAATGACATATTTCTTACGGCTGTCTGTGGAAGGCCGACACATGCGTATCCTACAAGCATCCAGAAACACATAGTATAAATCTTACTTTGTCCTTCGTGAACAGCATCAGCCCAGTACGGCATGGAAGCATCAAGATTTGCTTTTATATTCCACATGCCGCCTCCGGCACGAATTACACAAACAAGAAGTACGCACGCTCCAGCACACATTACGACACCTTGTATAGCATCACCAATAGCTACCGCCTTAAAACCGCCTACTGCAGTATATATTACTATTACAACAGTAAATATAATTAGTCCTGTTAAATATGGAATACCTGTTACTGCTGATAAAAGTATGGAACCACCCATAAGATTTGCTACCATTATAGCTTCAAAAAATACAATCATGGCTATAACTGCAACCCAAACAAGAACTTCTGAATGAAAACGATGTCTTAAATAATCGGGAATCGTAACCGCGTTTATTTTTCTTGCTACCATATTGAATTTTTTTCCAAAACCACCCAGTATAAGGAAAGTAAGAGGTGTTTGAATCATAGCCAAATATACCCATGAGAGACCTTTTGAATATGCTATTCCAGGTCCTCCAAAATACGAACTTGCTTCATAGTATGTAGCTATAGTTGTCATTGCAAGTACAAAACCACCAAGAGAGCGTCCTCCTATAAAATAGTTTTTTGAAAATCTGTGCTTTTTTGTACCTGTTTCAGCAGACATCTGTTTATTTCCAACTTTTAGAGCAAGCCAAATGCAGAGCAGTAAATATAATGCAACAGGTATAAGCATTTGAATTTGTTTTGATGTCATACATTAATCCCCCTTTACATTTTTGGATTCAACGGATTTTACGTCAGCTTCTTCTCCAAGGTCGAAATCTTTAAAAAATACCTTAACAACAATCCAAACTGCTGCAATACATAAAAGCCAACCAACGATACTGCTTAAAACGAACCAGAGTGGAAGTCCAAAAACCCATGTATCATTTCCGCTTTCCCAAAGTCCAAATCCGGTTATATACCACCAAATTGCGTATCCTGTAAAAACAATTAATGTGATTATTGCTTCTTTGTTGCACTGCCTGTATTTTTCTTTCTCGGTCCAATGTTTTACCTCTTTCATATACAGTCCCCCTTAAAAATACAATAATACCTTTATTTACAGTTTCATTATATCAAAGTACCATTATCCCGTCAATATAAATGTAGGATGTTTATAACATACTATCAGTCTACATATATCAATTTACATTAATTAGATTTTACTTAAAACCTTTCTATTTTATTAGAAAAAAATAAACTTATTAAGCGATTTTTAATTTTAAATGAATTTAATGCCTAAATCTTCTTGCAAGATTAATATTTAA
>CALWHR010000028.1 GCA_944380455.1 uncultured Clostridia bacterium
GCCAAAACAAATCTAATAAAAAAACGCAAACCCTGTTCAGGTCTGCGTAAATCCCTAAAATTTATTGTGCTTTTACATATACTTATAGCAAAAAACAGTACCAAAAGTCCATAGCCTATTGCTTTTAAACCATCGTTTATAGTCAATGCTGTTGTCCATATTTCTCCATTTTTAAATTCCTGTGGAGTAGTGCTCACAAGTTCCCATATTTCAGCTTGCTTATCATTCCACATTTCAAATGTCCATTTCAAACTTTCTATAATCCAATTATCTTCCAAATTCACCGCCTCCCAAAATAAAAAAGGCATTTCTAATACAGAAATACCTTTAATGTTTATAATATGCTGTTTTAAGGTTTTGTTTACTGTGTACGATTGTAATAATTTGGACATTAGAATCTTTAACTTTGTATATTATTCGATAGGAATATTTTAATAATTCCCTAAGTCCATATTGCGGAAATTCTTTTACAACAACTCCCATATTCGGAAAGCTTTCAAGCACTTCAACACATTCTATAACTTCCTTTATAACCTTCTGAGCTTGAAACTGTGAGTCCTCACATATATAGTCATAAATCGACTGTAAATTTTCTATTGCCCGTTTTGTCCATACTATTTTATAGCTCATTTAAAGAACATCGCTTTCACTTCATCTTGTGTATATGTCCTTCCGTTTTCTGCATCTTCCAATCCTTTCTGAATATTGTTAGCAAGATACAAGCTATAAATAACATCGTCAAATGAAACGCTGTCGGGTAAGGCATTTATTACATTTAATATTTCCTGTTTGGACATAACACCACCGCCTTTCTTTTCTTGATTTTAACATATAGAACGGGCAATCTCAATCACTAAATTTTGCTATTTTTACTTTAAAATAAGGTCAAGTATCTCTTTTGCAAATGCGATAACAAGACCTCCGAAAAACGTCAAAAAACCATTACTTCGCTGACTGGCATCGTGGCTTTGCAGGCTAAGTCCAATCTGTACTACACCCCAGCCTAAAATAATAACACCTATGGCTTTAATGGCTGAAAAAACAAAAGTTGAAAGGTTATTTATTGTTGTCAATGGGTCTTCACCTTCGGCAAATGCCACTGTTGTTAAAATAAATATCAAAGAAATTGTGGTCATTACAAAAAAATACTTTTGTTTCATATTTGTTTTTTTCATTTTTCTACCTCCATTAAAACTCCAGAATTTCTATATTGTTTATATTTTTTTCTATTTCAAAATCTTCTGTTGAAAAATCATACTCCGGTTCTTTATCTAAAAATTTTATTTTTCTTATATAGCTTTCTGCACCTCCGTCCTCTGTTAATTTAATATTTCTGTGTTTAAGAATGTTATATTTTTTGTCCATTACGGCTTTTTCACCTCTAATGAATAAGATTGCATATTCATTATCTAATAACCTTACTTCATCAGCAGTGAGAAGCTCTCGTCCTGCATTTTGAAAGTTTGTACTTGATGAACCATTTCGCCCTTTTGTAATACCTCTCGTTCTTGTATCTATTGTTGCTTTTCCCATTAGTTCTGATATATATTTATGAGTTCCTTGTTCGTTTCCTCCAAGATACAAAAATGTGTCACAGTTTCCTGTAATATTTTCCCAACTATCCTTAAACAAAGCTTTTAGCTGTGCCATATTTTGGATAATTATATTGATTGATATTTCACGACTTCGGCAAGTTGATAAAATCTTCTCAAAATCGTCAGGCAAAGCCACATTAGCAAATTCGTCCATTAACACCCTAACAGGAATTTTAAGTCTGCCACCGTTTTTATGGTCAGCATTATAATAAAGCTCTTGAAATGCCTGTGTATATAGCATACCAACTATATAGTTAAAGCTACTATCATTATCAGGTATAACAGCAAATATAGCTTGTTTTCTTTCACCCAACTTATCAAGTTCCATTTCATCAGTATTTGTAATAGTTGCTAACTGTGGGAGATTGAAAGCGGCAAGTCTTACTGCTGTGCTGATAAGTATTGATTTTGCTGTTTTTCCAGCAGCTTGTTTAAATACTTTATATTGTTTTACTGCTATATGTTCAGGATTTCTTTCTTCCAAAGCTTCAAATACTACGTCCATAGGACTTTTATAGCTTTCGTCATTTTCGCTGGCTGCGGCATTTTGTATCATATACATAACAGTAGCAAAATTTTGCTCAGAAACGGGCGCTTCATACTTCAGATATAGGATAAAAGCCTGTAATAAAGCCGTTTCAGATTTATCCCAGAAAGGGTCTGTATTTCCTGCTGTTTTTGGAGTAGTATTTTTAATAAGATTTGTTACAAGTTTTAGAGCGTCTGTATCCGTGTGAACATACGCTAACGGATTATATCCGTCTGAACGCTCCATATCCACAAGATTTAAAACTTTAACCTCATAGCCTTCTTGCTCAAGCATACCGCCTGTTGCTCTTAAAAGCTCTCCCTTTGGGTCTGCAATTATATAAGAGCAGTTACATTGCATAACATTTGGTTTTACAAAAAATCTTGTTTTACCCGAACCAGAGCCACCTACCACAAGAATGTTTAAATTTCGTCTGTGCTTTCTTCCATCTAAACCGATTTGAATATTTTGTGTGAGTATTGCGTTATTTGAGGGATTTTGTGTATCTTTATATTTTTTGTTAATGTCTGATACACTTCCCCATTTAGCAGAGCCATATTCCTCACCAGTTCGCTTGTTGCCCTTTGAAGCATAGTAAGCTGATATAGCAAGACCATAGACACAAAGACAGATTAAAATGCTTTTACCTGTGTAAGGTGTTAGCTTTAATTTATACGGAGTTTTAATCGCTTCAAAAAAACTATTCAAAAAAATAATCAGGTTTACATCTTCTCCATAGCATTGAGCTGCCAGAATAGCAAACCATATTACTGGTACAGAAAAAGCCGCCATTAAAATGAAATGCACCCCATTTGTTAGACAGTATGATATACTAAATAACAAATGGGGTGATTTTTTATGCCAAAAGGAATAGCAAACAAAAAATATACACCTGAGTTTAAGAAACTTGTTGTTGAAACT
>CALWHR010000029.1 GCA_944380455.1 uncultured Clostridia bacterium
TGCTTCTTTCGGCGACCTTATAGATAAAGGATACCTTCCGGAAGCTGTTATGAATTATATTGCCCTTTTAGGCTGGAGCCCTTCCGACAACACAGAAATATTTACACTTGACGAGCTTAAAGAAAAATTCAGCATTTCCGGTTTAAGCAAGTCACCGGCTATATTTGATACAGCTAAGCTTACATGGATGAATGGCGAATACATTAAGAACATGGACGAGGAGAAATATATATCACTTGTAATTCCGCGTCTTGAAAACGTAATTAAAAACAAAAATCTCGACCTTAAAAAAATAGCTCTCCTTCTTCAAAAACGACTTGAAACACTTAACGACATACCTGCCCTTGTGGACTTCTTCGACGAGCTTCCTGAGTACACAACAGACCTGTATGTTCACAAGAAAATGAAAACAACAGAAGAAATAGCTCTTTCAAGCCTTAAAGCCTGTGTGCCTGTACTTGAAGGAATTACTGACTGGAACGAAAATATTATACATGACACTCTTATGAATCTTGTTGGCGAGCTTGGAATTAAAAACGGCCAGCTTTTATGGCCTGTAAGAACGGCTCTTTCCGGAAAGCCTACATCTCCGGGCGGTGCTATGGAGCTTGCAGACATACTTGGAAAAGACGAGTCAATTTTAAGAATTAAAAAAGGCATTGAGCTTTTAGAAAAATAAAACGCATAAAAACAACCCCTAAAAAGGGGTTGTTTTTTACTTTGTTTCTTCTGTAACCTCTGTTACATACTCAAAATGCTTATCTTCAAAATTACGTATAAATCTTACAACTCTGTTTCTAACTCCCGTTATGCCGGAATATAAAACGGGTATAAACACAAGAGTAATAACAGTTGAAAGTGTAAGACCGAATATTACAACTATAGCCAAAGGCTTTTGAGTTTCCATGCCGGAATCCTGAGAAAATACCATAGGCATAATGCCTATAATAGTTGTAAGTGTAGTCATAAGTATAGGCCTAAGCCTTGCCGGGCCTGCCTCAAGCAGAGCCTCGTTACAGCTTAAATTATTATTGCGCCTTAACTGGTTTGTATAGTCTACAAGAACTATAGCGTTGTTTACAACCATACCTATAAGCATTATAAAGCCCAGCATTGACATTGCCGTTATTGACTGGCGTGTTACAAAAAGCCCCAGCATACCGCCTGTTATGGCAATAGGCATTGAGAACATAATTATAAACGGATAAAGCAGAGATTCAAACTGGGAAGCCATAATCATATAAACAAGAAGCACCGAAACAATAAGAACTATAGTGAGGGCTTTCATCATTTCATTCATTGTTTCAAGATTACCGCCAAATGAATAACTGCACCCCTGGGGCATAATATAGTTATCCAGTTTTTCCTGAACGGCTTCCTGAACCTGACTCATTTCAAGATTATTAAATCTGCCTGTAATTGTAATATACCTTTGCAGATTTTCGCGGGAAATAGTTGTTGCGCTGTCGCCTATGGCAAATTCTGCAACCTCGGTTACAGGTATAAGCCTGCCGTTTTGTGTTGGTATTGTAATACTCTTTACATCGTTTAAATACTTGGTGCTGTCGCCGTCGTATTTAATTATAACATCTGTTTCAGTACCGTCAGCCTTAATTGTTGTTGCCGTAACACCGCTAACTGCCGCCGAAACAGCTTTTGCTACTGATGATGTTGTTACGCCATATTTAGCGGCTTTTTCTCTGTTTATTATAATATTCCCTTCCGGTACTGCATCGTCTAAAGAGCTTTTAACATTTTCAGCTCCCGGTATAGTGCTTAAAAGCTGAACTATTTCTTTTCCTGCCTGCCTTAATGTTTCGTTGTCGTTGCCTTTTACAGTAAGGTATAAATCTGAGCCTGAACCAATAGAACCCATAGCCATACCTGAAGCGTACACATTAAGGCTTACACCTGCTATATCCGAAAGTTTTAATTTAATTTCATCAGCTATTTGTCCTGTTGAGCGTGTTCTTTCTTTTTTATCACAGAACTGATAATTTATGCTTACATAAGTACCGTTTGCCATAGCAACAGAAGATTGAACCTCCGGTATATCGCCTATAAGGTCAAGGGCTCTGTAAAGCATTTCCTGTGTTTTTTCAAACTTAGTGCCCTCTGGCATATAAATATAAACAGAGCATGTGCCTTCGTCTGTTTCTCCCATAAGTCCGCTTGTAAGGAACGGATATGTACAAAGGCTTGCTACAAAAACTACCAAAACAAGAGCAGTTGTTTTAATTCTGTGCCTTAAAGCCAAAGAAAGTACTTTTCTGTAAACAGCATCTAAACCATTAAGAAATTTAAGGCATATATCGCCTAAAAATGCAAATATAAAGCGTTTTTTGAGTCTGCGGCGTTTTTCCTGCCTGGAAAGAAGTTTTGAGCAGGCCATAGGCACAAATGTAAGGGACACCACAAGAGAAGAAGTAAGAGCAAAGCAAATTGTTAAAGAAAGGTCTTTTACAATAGCTCCAACTGTGCCCGGAACAAATGCTATAGGCCCAAAAACCGCAACAGATGTTAATGTAGATGCCGTTACAGCCATTGAAACCTCTTTTGTGCCGTAATATGCCGCATCTTCCGGTGTATAGCCACGCTTGTAATATGTGTTTATATTTTCCAAAACAACAATGGAGTTATCAACCAGCATACCTATACCTATTACTATACCACCCATTGATATAATGTTCATTGTAATTCCCGTTATATACATCAAACCGAATGCGGCCAGTATTGATGTTGGTATTGAAACGGCTATAATAAGCGAGGATTTATAATCCCTTAAAAACAGAAGAAGTATAAATACGGCAACAATAGCACTTTCAAAAGCCGTATTTGTAACACCGCCTATAGCGGATTTAATATAATCACTGGTGGAGTTTAAAAGCTCAATATTCAAATCACTAAACTCAGCCTGCAAAGAGTTTATCTCTTTTTGTATGTTGTCGCTTACAGTTACTATATTGGCATCTGATTGTTTTGAAATAGAAAGAATAATGCCTTCCTCGCCGTTAATTATAGATTTTATGTTCTGTTCTTTTTCAACCTTTTCAACTTCCGCCACATCACTTACATGAATAATGTTGCCCTGCTTTGTTACTATAGGCACATTTTTAATGTCCTCTTCCGATTTATACTGGCCCAATGCTCTAAGCTGCATAGATGAGTCGCCCTGCGTTACACTTCCGGCGCCGGCATTGGCATTTTCACGCGAAATTGCACTTGAAATATCATCTATTGTTATTCCGTAGCCGCTTAATTTAACCGGGTCAACAGTTACGTCTATTTCGTACTGCCTTCCTCCCCAAATCTCAACTGACGACACACCTTCTATACTTTCAAAACGGTTTTTAATTCTGTCGTTTACAAGGTTATAAAGTGTATAGGCATTATAATCATTGCTTCTTATGCCTACTGTCATTGTGCCGGTTTCCTGCTGAATGTCGTATTTATATATAGACGGCTTTTCGGCATCCTTTGGCAGATAGGCCATTTCCAGTTTATCCCTTACATCGTTTGTCTTTTTATCAAGGTCAACTCCGTCTTTAAACTCAAGTGTTATTTGGGAATATCCCAAACTGGAATAAGACCTGATATTTTTTACTCCTGTAACAGTAGAAAGGACTTTTTCCAAAGGCTTTGTTACCATTTCTTCTACTTCTTCCGGTCCGGCGCCTTCATAAGATGTGCCTACGGCAATCACAGGATAGTCAATAGACGGCATAAAGGCTATTTCCAGATATTCCCGAGCCACCAAACCGCCTAAAAATACCATAAGTATTATCATAACTGTTGTTACAGGCCGTTTTATTGATATTTTAGAGAGCATATTTTATTCCTCCCCTTTTTTATCCGGCTCTGTGCCTGACTGCTGTGTATCTGCTGTTTCGTTTTTATCGGAATTTTCATTATCTCCGCCTTTTCCGTTAACAACTCTTACACTGTCTCCGTTATTAAGGTATGAGCTGCCGTTTATAACTACCTCGTCACCTTCATTAATTCCGGTTAAAATTTCAACATATGTACCATTATCAAGACCCGTTGTTACATCAACTCTTTGAGCTTTTGAGTCTTTAACAACATACACATACTCGCTTAAACTGTCTATAAGCACCGCGTTTTTATCAAGTACAATATTATTTGAGCTTTTATCCTTTACAAAATTTACTTCGGCAAACATACCGCTTTTAAGTTTTCCGTCAGGATTATTTATTTCTATTGAAACAGGAAATGTTCCATCAGAATTACTTCCCGGCGAAATTGTTGAAATTTTCCCTTCAATTGGTTCATTTGAATATGACTCAACAGTTATTTCGGCTGTATCTCCTACAGAAAGAGAATTGACTATCTCCTCCGAAACATTAATCTCTATTTTTACCGTACTTAAATCAACAATAACAAAAGGCATATCCCCTGTTAAAACAGAGCCTGCTACAGCATTACAGTTTAAAACAGTACCTGTTATAGGGCTTTTAACATTTGAGTCGGTCAAATCTTTTTTATAAGACTGCATTTGAGCCGCCTGTGCCTTCTTTTGAGCTACAGCTGAATCAAGGCTGTTTTGAGCGCGCTTTTTATTTTCGGCCAAAGTTTCGTTTACAAGCAAATCATAGCTGTACTGAGCTGAATTAAGAGCTTCTTTTGCCGCCTGCTCGTTTCTTACTGCCTCATCGTAGGCATTTTTAAGGTTTGTAAGCTCTGTTTGTGCTACTGCGCCGTTTGCAAAAAGAACACTTGACGAGTCGTAGTCTCTTTTTGCTGTTTCCAGCTGGGCTTTTGCTGTATCATATGCCCTTTGAGCTGATGAAACGGCTGTTTTGCTGTTTTCTATCTGCTGTTTCATCTGTGAGCCTTCCACCTGCTCTAATTCCGTTTGAGCAGATTGTATGGAAGCATCTGCCGAGGCAAGGGAAGCATTTAAAACATTTATATTGTTTTGTATATCCGCTGTATCAAGGCTGAAAAGCACATCGCCTGCCTTAACACTGTCACCAACATCAAAATTTACACTTGTCACCTTTACTCCCGTCCTTGGGGAAGATACATCTACGGTTTTAACGGGCTGAACAGTGCCGGAAAACATAGATTTTTCCTCAATAGTGCCTTTTTGCGCATTACTTGTTTCAACTGCAACGCTGTTAGGGTCGTATGATGCCAAATCTGCTGATGAAGCAGACGAGGAGCTTGAAGGTTGTCCCGATGAGCCACAGCCTGTTAAAACTGCCGCAATAATTATAAATGTTATAGGCAAAGTCTTATATTTCACCTTGTTATGCCTCCTTTAATTATGTTGTTTAATAAAATTTTTTAATGTTTTATTTTAGTATAATTATACATAATTAAAGGCATGTTGTTTCTTAAGATTAGTTTAAAGGATTCTTAAATAAAGATGAACATGGCTTAAAACAAGAAAAGCGTATTAAAAACCAATTTACGGCTTTTAATACACTTTTGCAAATTTATAAATTTATACGTTTTTATCCTTCAATTATTTTAACATAAACTGTTCTGTTTCTTGGCCCGTCAAACTCAGCAAAATATATGTCCTGCCATATACCCAAAACTGGCTTTGAATCACTTATAATTACTGTTTGACTAAACCCCATTAATGACGCCTTTATATGCGCCGCTGAGTTTCCTTCACAATGAAGATAATTATCTTTTAAAGGCACTATTTTATCCAGCTCCATAAGCATATCATGCTTTACATCTGGGTCGGCGTTTTCGTTAATTGTAATACCCCCTGTTGTGTGGCTTGAAAACACAACACATATTCCGTCTTTTACACCGCTTTTTGATATAACTTCTTTAACCTGTTGAGTAATATCCACAAGCTGACTTCTGTATGATGTTTTAACTTTAAAAGAATAAACTTCTGACATAAAAAATCCTCCTCAGTTTTTCAATATATCAAATGCAAGCCATGCCATAAATTCCGTTTCAATAAAAAGTGTTTCTTCATCAAAATCAAAATTACTGCTGTGGTGCGCACCTGACAAATAACTTCCAAATGTAAAATACGCACACTTTGCTCCGTGCTTATGAGCATAACAGGCTATGTTCGTAAAATCCTCGGAAGCAGTAAAGCTTTTTTCCAAAATAACACCGCCGTCTGTCATTTGTGAATAGATTTTCTCCGCCCTGCGGCACAGCTCAAAATCCGATTTAAAAGAACAGGCTGTTCCCGCAGTGCTTATTTCAACATCGCAGCCATACATTTGTGCTGCGCCCTTTGCTCTGCGTATAACCTCGTCACGTACGTATATATTAGCCTGACTGTCTTCTCCTCGTGTTTCCGTTTTAAGATATGCCCTGTCAGGTATAATGTTCCTTCCTGTCCCGGAATTAAAAATGCCTGTATTTACAGACGTTATTTTATCCCCAAACCGAGGTATGGCACTGGCTGACAAAACAAATTGTGCCGCTGAAAGCATGGCGTTTTTGCCCAAATGAGGACTATTGGCGGCATGGGCGCTTTTGCCCTTAAAAACTATATCCAGCTTAGTTGTGGCCAGAAATCCATTTGTTATAACAGACAGCTCTCCGGTTTTTACAGTTGAAATGCCGATATGCCCGCCAAAAACATAGTCTGCACCTTCTATAAAACCGCTTTCATTTACTGCCGAAGCTCCCCGGCAGCCTTCTTCCGCCATCTGGAATATAACTCTAATTTCGCCTTTTAAATTTTCACTTTCTTTGGATAGTATACTGCATAAGGCAAGACCTGCGGCTATATGCCCGTCATGTCCGCAGGCATGGGAAAAGCCATTGTTTTCCGACACAAACCCCAAACCGTACGGCCTGTGTTCTTTGTCTGTACTTTCCTCAACTTTAAGTCCGTCTATATCAAAGCGAAAAATACACACCGGTCCGGGATTTTTAAACTTAAAAACAGCCGCCGCACCTGTAAAACCATTTGTAACATCTTTTATAAATTCATCAGGCACACCTTGTTTTTGCGCTCTTTGCGCGCTTACTTTAAAATCTTCGTCAGAGCAAAGGCCGTATCTTTCACCTGGCTTTAAAAAATCATGTCCGTAATAAACAGCACACTTCAGTTTATTTAAATACTGCACAATTTGATATGTAGTGTAAAACTCACACCAGCCTTCTTCCGGTCTTT
>CALWHR010000030.1 GCA_944380455.1 uncultured Clostridia bacterium
TGGATAAAAAAATACTTAAAACAGAGTTTATTAAAAAAAGTGATTCAATGCAGATAACAGTTGAAGGTGAGATAATAATTTCTGATGCACAGCCGGATATTAAGGAGATAATATCAGAAAGTGTTAAGCCGGTTATTACATTCCGCAATGTAACAGACGGAAGAATAAGCTTTAAGGGCAATCTTACATCGTGTATAGTATACATATCCAAAGACAGTGACAATCCGGTATCGGCGGTTATAAATGTAACTAATTTTGAGGACATAATGAATATTGATGGCCTGGAAAAGGATGACTGTGTAAATATAAGAGCATATACAGACAGATATGAATTCAGAAAAATAAACGAGCGAAAGGTTTCGGTTAAGGCTGTATTAACTATAGACGTTAAGGAATACAAAAGCTGCCAGTGCGTTTCCATTGCGCCGGATACAAAAAGTAAAGATATACAGCTTCTTATTGGTGATAAAATTGTAAGAAATCACATATCTCAGGATAAGACAGATTTTGATATACATGAAACATATTCTATACCTTCAAACAAACATCAGGCTGAGGAGATACTGACGCAGTTTTACACATTAAGCGATATAGACACCAGAGCTATGCGCGGTGGCTACAGAATTACAGGAAATCTTAATGTGGATTTATTATATACTACAAACGACGGCACTCTTGCAGATACAGCGCATTTTCAAGTACCTTTTGAGCACACTGTTGATAATGAAAGCATAACAGAGGATATGCATGCAGTAAGCCGTATTGATGTTTATAATGTTAAAGCAGGAGCTTTTGAGGACAGCAGCGGAGAAAACCGAATTATAGACATAGACGCTGTATTTAACGAAGTAACAGATGTTTTTGAAGATGAAAAGATTACATATGTAAAAGATGCTTACTGTGTAAACGACAAATATCAAACTGAAACGGAAAAAATTACAATGCCTGTTTTTACCGGCAGAAACAAAGCAAGGTTTAATTTAAAGGGTACAGCAGGAGGCAATACCGGTGCTGATATTATGCAGGTAATAGGTGCTGAAGGAAATGTGACGGTAGACAGTGTTTATCCTCAAAATGGAAGTGTAGCTGTAGAGGGTGTAGCTGATATTACAGTTTTGTATATTGCCCGTGATGATGCCCGTCCGGTCTATTTTATGAAAGCTTTTATACCTTTTCACCAGGAAATGGATATGTCAGGCGTAAGTGAAGGCGATTTAATAAATGCTGATGTGCGGGTAGAAGGTGTTTCGTTTAATATTCTTAACAGCAGTGAAGTAGAAGTGAATGTTAACCTGGCCTGTGACGCAGAGGCAGTTAAACTTGATGAAACTGAGGTTGTATCGGATATTAAAAAAGACGAAAATGCTGAAAATATATCTATGCCGGCAGCTGTAATATATACCGTACAAAAAGGCGAAACGCTTTGGGATATATCCAAAAAGTACGGTGCTGTTAAAGAGGATATTCTGGTAATAAACAATATGGAAAAAGAAGATGATTTAAAAGAGAGGAAAAAAATATTAATTATGCGCAGAGTATAATAATAATCCCCGTTTGAATTTCAAACGGGGAATTTTTAAATTAAAAAGGAGTAATATACAAATATTATTACAATTAATATTAAAGGCCAGTTGATAACGGATTGTTTTGGGTTTTGAATCTGGATTTCCCGATTTTCAGGTATGTTTTCGTTTTTATATTTGTTATTGTATTTTACAAACAGGTAAAAAACAAATATCAAAGGTACAAGCGATATTATTGTTAAATAAAAAAACGGAATAAGGTCGTATATTGTATTTTGTATGTTTTGTGCTTCCTGAAATGCCTGAGGGTTTGCCTGAGCCATTTTTAATGAAAGCGCTGAAAGTATTGTTTGAGAACTGTTTATTATAAAATGTGACAATATAGATGAAAATATAGAGTGCGTTGTATTAACAAAATAACAGAATATGCAGCCCATAAAAAAAGCATATGAAAACTGCTGGAAGTTAAGGTGTGCCATACCAAAAAGCAGTCCGCAGATTAAACATCCCTTTAGCTTGCTCACTGATTTATAATTAGAAAACACAATGCCGCGGAAATAAAGCTCCTCAAAAAACGCCGGCAGGAGTGATGTTATTATTAGGGTTGAAAATGCAGGCATATCTGCCATAGACTCAAGATAGTCTGAGGCGGCATTTGGAAAAAACAGTGATGTAACAGCTGATACTGACATAAGCAAAGGCTGTATAAATATTGATATAAGCACTATAAACAGAATGTTTACAGCACTAAGCTCTTTAAGGCTGAATGTTTCATTTAAAAATCCCTTGCCTTTAGCACAAAGCAAAAAGTAAATTACAGCAGGCGGAACAAAAAGCAGAATATCACCTGCAATATTTGACATTAAAGGCGTTTTAGGCAGTAAAGCCATAATAGGCTCTGAATAAATATCAAAAAATATCATATTTAGTAAAAGTAATAATGCGGCCAGATTGCCGCGTAAAACGGATTTTGGCATATTCAAATACTCCTGAAATTATTTTGTTATAGTATAACACAAATATTAAAAAGTAAGAATATAAGAATTATTAACTTTTATTTTAAAGTGCTGTTGGATTTGTTATTTTAACCGGTATTGTTATTGTTTTTGTAATATGTTAAAATAATATGATTAATTAAAATGATTAGGGGTAGTATTATGAAAACTGGCTGTAAAAATAGCAATAATAGTTATAAAATAGGTTATTTAGGACCAGAAGGAACATTTTCTCAAATAGCGGCAGCTAAATACGCTGAGTCTTTAAACAAAGAGTACGAACTTATTCCTTTTTCCAAAATACCATCGGTTATAAAGGCTGTAGACAGCGGGGAGATTGATGAAGGTGTTGTGCCTTTTGAAAATTCTATAGAGGGTACTGTTAACTATACTATAGACTCACTTATTTTTGATGTAAATTTATTTATTAAAAGTGAAATAGTTATACCTATAAGCCATAATTTAATGACAAAACCCCAGTGTGTTGGAAGAAAGCCTAAAAAAATATTCTCTCACCCTCAGTCACTGGCTCAGTGCAAAAAGTATCTTGAAGAGAATTATCCTGATGTTGAAACAATACAAGTGCTTTCAAATTCAGAAGCGGCTAAAATAGTAAAAGACAGTGATGATGATTATTTTGCTATCTCTACCCAAAGTGCCGCTGATATTTATAACCTTGAAATTGTAGATAATGGCATACAGGATAAAAGCCATAACGAAACAAGATTTTTTGCTGTTACAAAACAGGATACAAGCAATGTTGAAAAGGGCAAAACAAGTGTTGTTTTTTCCACTTGCCACAGGCCAGGAGAGCTTTACCGTGCTCTTGATATTTTGTCTATTTGGGATATAAATATGACTAAAATTGAATCAAGGCCTATGAAAGACCACTTGGGTACGTATATTTTTTATGTTGATATTGAGTGCGATAATTATCTTGACAGAAAAGACGCGCTTAAAATGCTGGAGAGAAAGACAAATTTCTTTAAGCTTTTGGGTACATATGATATATTAAAATAATACCGGAGGCTGAAAGATTTGAAGTGTACTTTTAAATATTTATTTGGCGAACTAAAGATTGCCGGACGAATTTTTATTTTTGTCATGGCATTGTTTATTATAATTTCTTCTGTATTTATGCCAAGCATTATTATTTTTGCTCTTATTTCGGCTCTGTTTGCAGCAGCTGCGGCATTTTTGATTTTAAATGTTTTAAGCAGTAAAAAGTACTCAGTTGAGCCTGAAATGACAAAGGAAATAGTCAAAAGCATAAAGCATTTTAAATGCGTGTATTTAATGGGGCATAAAAGAGCTGATTTTGACAGCTTTGGTGCTTGTGCCGGATTATATGCTCTTTGCCGTGCTTTAGGCAAAGAAAGCCATATTATAATGGGTGCTGATATATTTGCTGTAAAGGATATATACGATAAGTTTGCTGTTAATAAAGAGTATGACGGAGTATTTGTAACAACCGCTCAGGCAGAGAAAAATATAAACAGCCAGTGCCTTGTTATATTATGCGATACTCATGCCGCAAGTCTTGTAGAAAGCTCAGTTGTTATAGAAAAATCTGGAAAAACAATAGTTCTTGATCACCATAAAGAAAGCGGCTGTCCGCTTGAAGGAGCTGAAAAGGTTTTTATTAAAACTTATTTTTCCTCAAGCTGCGAGCTGGTATCTGCAATACTTTGCTCATGTATGGTTAATCCTTCGCCTTTGGAGGCTGAAGCTCTGCTGGCAGGAATGATGGTTGATACCCGTAATTTTGGCATGAATTCAGGAGAGCATGTGTTTTCAACGGCTGCTTATTTATGCCGCTGCGGAGCTGACAGTGTTGCGGCAAGAATGCTTTTTAAAAGCACTATGGCTTTGGAAAGAGCCAAGGCAAATGCTGTTGAAAGTTCTAAAATGTATAAAAAAGGTGTTATTTTCTCGCTGTGCGAATCTAATCACAAAAACGTATATCTGGCCTGTGCCAGAGCCGCTGATGAGCTTTTAGATATAAAAGGTGTTGAAGCATCTGTTGTTATGTGCCGGTATGCCGGTACTGTTTATGTAAGTGCCAGAAGCAACGGCAGAATTGATGTAGAGGTTATACTTAAAAAAGTCGGCGGCGGGGGACATATTACAATGGCCGGAGCACAGTTTGAAAATAAAGACATACAAACAGTAGAGGCACTGCTTAAAAAGGCAGTGGATGAGTATTTAACGGAGGTAAATTAAAATGAAAGTAATTCTTCTTGAAGATGTAAAAGGAACAGGTAAAAAAGGACAGATTGTAAATGCCAGCGACGGTTACGCAAATAACTTTTTATTCCCTAAAAAGTTGGCTGTTGCGGCTACAAATGATAATTTAAACAGCATTAAGCTTCAGAAAAAGGCAGAAGAAAAAAGAAAAGCCGAAGAGCTTGCTGCCGCTAAAGAGCTTGCTGAAAAGCTTACAAAGCTTGATATTAAAATTTCTGTTAAAACAGGTGATAATGGCAAGCTTTTCGGTTCTGTAACAAATAAAGAAATAGCAGCTGCCATTGAACAGCAGACAGGCCTTGTAATTGACAAGAAAAAAATAGTGCTTAACGACCAGATTAAAATGGTAGGCACAAGACACGTAAATATAAAGCTTCACCCTGATGTTACAGCGGAGGTTAAAGTTATAATTTCCGAGGCTTAATTTAAAGGGAGGCGTTATATATGGGGCAAGAAGATAATAATACAATTTCATATTTCCAAAAAGTACCGCCCCATGACGCTGAGGCGGAGCAGGCAGTTTTAAGCTCTATGTTTATTGACAGAGAAGCTGTTTCAACTGCCATGGAAATACTTAAAGCCGATGATTTTTACCGGCCGGATAACAGGCTGGTTTTTGAGGCCGCTTTGGAGCTTTTTTCAAAGGGCGAGCCTATAGATATTATAACTGTTAAAAACAAGCTTGATGAAAAGGGAGTTTTTGACCAGGTAGGCGGCATTGCTTATTTGGGAAATGTTGCATCTTCTGTAGGAAGTTCTGTTAATGTAAAGAACTACGCTAAAATAGTTAAAGATAAGGCTGTTTTAAGAAATCTGATTAAAACAACAGGTGAGATAACGCAGCAGTGCTTTGACGGAAAGGAAAGCGTAAACAACATACTGGATAAAGCGGAGCAGGGTATATTTAATATAATGGAAGGCAGAAGCTCCAGCGGAGTGTTTCATATTAAAGATGTAGCCGTTTCTGCATTTGAAAAAATAGAGGATATATACCGCAACAAAGGCAAGCTTACAGGCGTGCCTTCGGGCTTTGCAGATTTTGATTCTAAAACTGCCGGCCTTCAGCCTTCTGATTTAATACTTATAGCCGCAAGGCCGTCTATGGGGAAAACGGCGTTTGCCCTTAATATCGCACAGAATGCCGCTATAAGAGCAAATGTTCCTGTAGCAATATTTTCACTGGAAATGTCGAAAGAACAGCTGGTAAACCGTATGTTATGTTCTGAGGCTATGATAGATGCCCAGAAATTAAGAACAGGTGAGCTTACAGATGATGACTGGCCAAAGCTTATACAGGCAATAGGCCCGCTTTCTCAGGCTGATATTTATATAGACGATACACCGGGCGTTTCGCCTATGGATATACGTGCCAAGTGCAGGAAACTCAAACTTGAAAAGGGTGTTGGTTTAATATTAATAGACTACCTTCAGCTTATGAGCTCTGACTCAAAAACAGATTCGCGCCAGCAGGAGATATCTGAAATCTCAAGAGCGCTGAAGGCTATAGCGCGTGAAATGAACGCTCCTGTTATAGCTCTTTCTCAGCTGAGCCGTGCCTGCGAGAGCCGAACAGACCACAGGCCTATGCTTTCGGATTTACGTGAGTCAGGAGCTATAGAGCAGGATGCTGATGTTGTAGCGTTTTTATACAGGGATGAGTATTATTTCCCAGATACTGAAAAGCGAAATCAAGCAGAGCTTATAATAGCAAAACAACGTAACGGCCCAACAGGCACAGTAGACCTTATGTGGCTGGGGCAGTATACAAAGTTTGCAAATATGATGAAAAACTTCTAAATTTAATTTATGCCGCATATTTAATTATGCGGTACTTTTTGTTTTGCGGAAATTTTTGTATTGAATTTCGGTTAAATGTTTATTTATAAAGCTCAAGCTTAATCCAGCTAATAATAGAATAAAAAAAGAGAGCTGTTACAGCTCTCTTTTTATAATAAGTATCTCTTTAACAGGAATTCCAATTAAGCCTGTTTTGGAGCGCCAACTGGACAAGCACCAGCACAAGCACCACAGTCGATGCAAGATGCTTCGTCGATTACGAATACACCGCCGTCCTCTTTGATTGCGCCTACTGGACACTCACCTACGCAAGCGCCACATCCGATACAGCTGCTATCAATTTTGTATGCCATTGGAATTACACCTCCCACTGAATTATTATTTTCTATTCTATATCAAAAAAGTGTATTATGCAAGGTCTATTTATGGAAATTATGGAAAACTTTAAATATGTCCAATAATTTAACAATTATTTTATGTTTTTATTGCAAATATTTTAATTTGGTGTTTTTGGATGAATTTTATAACATTAAGTTGCATTAAAGATATGATAACTGCTTTATATAAAATGTAAAAAATGGTATAATAAAAAATAAACCAAATAAAAAGTTTTTTATGCTGTTTTTATTGCTGTTATTTTATTTAAATTTACATAATTATCGGCAGAAGGGTAGTGATTTTATGATTTCACGTTTTGCAGCTTATCTTGTTTCAGCGGCTTTGGCAGTAAGTCAGACTGCTGTATTTGATACGGAAACTTTAAAGAGCAGTACATCTGAACAACCTCAGCAGACAGAGCAGGAAATAGAGTTTGATTATGAAGCTATTAAGGCTCTGATGCCACCTCAACCTGAAAGCAACAGTCCGCTTGTTGGATATAACGATAAAAAAAGCTGGTGGTTTTCAAGAAATACTTCAAAAACACCGCCAAGCGCTCAGATGGATATAAACATCAGTCAATACGATGCTTATTATTTAGGAGATGTAAGCCGTAAGGTTATATATCTTACATTTGATGAAGGCTACGAAAACGGCTGTACAAGCCAGATACTTGATACTTTAAAGGCAAATGATGTACCGGCGGCATTTTTTGTAACAAAAAGCTACATTCAAAGTGAACCGGAACTGGTTAAAAGAATGGTTAATGAAGGCCATGTAGTAGGCAATCATTCAGTCACTCACCCGGATTTAACAGCTTTAACAGATGAGCAGATAGCGGAAGAAATAAATGGCTGCGCTGAGTATTTTAAAGAAATTACCGGTCAGGGCATGCCACCGTTTTTCAGACCGCCAGAAGGTGTTTACAGCATTAGAACACTTGAAAAAACACAGGAGTTAGGGTATAAAACCATATTTTGGAGCTTTGCCTACAGGGATTGGGTTACCGATGACCAGCCGGGCAAAGAGGCAGCTTTTAACAACATAATAAACTACAGCCATAACGGCTGTATAATGCTTCTTCATGCTGTGTCGGAGTCTAACACACAGGCTCTTGACAGCGCCATAAAGGAGCTTAAAGCACAAGGCTATACATTTGAAAGCCTCTACAGGCTTCCATAAAATATAAGGGGGAATTAGAAATGGGCAATATGGGTATTAAATTTGATTTTAACAACATGATGAGTGACTTCATAGGCGACAAAGGCATTAAAGAAGATGACATACAGGCACTTAAAGGCAAAATTGAGTCAGCTCATAAAGCTATGATTGAAAAACGCGCTTTAGGCAAAATGGACTGGCGGGATTTGCCGTATAACCAGAATGAAATTGTTGAGGATATAATTAATTATGTAAACAGTGTTAAGGATGATTTTGAGGCTTTTGTTGTTCTTGGCATCGGCGGCTCAGCTTTAGGCCCTATGGCAGTTCAGCAGGCTATAAACAGTCCTTATTACAATGAACTGCCAAGAGAAAAAAGAAACGGTTTTCCTAAGCTCTATGTAATGGATAACGTAGACCCTGAGAAACTTTCTTACTTTTTCGACATGATAGACGTTACAAAATGCCTTTTCAACTGCATTTCAAAAAGCGGAAGCACTTCCGAAACAATGAGCCAGTTTATGATAATTAAAGAAATGCTTTCTGAAAAATTAAGCAAGGAAGAAGCCGCTAAGCATATTGTATGTACAACAGACAAGGTAAACGGCAACCTTATTAAAATTGCCAAAGAAGAAGGATACAAAACATTTATTATCCCTTCTGGAGTAGGCGGAAGGTTCTCTGAGCTTACACCTGTTGGCCTTCTTCCGGCTGCTATGTGCGGAATAGACATTAGAAAAATGCTTGAAGGCGCCGCATATATGGACGAAATATGCAAAAATGATGACATTTATAAAAATCCGGCTTATATGTATGCAGTTTTAAGCTATATAGCCATGAATAAAGGCAGAAATATCGCCGTTATGATGCCTTATGCAGACTCATTAAAGCTTATTTCCGACTGGTTTGCACAGCTTTGGGCTGAATCTCTTGGAAAGAAGTTCGATAACGAGCACAACGAGATATTTGCCGGACAAACACCTGTTAAAGCTTTGGGCGTTACAGATCAGCACTCACAGGTTCAGCTTTATACAGAAGGACCTTTTGATAAAATGATAGTTCTTTTAGGCGTTGAAAAATTCAGAAGAACAATGGATATTCCTGCTATTTACGGAGATATACCAAGCCTTGGCTTTTTAGGCGGTGTTACACAAAACAGACTTATACAGACAGAGCAGATGGCTACAGAATATGCTCTTTACAAAGCAGGCAAAATGAGCCTTACAATTACACTGCCTGAGGTTAACGAGTTTACACTTGGTGAGCTTTTATACATGTTTGAAGTAGCAACAGGCTTTGCAGGTGAACTTCTTAACATAAATGCCTTTGACCAGCCGGGAGTTGAAGAAGGCAAAAATGCAACTTATGCTATGTTCGGCAGACCGGGCTATGACGAAAAGAAGAAAGAACTTGATGCAAGACCGGAAAAGAAAGATAAATATATAATTAAATAATTTATAATATCCAAAACAGGTGAAGCCCTTGCTTTGCCTGTTTTTTATGTATCAAAAAGATATAAAGTGCTGCAAAGGCATTATGAAATATGTTATAAAAAAGGCTATAAAAAGGTTATAAAAAAGTTATTAAAAAGGTTTGAAAGAATAAGTTAAGAAGGCATAAAAAGGTTATAAACAGTATGTAAAAAAGTGTTTTTTGCTGAAATTTGCGTTTGAAAAAAGAGCGTTCTTTACAGCTTTCTACAAAATCTCCCCGTCTTAGGTGGTATATTTTTTTTAAGACAAATTAAATGGCTTTTACTGTATAAGACAGGTGCCGTTTATTGGCGCAAAAGTTTTACAGCAATCGAAATTTTTAAATATACCGCTAAAAAAGGGGAGGACGCAGCATGGAACAGGATTTTGAACAAAACGGCACAGCGCCGGGCCAAAAGGAATTTACGTTTCCTGTTAATGTAAAGCAAATGGGCAATATAGACAAAACGCTTAAAATATACATTGAGGATTACGTATATACATATATGTACCAATATGCCAAAACAGGCGGCTCAAAAGAAAAGCTTATGGTTTTGGCAGGAAAGCATACATACATAAACGACTGTGATGTAGTTATAGTAAGCGGTGTTATACAGGCTAAAAATACAGCCGAGGAAAACGGTGCCCTTACATTTACCGATGAGTCATGGATTTATATAAACGAACAGATGCGTAAGTATTTCGACGGCTTAAGTGTCCTTGGCTGGTGCCATGTTCAGCCGGAGTTCGGTATTTTTATGATGGCACGTGACGAAGTGTTCCATAAAAAATGCTTTAAAAACAAATTTCAGGTTTTCTGTACAATAGACCCTATGGAAAAACAGGAATGCTTTTATGCTTATAACGACGAAATGACGTCTTTAAGACCGGTAAAGGGTTATTTTATATACTACGACAAAAACGAAGCCATGCAGGAATACATGCTGGATAACAGTATTTCAAAGCCAAAGGAAATACCGGAAAGCATACGAAAAGCGGACAGGCAGTCAGATGAAAATTCTGATTTGGAATATACCGAAAATGAAAAAACCGAAAAAACTGAAAAAATAGACCGTATAGATGCTGCCGACAGAATACGAAAAGTTCTAAATGCCAAAGAAGACAGCAAAAGAAAGTCAAAAAACGGCAAATATGCCGCCATGACTGTTTTTACCGGTGCAATATGTGCTGCTTTTGTGTTTATGTGTGTTAACATGGTTAATAATATGGACAGAATACAGACACTTGAAAAGGAAATAACCGATGTTAAGTATTCATACGAAAGCATAAACACACAGATAGAAAACACGGCTGAACAGGTTTTTGCCGTTAAAGCTCAGGAAGAAGAACAAAAGCGCAAAGAAGAAAGTGCAGCAGAGCAGCAGGCTAAAGAACAGGAAACTGAACAGACTGAAAAAGACAGTAATCTTGATTCAGCTGCCATTTATACAATACAGTACGGGGATACACTTTGGAGTATATGTGATAACTACTATGGCTCACCGGAGATGATAACTTCCGTAATGGAAATTAACTCCATAACTGACATAGACAAGCTTTATGTAGGCGAAAGAATAGTGCTTCCAAATGTTCAGAATAATTAAATAAAGCCAATTTATAAAATTCCCTTAAAAAATCCGTTGTTGTATGTTAAAATAACAAAAAGCAAAATAATGACGGATTTTTGGAGGGATTTTTTATGCGTGCAAGCTGGGACGAATATTTTATGCAGATAGCCGAAATTGTAAAAACACGCTCCACATGTTTAAGAAGGCAGGTAGGTGCTTTAATAGTTAAGGACAACAGAATAATAACTACCGGTTATAACGGTGCCCCGGAAGGAATAAAGCATTGCAGCGATTTGGGTTCATGCCTTAGAAGTGAGCTTAAAATTCCTTCAGGCGAAAGGCACGAGCTTTGCAGGGCACTCCATGCCGAACAAAACGCCATAATTCAGGCGGCTAAAATAGGAGTAAGTACTCAAGGCGCTACAATGTACGTTACACTTCAGCCATGTGTGATTTGTGCTAAAATGGCCATAAACGCCGGTATTAAAAAGATAGTGTATAAAGGGGATTATCCTGATGAGCTTTCGTTAAACATGCTTAACGAGGCTAAAGTTGAGCTTATAAAAGTTGGAGGTATTGACTGATGAGATTTATTTCATGGAACGTAAACGGTCTTAGAGCAGCTGTAGGCAAGGGCTTTATGGATTATTTTAACTCAGCCGATGCCGACATATTTTCTGTTCAGGAAACCAAACTTCAGGAAGGCCAGATAGACCTTAAAACAGAGGGTTATTATCAGTATTGGAACTATGCCGAGAAAAAAGGCTATTCCGGCACGGCTGTTTTTACAAAAATTAAGCCGTTAAACGTAACTTACGGCATAGGAATAGATGAGCACGACAAGGAAGGCAGAGTTATTACACTGGAGTTTGAAAACTTCTTTTATGTAACAGCTTATGTGCCTAACTCTCAGGCGGAAAATGCAAGGCTTGAATACAGAGTAAAATGGGAAGACGACATGAGGGATTATCTTGTAGAGCTTAAAAACATTAAGCCTGTTGTTTTCTGCGGTGACCTTAATGTGGCTCATGAAGAAATAGACCTTAAAAATCCTAAGCCCAATATAGGTAAAGCCGGTTTTACTTATGAAGAAAGAGAAAAGTTTACAGAGCTTTTAAAAAGCGGTTTTGTGGACTCTTTCAGATATTTTTATCCTGATAAAACAGGCATTTATTCTTGGTGGAGCTACAGATTTAAGGCAAGAGAGAAAAACGCAGGATGGCGTATTGACTATTTTGTTGTTTCTGATGATATAGCAGATAAAATGAAAGATGCTGTTATTCACACTGACATTATGGGCTCTGACCACTGTCCGGTTGAGCTTATAATAGATTTATAATAAATAAAAGCTGTTGTATACAAAAAAATCCAGCAAAGTGATGCCCTTCCATGGTATAGTTATGTTAATGGCAATTAATGTATATATATAAAAAGGAGGGGCATTTTTTTGAGTAAATTCGACGTAATGTATAAAGAGCGCCTTACAACGGCAGAAGGGATAGCAGAGCGCATTAAATCCGGCTACAACTGCGCGTCACCTATTTGCATGGGTGAACCTGTGGATATTGTTAACGCTATAGCCCAAAGAGTTGAAAAAGGCGAAATAAGCGGAATAAAAACAAATGGCACTCTTACTTTTGGCGGCAGGGATTACCTTAAACCTGAGTTTGAAGGAAAGTTCGATTTCAGGTCGTGGTTTTTCGGCGCAGGCTCACGAAAAGGCGGACAGGAAGGCAGATTTGATTATTTCAGCTACAATTATTCCGATTATCCTAAAATTTACGATTTAAGAAATGATTTGGATGCACTTCTTATGGTTGTTTCGCCTATGGATGAACATGGATATTTTTCAACAGGTCCTTACTTTGGCGAAACACTGGGAATGTTAAGAAACGCAAAACATGTTTTTGTTGAAGTTAATAAATTTATGCCCCGTACTTTCGGCCAGAATTTCATTCATATATCACAGGTAGAGGCTCTTT
Organism: uncultured Clostridia bacterium; assembly: GCA_944380455.1. Taxonomy (GTDB): domain Bacteria; phylum Bacillota; class Clostridia; order Lachnospirales; family Anaerotignaceae; genus Neoanaerotignum_A. Next base: position 13,124 of record CALWHR010000030.1, read on the forward strand.
GTGAAAAAGACGAGCCTATATTTGAGCTTCCTGTTGGAGAGCCAAGTGAAAACGATTATAAAATTGGTGATTTAATAGCACCTCTTGTGCCTGATGAAGCTACAATTCAAATAGGCATTGGCGGTGTTTCCGGTGCTTTGGGCAAGGCTCTTTCCGGCAAAAAAGATTTGGGCATACATACAGAAATGTTTTCAGACGCAATGGTGGATTTAATTGAGTGCGGTGCTGTTACAAATGAGAAAAAAACATTCCATAAAAGACAGAGCGTAAGCACATTCTGTTTCGGAAGCAAGAGAGTTTACGATTATATAGACAATAACCCGTCACTTGTAATGCTTCCGGTGGAATATGTAAACGACCCTTATAACATAGCTAAAAATGATAAGTTTGTTTCGGTAAATGCCGGGCTTGAGGTGGACTTTTTCGGTCA
>CALWHR010000031.1 GCA_944380455.1 uncultured Clostridia bacterium
GACTTTATTAAAAAGTAAAGCATAATATCATTCAGCAAAGATGCTCTGTTAACTTTAAGCGATGATATTATTTCTTTTGCCAAGGCAGAAGGCCTTACGGCTCACGCTAATGCTGTTAGAGTAAGAAAAGAAAGCTGAAAAGGAGCGGAATAAAATGAGAAACGCAGAAATAATGCGCGATACTTTTGAGACTAAAATTAAAATGAAAATAGACCTTGACGGAACAGGGGAAAACAATATTTCAACAGGCATAGGTTTTTTCGACCACATGCTTACTCACATTTCAAAGCATGGCTTTATAGATTTAGATGTAGACGCAAAAGGCGATGTTGAAGTTGACTGCCACCACACAATAGAAGATGTGGGAATTGTACTGGGCAAATGCATTACAAGAGCATTGGGAGATAAAGCCGGAATAAAAAGATACGGATTTTTTATACTGCCTATGGACGAAGCCCTTATACTTTGCTCAATGGATATTTCCGGAAGGCCGTATCTTAATTTTGATGTAACTTTCCCAACACAAAAATGCGGCGACATGGATATGGAAATGGTGGAGGAATTTTTCAGGGCGGTGTGCGCCAATGCAGGCATAGATATGCACATTAAAATGTTTTACGGCAAAAACAGCCACCATATAGCCGAGGGAATATTTAAGGCATTCGGCAAGGCTCTTGATATGGCTGTTTCTATTGATGAAAGAATAGACGGTGTACTTTCAACAAAAGGCATGCTGGAGGTGTAATATGATAGCTATAATTGACTACGGCATGGGAAATTTAAGAAGCGTGCAGAAGGCTTTTGAGTTTTTAGGCTTTGATGCTCAAATTACTGATAATCCTGAAAAAATAGCCGGTGCCGATAAGGTTGTACTTCCTGGTGTTGGTGCATTTTGTGATGCAATAAACACATTACGGGAAAAAGAGATAGATAAAGTTATATATCATATTGTAGATGAGAAAAAGCCGTTTTTGGGTATTTGTCTTGGTATGCAGATGATGTTTGATAAAAGCTACGAAAACGGAGAGTATACAGGTCTTGGTCTTATGCCGGGAGAAATAGTTCTTCTTCCAAAAGACCAGATAATACCGCAGATAGGCTGGAACAGCCTTGATATAAAAATGAGAAGCCCGCTTTTTGAAGGCTTGGGAAATGAGCCTTATGTGTATTTTGTTCATTCCTACAGGCTTAAAACAAATGCACCTGTTGTAAGTGCTACCTGCTTTTACGGCGAAGAAATACAGGTGGCGGCGCAGAAAGACAATGTTTTTGCTCTTCAGTTCCATCCTGAAAAAAGCGGTGATACAGGGCTTAAAATACTTAATAATTTTGGAAGGCTGTGATTTTTATGCAGATTTATCCTGCTATAGATTTAAAAAACGGACAATGTGTAAGGCTTAAACAGGGCCGTTTTGACGATGTAACATCTTACGGCGATGACCCGGTTCAAAGAGCTAAAATTTGGGAGGAAGCCGGAGCTACATATATTCATGTTGTGGACTTAGACGGAGCAAGAACAGGCAACAGCTATAATTTAGAGGCTATTAAAAAAATAGTTTCGGCAGTTAATGTACCTGTCCAAACCGGCGGTGGAATTCGTTCAATGCGTGATATAGAACAGAGAATAGATGCCGGAGTTTCCCGTGTTATAATAGGTACTGCGGCAGTTAATAACCCGGAGCTTGTTAAAGAAGCTGTTAAAATTTACGGAGATAAAATAGCCGTTGGCATAGATGCGTCAAAGGGCATGGTTGCTACTGACGGCTGGGAAAAAATAAGTGATGTGCCGGCAATAGTGCTTTGCAAAAAAATGGCTGAAATTGGTGTTAAAACAGTAGTTTATACCGATATTTCAAAAGACGGAATGATGTCCGGACCTAATATTGAAAGCACAAAAGAGCTTGTTGAGCAAAGCGGTATTAATATTATAGCCTCCGGCGGAGTAAGCACAATGAGCGATTTGGAAGGCGTTGAGTCTATAAATGCTCAGGGTGTTATAATAGGCAAAGCCCTTTACCAAGGTGCTCTTGATTTAAAAGAGGTAATTGAGCGTTTTGAAAAATAAAACTGGAGGTGCTTTAATTGCACACTAAAAGAATTATACCGTGCCTTGATGTAAACGCCGGAAGGGTTGTTAAAGGCATTAATTTTGTAAACTTTAAAGACGCCGGAGACCCTGTTGAAGCCGCTAAGTTTTATAACGAGTCTATGGCAGACGAGCTGGTGTTTCTTGATATTACGGCTTCTGCCGATGACAGAAATATAATGCTTGATGTAGTAAGCAAAACAGCGGAGCAGGTGTTTATACCCCTTACCGTAGGCGGCGGCATTAGAAGCATAGATGACTTTAGAAAAATACTTTCAGCCGGAGCTGATAAAATTTCTGTTAATTCGGCGGCCTTAAAAAGACCGGAGCTTATTAACGAGGCAGCCCGCAGATTTGGCAGCCAGTGTGTTGTAGTTGCCATAGATGCCAAAAGACGTCAAGGCGGTGGATTTGATGTGTATTTAAACGGAGGCCGTGTTAATACTGGCAAAGACGCTGTTTTATGGGCAAAAGAAGCATATGACAGAGGCGCTGGAGAGATACTTCTTACAAGTATGGACTGCGACGGAGTTAAAAACGGATATGATTTAGAACTTACAAAGGCTGTATCCGACGCTGTGGGAATACCTGTTATAGCTTCAGGCGGAGCAGGTAAAATGGAGCATTTTTATGACGCATTAACAGAAGGCGGAGCAGACGCGGCACTTGCAGCAAGCCTTTTCCATTTTAGAGAAATGGAAATTGTTGATTTAAAGAAATATTTAAAAGAAAGAAATGTGCCAGTAAGGCTGTAAGGAGAAAACAATGGGTTTTGCGGATAATTTAAAATATGACGAAAAGGGACTTATACCTGTAATTGCTCAGGACTATAAAAACAATCAGGTTTTAATGCTGGCTTATGCCAATAAAGAAGCTGTTGAGCGCACTGTAAAGGAAGGCACTTGCTATTATTACTCACGCAGCAGACAGGAGCTTTGGCATAAAGGCGATACATCGGGGCATTTTCAGATAGTTAAGGAAATATATTTCGATTGTGACAGCGACGCGCTTTTAATTAAGGTTGACCAGATAGGCGCGGCATGCCACACAGGCAAAAGAAGCTGTTTTTACAGAGATGTTAACGGAAAAGAGGTACTTTAATGGATTATTCCAAAGTTTTATATGCACTTTACGAAGTAATAGAGGACAGAAAAAAGAACCCAAAGGAAGGCTCTTATACAAATTACCTTATAGAAAAAGGTATTGATAAAATTCTTAAAAAAGTAGGTGAGGAGTGTACCGAAACAGTTATAGCGGCTAAAAACGGTGTAAAAAGCGAAACTGTATACGAAATTTGCGATTTAATGTATCATATTTCAGTTCTTATGGAAGAACAGGGTATTACTTGGGACGATATATTTTCGGAATTGGCTAAAAGAGAGCTTAAAGAGGGCAATCTTAAAAAATTTAATACAAGAGGAGAAATTTAAATTAAAAGACTTCCGTGTTTTAATTGCGGGAGTCTTTTTTTGTTCCTTTAAAGTATTTTTTGCAATAATTTTGTGCACGAAACCCTTTGTTTTGAAGTAATGCTATGGTTTAAAATTTTATTGGAGGTGTTTTGGGCAATGAAAATTTTAAGCCATGGCACAGAGGAAAAACTCAGGTTTATGGAGGAAATGGATAAAATAAGGGAAGATTATGTAAAAAAATCAGCTGAGCTTTCAAACAGCTTTTGCAGTGCTTTTTATGCGCTTATGGCGGAATTTGCGGCAATAGACGCTCAGGAGAGCTTTTGTGGCACTTACTGCAGGAGTAATGTATTTAATAAATATATGCCGTATATGGATAATGAGAGAAAACGCAGGTTTTTCAAAATTATGGCAATGCACCACACAATACAAATGCTGGCTAAAAAACGCGATAAACTTGATTTTTATGTGGTCAGTGTATGCTTTTATAAAGTTTATGAGCTGGAAGAAAGTGAGAAAAAGCTTTTTGAGATACTGTATAAATACCGCATGTCTTTTCCAAAGCAGTTCCCAGACGCTTTTTCAAAAACAGCACTTAAATATATGTTTGGACGAGAAGAAACAAATATATTCGCCATAGCCTTTTTAGAGAACTTCTGCTATAATTCTTTTAAAACATTTCTTAAATATTTTTCAGAATATATTTCAATTAACAGAAGAATTAAGCTGTCAAGTTTAAATCAAGCGGCGGGGGCGTAAAAAATGGGAACGGTCTTTACTGAAGAACAGAAAAAAGCCATATTTACAAGAAATTCTGATATTATAGTTTCGGCATCAGCTGGAAGCGGTAAAACAGCAGTTCTTGTTGAAAGAATTATAAAAATTATAACGGATAAGCAAACACCGGTTGATATTGACAACCTGCTTGTTGTTACTTTTACAAGCGCCGCAGCTTCCGAAATGCGTGAGAGAATATCAAAGGCTCTTGCAGAAGCTGTTGAGAAAGGAGCCGATGAACATATATCAAGGCAGATAGCCCTTATAAACCATGCCGATATAACAACCATCCATTCTTTCTGTATGAAAATTGTGCGTGAAAACTATACAAAGCTTAATATTGACCCCGACTTCAGAATTGCCGATGAAAATGAATGTGAGCTTATAAAAAGCACTGTTTTAGACGAGTTTTTTGAGGAAAAATACGGCAGTGAAGAAAATATGGATTTTCTTATGCTTGTGGAAACATTTGGCCAGAGCCTTTCAGACAGTGGATTAAAGGATATTATTCTTTCGGCTCATTCGTTTATACAAAGTATGCCTTTTCCTGAAAAATTTCTTGATGGCGCATGTGAAAAGTATAATTTTGATAAAGAAGATGATTTCGGAAAAACTTTCTGGGGTGAGTATATTAAAAACAGATGTGAGTTTGAATCTGACGAATGTATAAAGTATACAGAAAAAGCTCTTGATTTGACCAATAATGGAGGTCCAGATTCATATGCAAAGTCTCTTTCGGTAGATTTAACAAATCTTATAGAACTGAAAAAATCTGCCGGTGAGGATTTTAATACATTAAGCAGGTGCATATCATCTTTTTCATTCGGGTCCATTGGCAGAGCCGGCAAAAACGACGATAAGATTTTGGCTGAAACTATTAAAGGGTTAAGAGAAACAGTTAAAGACAGCATAGGTGATTTAAAAGAAAAGTTTTTCTTTACGGATTATAAGAGTGAGATTAATACTATTTTAAAAACCGGCAGGGTTGTTAACAGTTTATGCGGCATAATAAAGGACTTTTCTGAAAAGTATGCTCAGGCAAAGCGTGAAAGAAATATAGCGGATTTTAACGACTTAGAGCATTTTGCACTTAAAATATTAATAGAAGAAAAAGACGGCAAATTTTTTCCTTCCCCTGAAGCAATAGGCCTTCAAAAGAAGTACTACGAGATTATGACCGACGAGTATCAGGACAGCAATCCTGTTCAGGAAATGATACTTTATGCTTTAAGCGGTAAAGGGAACAATGCCAACAACAGATTTATGGTTGGTGATGTTAAGCAGAGCATATACCGTTTCCGCCAGGCTGAGCCGGGGATATTTCTTGAAAAATATAATAATTTTAAAGAAACCGGAAATCAGATAAAAATAGATTTATTTAAAAATTTCAGAAGCCGGAAGGAAGTGCTTTACGCCGCAAACTTTATTTTCAGCCAGATAATGACAAAACAGGCTGGAGAAATGGATTATACTGAAGAATCATATCTTTATCCGGGAGCTGAATATCCTGAAAATGCCGATATGGCTGTTGAAGTTGATATTATAGAAAAGAGTGCGGAAACTGCCGACGAGGAGATTGATGATATAACTTCATCTCAGGCAGAAATGAACTTTGCCGCAAAAAAAATTCGTGAACTTATAGACAGCGGTTTTGAAGTTTATGATATTAAAAGCGGTACAAAGCGGCCTGTAAAGTATTCTGATATAGCCATTATAACCAGAAAGATAAAAAACTGTGGGCAGTCAGCACGGGAAGCTCTCGACGCTCAGATGATACCGTATTATATGGATAATGCCGAAAAATATTTTGAAAGAAAAGAAATTTCAGATATATTAAGCATTTTAAGCGTTATTGACAACTCCAAACAGGACATACCTCTTGCGGCAGGTCTTAAACTGCCGTATTATGGCGTAACAGATGACGAACTGCTTAAAATACGCATGGAGTCTGACTGTTTGAGTTTTTATGAAGCTGCCGAAAGCTATGCCGTAAACGGAAGCGGAAATGAGCTTAAATTAAAAATACAAAAATTTTATAATGACTTGAAAGAATGGAAACAGGGTGCGCCTTTTAAGTCTGTAGGCGATATTATTTGGGATATATTTAACAAAACAGGTTATTATGATTATGTAGGTGCATTAAAAGGCGGAGAACTAAAGCAGGCTAATTTAATTATGCTTATAGAAAAAGCCCATGAGCTTGAAAAGAATAATTTCAAAGGACTTTTTAACTTTATTAGATATGTACAAAGGCTTCAAAGCAGCGGCTCTGACTTTGGCGGAGCTAAAATAACAGGCGAAAAAGCAGATGTTGTACGCATTATGACGGTACATAAAAGCAAAGGCCTTGAGTTTCCGGTTGTTTTTTTATGCGGAACCGGAGGAAGTTTTAATAAAAATGATTTAACATCAAAGGTTCTTTTCCATACAAATGCAGGTATTGTATGCGATTATACTGATTTGGAAAAAAGAGTGCAGTATCCGTCTGTATCAAAAAACATAGTATCTGACATGCTTAAAAGAGAAAGTACAGCGGAAGAAATGAGAGTGCTTTATGTTGCCATGACAAGAGCAAAAGAAAAGCTTTTTATTACAGGCTCAGTTAATAGCATAAGCAGAAAAATTGCTTCATGGTCGCTTAATGCTTTAAACAGTGAAAGAGCACTGCCTTATTACACCATTGTAAAGTCAAATTGTTTTTTAGACTGGATATGCTCATGCCTGGCAAGACACAGGTGCGCAAGTGCTTTTGAAGGTTTAACAGGAAATTGTGTTAACAGTTATTTATACAATGATAAGTCAGAGTGGCGGATAAATGTTATACCTAAAAGCAAGGCAGCTGAGGAGTATGATAAATTGTCATCTGACCAATTGAAATATGAGGAGTCTTTTATTATCGATGAAGAAAGAATAGGAAAAATTAATTCTGCTAAACCAAAATTCCCTGCTAATTTATATGTTTCCGAGGTTAAAAGGCTTATGGAAAACATGCGGACGGATTATAAAGATATCAGGCTTTATAACTACACACGCTTTGAAAAACCTGGATTTTTAAAGGAAGAAGGAAGATTAACTCCGTCGCAGAAAGGAACTGCGGTTCACAGTGTACTTGAAAACATGGATTTTAGCTTGAATTACACAAAAGAAGACATAAATAAGCTTATCAGGATTTTGATTTCAAAAGGTGTAATTACGGAAAAAGAAGGAAACAGTGTTAATGTAAACAGTATTTACGGCTTTACACAAAGCAGTTTATATAAACGCATTTTAAAAAGTGATTTGGTTTATAAAGAAAAGCCTTTTGCAATGGAGTTAACGCCTTATGAAATATTTGGTGGTGAAAAATATATTGGTATTGAAGAAAAGATACTTGTTCACGGAATGATTGACTGTCTGTTTAAAGAAAATGACAAATTTGTGCTTGTAGATTATAAAACTGATTATACAGCTCCCGGAGAGGAAGAGTTTCTTAAAGAAAAATACTCTGTTCAGCTGAATCTTTATAAACAGGCGGCACAGAAGGCTTTAAAATGCGATATTGATGATGTTTACATATTTTCCCTTTATTCTTTGTCAGAAATAAAAATTTAAGATTAAAACGCCTTTAAAAGTTCAAGCTTTAAGGGCGTTTTTTACAGTATAAAAAAACTGTAATGTTAAATACTAAATCTGCCGCAGACAGTTTTAAGGGAGGTTTTTTTATGAACAAATTTATGTCAGGTCTTGTAATGGGTTCGGCTATAGCAGCGGCAGGCTATACTTTGATGTGTATGAGTAATTCCGACAGAAAAAGAGTAATGCGCAAAGGCAAAAAATTGATGAATAAAGCCGAAGATGTAATTGACGATTTTACTCAGGATATGTGGTAATTATTTGAATTTAAATTATTTCTGCAGTTAACAGAGTTAAAATAATTGCTTGGCTTTTAATATTGTCTGCGGTTTATGAAATTAATATTATTTTATTCCAATATGCTGTTATTTTTTTATTGGGTGTGGTAAAATTTAAATAAACATAATTATGCTTATTTGTATTTTTAAGGAGGGATAAATTATGAAAAAGAAATGCGTTTCACTTCTGGCTGTGGCATTATGTGCATCTTTAACTGTGCCGGCTATGGCTGATATTAAGTTTTCAGATTATAATGATGTTCCATGGGAAACAGCTAAAGTATATATATCACAGGCAGCTGAATTGGGATTAATAGTCGGACAGGAAAATTCCGATGGTACATATTTATTCAGAGCCAAAGACAAAGTTACATTTTTTGAAACTGAGCAGCTGGCATATAACCTTTTAAAGGAAACAAATGAGGCAAAGCCTTCTGATGAAATTACAAAAAAATGGGAAAAAACAATGTCTGACTGCGATGTTCCTCAGTGGGCATATGAAGCTACTGCCTATTGCCTTGAAAATAAAATAGTTCTGCAGGACGAGCTTAAAGAGTTTTCCAACTCATCTGACAATGTTTATGCAACAAGAGAAGATGTGGCTGTTGTATTCGGCAGAGTTTTGGAAAAGATAAATGCAGCAGAAGATATTTCAGATGCTGCATTTAACGATAAAGACAAAATAGATGAAGATTCTCTGAAATATGTAGCTCTTTTAGCTCAAAACAGCATACTTATGGGTGATGAAAACTCTAACTTTAATCCTCAGAATTACATAAACAGAGCTGAAATGGCTGTTATTGTTACTAAAACTTATAATGTGCTTAACGGCAAAGCGGCTGATGAAGGAATGGAGACTGTTACAGGTACTGTAATGGGTATTTCATCAGGCAGTAATAAAAAGAATATTACTGTTAAAGTTGACGGTTCAGAAACAGCAAAAGTGTTTATAGGCGACGAAAACACACCGGCTTCTTTAAACAGTCAGGATTACAGCTTTATGGATATTGAAAACGGGGATAAAGTAACTATTGTGTCCAAAGATGATGAAGTACTTTTGGCTGTTGTTACTGCTAAAGGTACTGGAGCACAGGCTGGCGAGCAGAGCAGCGAAATATCAGGAAGCCTTGTTAATATGCTTTCAGACAAAGTTATTGTTGAACTTCCTTCAGGAGCGATAAATGAATACATGCTTGCTTCTCAGGCTCTTATAACATTAAATGCCAAACCAGTTTCATATAAAGATGTTTCAAAAGTTATAGAAAACGGAGTTCAATGCGATGTTGCTGTAACGGTAAATGACAGTGGACTTGCTTCAAATGTAGCTGTAATAGGTGAGGAAAATACTGTTGTTGGTACAATAACAGATATTTCAAAAAATGACATTACCATTAAAAGAAATGGCGGAAGCAAAAAAGTATATAACTGGAGTAACGAATGCAAGTTTTATTTTGAAGGCGAGAAAAAGAATATAGCCGAATTAAGAGATATATTTGACGAATATAGCTCTCTCAATGTTACTGCCGAGACAGATGACGATAATGAGCTTACATATGTATTGGTTGCCATTCCTTCAGAAGGAGGCACAGTAAGCGGAGCTATTAAAAATGTTACAACTGAAAAGGCTGTATTTTATACAGAAAGCGGTTCAACAGAAAGCTATACTCTTTCAGATGAAGTTTTTGTTTTGGTAGACGGCGAAGAAAGTACTGTATCTAAGGTGATAAGACTTTTAGATGATGAGGATATAGGTCTTACAGGCAAGGTTGCTCTTAATAAACAAAAACTGGTTACAAAACTTGAAGTTGAAACTATAGATAATCTTTACGGAAGCATTTCAAGTCTTTCAGATTATTATATAGAGATAACAACAGAGGCCGGAATTGTTAAAAAATATGCTATAGCTGATGATGTTGACGTTAAATTCGGTACAGGCGGAGTAGAAAGTCTTGAGGATTTAAAGGGAATATACCAGAAAGATACAACGGAAGTTAAGCTTTCTTTAAACAAAGACGATGAGGCGTATAAAATAACAGTATATGTAGATTTTGATGACTATGATGTATTAACTGGAACACTTAAAAATGTTGAAAAAGACCAGTTCGATATAAGGTACGATACCGTAGAATACTCTGATAAATCGGAAATAACAATTAACGGAGAGAAGGCTTCAGCTTCGGATATTTTAAAGCATGTTCAAAACGGAGAGGTATTAAAGGCTGATGTAGTTGTAGTAGACGGCTTTGCGAATATTATTACAGCTAATGTAGCTGAGGCAGAAGGCAAGGTAGTAGATATTAAAAATGGTGTAATATCAGTTCAGGGTAAAACCGAAACTAAAGACTATAATATAATAGAAGATGAGGATGAAGAACTTAGAATAAGAATTGACGGTACAAGCCAGGAGTACACATTCAGAGAGTTCTACAGTCTGTATTATCTTTACGAGAATGATTATAATGTAGTTGTGGAATTTAATGATGAGCATGTTGTTGACAGAATTTACGCCGAAACAATTTAATACTTATTTTAAAGAGCTGGTTTATGCCGGCTCTTTTTATATGTTTAATTAATTTGGCCTTGATAAAAGAGTAATTAAATTTTATAATATATGCTGACTATATTATTATTGAGGAGAAATGAAATATGAGATATGAAGGTGCAGTTTACAGGCCGCCAAGTGAGGCTGGCAGCCTTATAATACAGCTTACAATAGGATGCGCAAGAAACAAGTGTACTTTTTGTGCCATGTTTAAAGATAAACAGTTTAGAGTGCGTAAGCTTGACGAGGTTGTAGCTGATTTAAAAGATGCAAGAGAATATTACCGTGATTATAAAGTAAGAAGAATTTTCCTTGCTGATGGGGATGCTCTTATTGTAAAAACAGAGGATTTGCTTTATATACTTGAAAAGATACATGAGCTGTATCCTGAGTGCGAAAGAATTTCAGCCTATGGTGCGCCTGCTGATGTAAACATGAAAACAGATGAAGAACTTGCCAAGCTTAAAGCAGCTGGTCTTGACATGATTTATATGGGTGCTGAAAGCGGAGATGATATTGTTTTAAGAGATGTGAAAAAAGGCGTTACTTCTGATGAAATAGCTTCTGCCGGTTTAAAGCTTAAAAAAGCTGGAATGATTGTTTCCATCACTCTTATATCCGGTCTGGGAGGCAAAGAAAGACTTACGGAGCATGCCATAAATTCCGCAAAGCTTATAAGCACTATAAAGCCGGAATATGTAGGTTTCCTCACTCTTATGGTAGAGCCTGGCACAGAGCTTTATAACGACTATCAAGCTGGCAAATTTCAGCTTTTAGGTCCAGTAGAAGTAATGCAGGAGCTTAAAATATTCATAGAAAATGTGGACTCAGAAGGTACTGTATTTAGGGCAAACCATGCTTCTAACTATGTTCCTTTAAAGGGTACGTTTAATAAAGATAATAAAAAAATGCTTGAGCAGATAGACAAGGCTGAAAAAGCCGGAGTGTTCAGGCCAGAAATATACAGAGGTATTTAATTTTTATAAATAGGGGGGCTGAAAATGGCGTTTTTGGGTTTAATTTCAATTTTACTTAGTTTTTACGCTGTTTTCAGCGCTTCTTTTACAGGCAGAAAAAAATATCTTTTTATACTCTTTTGGACAATTCCTGTTATAGGAATGGCTTATATTAATACTAATAAAAACAACATAAACGGAATAGTAGTAATAATAAGCTTTGTAATGGCTTTTTTAACCGCATATTCTCTTTTTAATACAGCATTGTGGTATAAACCTGCTGAAAATAAATATAAAATTAGCCGCACAGCAGTTTTTTTAGCACAGGCTATTATACTTTTTTACTATTTTTATCAATGCGCATCTCAAGGCTATATAAGCTTTTTTGCAGAAGATTTTATAGCAAAAAACTCGGTTTTTATTGCATTGGCATTAGCTGTTTTTTGTGCAGTGTTTTCTGTTCCTGTAGTATTTACTGCTATAGACAGATATTTTTCTCAGAGTCAAAAATTTATTATAATTAAGTGTTCGCCTGTGAGAAAAAATGGTATAATAAAAGTGCGCGGAATAAAAGGTGTGCAAAATGGCATAGATTATTTTTTTTATGCTGATAAAAGAGCTTTTTTTCTTCTGCGGAATGAAAAAAGGATTATAACTCAAGTGAGAAAAGGCGTATTAGGCGGTATGTATGTTTCGCCGAAAGTTTTATTTAAGGAAACCGGCAGACGCAAAAAGAGAATTACTAAGCGCCTTGCAAAACGTGCTTCTGTTATGGTTTTGTTTTTAATTCTTGCTGTACTGTTTGTTTTAAGGATAAAAATGAATATGGATTTTAGTTCAGTTATTGCGGAAACATTAAAAACAATAACCGGACTGAAAAGATAGATATCAGGAGGGATATATATGAAAGAAGAAAGACTTGCGGTTTTATCTATGATTGAAAAAGGTATTATTACTGTTGATGAAGCTGAAAGACTTCTAAAAGCCATGAGTGAAACAGCTGTTAATGATAAAGTTGAATCAGTTTTATCCAAAGCAGGGGAAAATATAAGTTCTTTTGCCAAAATAGCTGCTGAAAGAGCTGAAAAAATGATTGACGATGCAAAACCGGTTGTTAAAAAAGCTGTTGATGATACAGCGCCTAAGGTTAAAAGATTTTCAGAGAAAGCAACAGAGATAACAAATAGATTTGTTATTAAAAAGAAAGCCTCTGACGCAGAAGATGAGATAAGTGATGATGATTTTGAAAAAGATGTAAATATTGTGCCTGTATCAGACTTTGAAACTGACAGTCAGGAAGAAACAGACAATAAGGAAGAAAAGGAATAAGCTTGATATTATGTATGAAGATAAACAACCGAAACAAAAAAACTCGGTAGGACGAGAAATTATAAGCTGGATTAAAACCATAGTCCTTGCTGTTCTTATTGCAGTAGCTATTAATTCTTTTGTAATAGTTAATGCTACAGTGCCAACGGGTTCTATGGAAAACACTATTATGCCTGGGGACAGGATTATAGCTTTAAGGCTTACGTATTATTTTTCTCATCCTGAAAGAGGTGATATTGCTGTATTTAAATATCCGGATGATGAGTCTGTGCTTTATGTAAAAAGGGTAATTGGCCTTCCAGGAGAAACTGTTGAGATACGTGACGGAAAGGTATATATAAACGGTTCTGAGGAACCGCTTAATGATGATTTTGTTAAAGAAACACCTGTTGGTGATTACGGGCCGTATGTTGTGCCTGAAGGCTGCTATTTTATGATGGGTGATAACCGCAATGATTCCCTTGACTCAAGATTTTGGGTAAATAAATTTGTTGAAGAAGATAAAATTCTTGGAAAAGTATATTTTAAATACTATAAAGGTTTTGAGTTTTTAGACTAAAAAACTGCCGCAGGTTTTTAAGGCCTGTCAGCAGTTTTTTGCGTTTAAAATAAATCTTTATGTTGGTTTTTAGGACCGAAAATGCGCTCATCCAAATCACAGTTAACTTCTTTGCTGCGGCTGAAGATGCTGAAAATAGATTTTCTTTTTGGCTTATCCCAGCCGAAAGAGCTGTTTTTTTGCTGAGTACGTTTTCCGTATTGATATTTTTTTGCATTAGGGTTGTTGTTCATAAACTTATTAACTATTAAAATTAAAACAATAATAAAGGCTGCTTTTACCAATGTAGAAAATAGTTCTGATATTCCAAAAACTGCAACTGACGTATCCATTAAAACCACCACCCTTTAGTTTTATAAATCTATTATAAACTTAAATATGTAATTTTTAAAGTAAAATATATCAGGAGGTATTTAAAATGCCGCAGGAAGAATCAAAAAGACTTGCAAGAATAAATGAACTGGCTAAAAAAGCCAAAACAGAGGGACTTACAGAAGAAGAAAAAGCTGAGCGTGATATACTCAGAAAAGAATACCTGGCAGACTTCAGAAAAAGAGTACGGGCACAGATAGAAAGAATAGAATTTGTTGATGAAAACGGAAACAGAACGCCTGTTAAAAGGAAGCAGTAAATAAATTTTAATAGAAAGAGCTTTATTGAATTTAGATATATTTAATAAAATTAAAAACCTCCTTTTGATTAATTATAATGGTTAATTGGAGGTTTTTTATGTTTAAGATTAATAAGTCTGGATATTAATTGCTGTAAAACCAGTACCAACTGTTGTCTGTGTAAACCATAATTGCACCATTACCAAAGTCTTTTGTAAAAGGGACGCCAATTTCACTAAAGTTTGACTGAGTATTTTTTGATGGCAATTCGTTTTTTTCTACAGACGATGTTATTTAGCCATCAACACATCCAGAATCTCCCATTGAACCGGTTTTATCTGTGCCATAATATAGCTTGTTGTTTAGCATAATAATTTTTCTTTAGGATTAATGCTGTTCAGGCTGTGATATGAATATAAGGCCGCTGCTGCTGAAATACATACAATAATTATAAGTAATTTTTAATTAACATTCCTATGGAATATAAAATTTTAACAGGAAGCTTTTAACTTTTAGTCAGAAAAGTCTTTTCTTAAAACAGATATACGGTATTTTTATTCCATCAAACAATACATTTAATTAATGACTTAATAAAAGCATACTATATATTAATTGCTTAGTAAATTTATTTAAAAGCAAGGATTTATATAGTTTTTAATTTTTAAAACAAGCAGGGAGGTATCAACTTTGATTTAATTCAAATAGAAAAAAAAATACGTTTTTAATACATGATATAAAGCTGTGTATTGTGGTTAAAAAATTACGTATAAATTTTTAAGGTAAATTTTTGAGCAAGTGTTTATATTAGAAGATTTGTATTGATTTTTAAATTATCTATAAAATATGTAATGTTATGTATTTTGATAAAAAATCAAAGGATTACCAACTCATATTGTGTATCAATATTATAAAATATCATAAAATGTAGAATATAAATTAAATTTGTTGTTATTGAAACTAATTTTTATTATGAAAAGTCGGCTTTTGTATTGACATAAATAATGTTATTTTGTATAGTAAACATGTAAAGTTTATATCGTAAAATTACTACTGAGAAGGGAAGTTTTTTAAATGGCTATTAAAGTTGGCATTAATGGTTTCGGAAGAATAGGAAGGGTTGTTTTCAGAATACTTATGGAAAGACCTGAAGAATTTCAGCTTTGCGGCATAAACCTTAGAAACGCCAATGTTGAGGACATGATTTATATGATTAAGTATGACTCTGTTTTTGGCAGATTTAACGGTAAACTTGAGCCGGCTGAGGACGGAATTATTGCTAACGGTAAAAAGATAATGGTTTATTCTGAAAGCGATGCAGCCAATATAGACTGGACTAAATGCGGAGCAGAATATGTAATTGAGTCAACTGGTGTTTACAATACAACAGAAAAAGCATATGTACATATTAACGGCGGAGCTAAAAAAGTAATAATTTCAGCGCCTTCTAAAGATAAAGTTACACCTACATTTGTTATGGGCGTAAATCATACAAATTATAAACCTGAATATAAAGTAGTTTCAAACGCATCCTGTACAACCAACTGCCTTGCTCCTCTTACAAAAGTTATTCAGGATAAATTTGGCATTGAGCAGGCTCTTATGTCAACAATACATTCAGCTACTGCTAAACAAAAAGCCGTTGATGCCAGAGCCGGAAGAGACAGAAGAACGGGCAGAAGCGTATTTAACAATATAATACCTTCAACAACAGGTGCGGCTAAAGCATGTGCAGAGGTAATTCCTGAGCTTGCAGGCAAGATTACAGGTATGTCTTTTAGAGTACCTGCTAATGATGTTTCTGTTGTTGACCTTACAGCAAGACTTTCTGTAGATACTACATATGAAGAAATATGCAAAGCTGTTAAAGAAGCTTCTGAAACATATATGAAAGGAATTATTGATTATACAAATGATGATGTTGTTTCATCTGATATGAGAGGAGAAACAAATACATGTATTTTTGATGAAAAAGCAGGTGTTATGCTTGATTCAAACTTTGTTAAGTTAATTGCTTGGTATGACAATGAATGGGGTTACTCAGCAAAGCTTGTTGAGCTTATTGAATATATGTATAAACAGGATACAGCAGCGGGAATTTGATTATAAATTAATATATAACAAAAAAGCCATAACTAAGGTTATGGCTTTTTTATGCAGAAAAGAATTATTATTTTTGTTTATAATTGGTTTTTTCCGCTCTCTGATAACAAATTGAGCATTTTATTATAATCAGTATAGGTATTAACTATATCTTTAATTGTGTTGATTTGAGTATTAGTTAAGCCGGATACATTTATTGTTTTTTCAATACATTTATCTCTGCCTAATAAGCTGTCAGTTGTAACTCCTAAAACATTTGCTATTTTTACCAATATAAAATAAGATGGTTGTCTTGTTCCGTTTTCATAAGCAGAAATAGATGAGCCGGTTACACCCAAGCGCTCAGCAAATTCTGCTTGTGTCATTTTAATAGATGTACGATATTTTTTTATTTTATCTCCTATTTTTTCGTTCATATCATCTATATCTTCCATGTATACACCACCTTAGTTTTTTAGAAATATTTTACTGGAATTAACAAAACATTTGGTGTAAATATTTTATGCTATTAGTTGAATTATATGCTGCAAGGTGTTATACTAATAGTAAATTTAAACTTTACAGGGGGAGTATTTATTATGGATTTAAATAACAATGATAACTGTGTGCTGGATATTGAAAACAAAGGATCAAAAAATAATAAGCAAAGTATTTTTAAAATTATTATTCTAACTGTTACAGCAGTTATAATTGTAAGTATAGCTGGATATTTTTATTTGGAAAATAGGAAAGTTTCGGAAAATACCAATCGGTATATAGAATATTCGGCTGAAATATGCAGCGAGATTAGTGAGAGCAGAATTAATATTGATTCAATTTCTTTTTCTAATAATATTTCATCTATATATGTGGAAAATGGATATTATTGGGGTATGGATGTGCTCAAAGATTATGGAAATTCTATTTTTGCGGAAGAAATTGCGGAAGAAAAAAACAGGTTTGAGCAAGTTGATGAAATGTATGAGCAGCTTAAACTACTGAAAAAAACAGATGAGAATATAAATGCACTTAAAGATAAAATGCAAGTACTATTTAATGAATATAAAATTATATATGATGCTGCAATAAACGGCGGCTCGTATATAAATTTTGATGATTTCGATGAAGCAATTGAATCTGTTAATCAAGAATTGGAAAAGCTTGGATATAAATTCGATAGTAATTCCGGTAATAACTAATGACACAAATATCAGCCATAACCTTTATTTAAAAAGCGGTTATTGCTAATTTGTTTAAATTTAAATTGTTTTTGAGTTTTAATTATTTATATAAATATAAAATTTGTTATATTTGTTGACTAATACATGGAAAGTGATATACTTATTTATATATATTTTACTATAATTTTAAAATATATAAAACCTATATGTGGTTTTTATATATTTAGTTACTAAAGATAAAGTGTTTTTTAACAGGAGGCGGTTTAATATGCGTACAATGGGCTATGACTTTAATATTGAAGTGCGCAATTTAAGTCTTAAAGAGTATACGGTTTTTGATTACCTTAGAGGGTATAACTGTATATTTCTTGACAGCGGAAGAAGCTGTATTAAAATACTTTGCCAGCTTATTAAAAACAAAGAGATACTTGCGCCGGCTTTTTCGTGTTTTTCGGTTATTTACGGCTTTACTGAAGGCGTAAAACCTGTTTTTTATGCCGTAAACGATGACTTTACAATTGATTTTGACGATTTGGAAAGTAAAATTACAAAAAATACAGGAGCTATCTACATAACAAATTATTTTGGACACTTTTTAAGTGACGAAGCCGCAGAGAAAATAAACAAAATTAAAAAGGAATATAATCTAATAGTAATTGAGGATAATACTCAAAGCCTTTTTTCCGGTGAGCTCAAAGTAGGAGATTATGCTTTATCATCGATAAGAAAATGGTTTCCTGTACCTGACGGCGGAGTAATTTACTCAGACAATTCTTTGTCTACAATAGATTTAAGAGGTCTTGTTAAAGACAGCAAACAATGTGATAAACTTTATCCGCAGATACTTAAAGCTATGGTTATTAAAGATATGCTTGATTTTCCTGTTAGTGAAATAGCGGATTTATTTGCTCAGGTTGAAAAACAGCTGGATAATTATGCCGATAACGGCGAAATTTTTCTTATGAATGATTTTACTGAGTTTATATATAAATGCAACAGTGTTCCGCCTATGATTAAAAAAAGACAGGATAACGAGCGGTATTTAAGAACTCTTATTGATTCGCCTTATTTAAGACAGGCAATTCCCGTCAGAGAAAAGAACGAATGTCCGTTTAACATGCCTATGTACTGCACACACAGAGATGAAATGTGGAACTATTTAGTAGAAAAGTTTAATATATATCCTTCTGTTTTATGGCGTTCATATTTGTATGATGAGGTAAATAAAATCGGTTCAACAAGCAAAATGGGCAAGGAAATAATTTCTTTCCCTATAGACCAAAGATACGGCAAAGAAGACATGGAATATATGGCAGAAGCAATTAACAGTTTCAGAATATAATTTTTATAAAAAGGCAGGATTAGTCCTGCTTTTTTTATGCAGTAATATTTTAAAGAATGTATTAAAGGCTGTATTAAAGGCTGTGTCAGCTGAATTATAAAACTTGTATGTATCGGTAAAAAGATAAAACCATTTATTGAAAGAATTAAAATAATATGTTAATATTTAAAGGGGATTTTAATTTGATTTTAATGCTTTGTAGCTTTTAAATGGAGGGGTTTATTTGTTCGGCGATATGAAGGCATTTTTAAAATGGACTTTAATTGCTGTAATTGTAGGTATAATAGTCGGCTTTGTGGGAGCGGCTTTCCATTATGCAATTGAGTTTGCTACGGAATTAAGGCATACTTTTCCGGCTTTAATTTTGCTGCTGCCTTTTGGAGGAGTATATATAACCTGGGTATATAAAATATGCGGCGCTGAAAATCACGGCGGCACAAACTTAGTTATTGATACAGTAAGAGAAAATAAAACCGTGCCTATAGTTACTCTTCCAATGATATTTGTTGGTACTGTTATAACTCATCTTTGCGGCGGTTCTTCGGGAAGGGAAGGTGCGGCGCTTCAAATTGGAAGCAGTATATCCCATGCTGTTGGTGAAGCATGCAATTTGGATGAAAAGGATATGCACATTATGACCATGTGCGGAATGTCGGCGGCTTTTTCTGCGCTTTTTGGCACACCTGTTACAGCAGCTGTGTTTTCAATAGAGGTTGTCAGCATTGGTATTATGCACTTTTCGGCTCTTGTGCCATGCGTTATATCAGCTCTGGCGGCATTAACTATAGCGGAAATGTTTTATGTTATGCCGACTCACTTTACTATTTTAAGTTACTGCGAATTTAACCCTGCAAATATTGTAAGAGTCATTGTTCTTTCAATTTTGTGTGCTTTTGTAAGTATTGTTTTTTGTATAGTAATGAAGAAGGTTTCAGAATTATATAAACGATATCTGCCTAATCCGTTTTTAAAGGTTATATTCGGCGGTATTATTGTTATAGTGCTTACTTTTTTGGTTGGTTCTCAAACATATAACGGAGCTGGAATGGACTTTATTGAAAATGCTTTCAGCGGCGATGTTGTATGGTATGCTTTTTTGCTTAAAATTATTTTTACAGCCTTTACGTTAGGAGCCGGATTTAAGGGCGGCGAAATTGTACCTACATTTTTTACTGGGGCGGCATTCGGAAATGTAGCTTCTAAGCTTGTAGGATTAAGTTCTTCTTTTGGAACAGGAATAGGCCTTGTATGCCTATTTTGCGGTGTTACAAACTGTCCGCTTACATCAATGGTGCTTTCTGTAGAGCTTTTTGGTTCTTACGGACTTCCATTTTTTGCTATTGCCTGCGCTACAAGCTATATGCTTTCTGGATATATAGGTTTGTACAGCGAACAGAAAATTGTTTACTCAAAAACCAAAGCAGAATATATTGATAAAAAAGCTAAATGAAACACGATATTTATATGTCGTGTTTTTGTTATTTGTAAAACTTTGAATATAGGACTAATAAAAATATACAAAAATTAGATTATTTAAATATATGTATATATGTTAAATTTATGTAAAATTATTGTAAAATTTTAGTATAATTTAGGAACTATATTTATTGTTGGATATCAAAAAAAATGATATACTTTTTTCGGAAGCCGCTGATTACAAAAGGAGACAACAAAATGAGCCTAATTTCTGTTTTACCATTATTTGCCGGTATAGGTCTTTTTCTATTTGGTATGAGTGTTTTAGGGTCTGCGCTTGAAAAAATTGCAGGCGCCAGCCTGGAAAAAATGCTTGAAAAGCTTACAAACAGCCGGGCTAAAGGTGTTTTTTTAGGTACTGCTGTTACGGGAATTATACAAAGCTCCTCAGCAACCACCATTATGGTTGTCGGTTTAATAAATGCCGGAATTATGAAGCTTTCAAATGCTGTTCCTGTGGTAATGGGTGCTAACATAGGTACAACAGTAACAGGACAGATTTTAAGGCTTGGGGATATCGGTGAAAGCGGATTAGTGCTTTCTCTTTTAAAGCCTTCGTCCTTTGGACCAATTCTTATAGGAATAGGTGCGGCGCTTTTTGTTTTTTCTAAAGCTAAAAAGAAAAAAGATATTGGAACAATAATGCTTGGCCTTGGCATGATATTTTTCGGTATGAATACTATGGAAACAACCCTTTCACCGCTTAAAGATATGCCGGGATTTACTAATCTGTTCTTTATATTTTCAAACCCTGTTTTCGGTATACTTTTAGGTATGATAATGACTGCGGTGCTTCAAAGCTCATCTGCATCGGTAGGTATTCTTCAGGCGTTATCTTCAACGGGGGCTATTACATATTCAACTGCTGTTCCGGTAATACTTGGTCAGAATGTAGGAAAATGTATAACTGTAGTTTTGGCCAGCATTGGCTCTAAAAGAGATGCCAAAAGAGTAGTATTTATAGATGTTTTGAATAATGTAATAGGTATGGTATTGTTCTTTTGTGTTATCTACGGCCTTAATTCAGTACTTCACTTTTCTTTCTGGGACAGTGTAGTAAACAGAGGGGATATAGCTAATTTTCATACATTATTTAATATAGTTACTACTTGCGCGCTTCTTCCGTTTATCAATGTATTAATAAAAATTTCCAATAAAGCTATTAAAAATGATGATGTATCTATTGAGGAGAAAGACCTTGCGCTTCTTGATGACTTACTTCTTAAAACTCCTAACCTTGCTGTAGAGCAGGCAAGAAAAGTTTTAAATTCAATGGCTGTGCTTGCTTTGAAAAATTTAAAAAGGTCTATTTCGCTTTTTGATGATTACTCTGAAAAAAAATTCTCTAAAGTAGAAAGAGATGAAAATCTTATAGACCGCTTTGAAGCGGCAATAGGAAATTATCTGCTGAAAATAACAGCAACTGATATAAATGAAACAAGCAATGATTTGGTAATGGAAATGCTTCATAGTGTGGGTGATTTTGAAAGAATATCAGACCACTGTATGAATGTAGCTGAAGTTGCTAAAAGAAATTTTGAAAATGGCATAGAATTTTCAAAAGAAGGAACAAAAGAGCTTAAAATAATAGGTGATGCCGTAACAGAAATACTGGAAATGGCTGTAAAGGCTTATTCAGAAAGAAATCTTGAAACTGCATTGAATATTGAACCATTGGAACAGGTTATAGACTCAATTAATTTTACTTTAAAGGATACTCACGTTAAAAGGCTGTGTGAAGGAACATGCAGTGTTGAGGGAGGGGTTTCCCTTTTGGAGCTACTTACAAGTCTTGAAAGGATATCAGACCACTGTTCAAATATAGCTATATATATTTTGCAGGCACTGGAAAAAGACAAGCCTGATGTAAATGATATACACAGCTTGTCGGACAGGCTTCATAATGAACCTACTGTTGAGTATGAAAAAATGTATAAATTTTATAATAATAAATATAAAGTAGAAATATGAAATGATTGTACAAAAAAAGAAAAGAATTTTATACTAATTCTTTTCTTTTTTTATTAATAAAAAAATATTGCTTTTAAAATTAACTCATAATTCAGTGCTTAAAACAATAAACTTGTATCAGTAATTTTTTGGAAATTCGTTTATAGTTAAAAAATATACGATTTTTTATAATAATTTAGTTAAAAAATTACTGAATAAATATAAAATAGTGACTGTAAAATAATTCATAAATTTTATGCTATATTGTCGAATGATAAATTAAAATATCTGTATTTATTAAGTTTTTTCAATATTGTGTATGAATTGGTTAATGGAAAAAATATTTAAAATTTTATTGATTTATATATTGCTATTATTAGAATATGATGTTATACTTAATTTTGTAATCATAAATCGCAGTTTTATTACTTTTCATAAAGATAAAAATAGAAGTGTTTTTACCTTGATTATTCTATGAATATAGAAACGGAGTGGGTGTTATGAGTAAAAAATATGTTTACATGTTTAATGAAGGAGCCGCCTCAATGAAAGACTTACTTGGCGGCAAAGGCGCAAACCTTGCTGAAATGACAAATATGGGTCTTCCTATACCACAGGGATTTACAGTAAGCACAGAGGCTTGTACATATTATAACGAAAACGGAAAAGAGCTTTCTGACGAAATAAAAGAACAGATTGAAACCGCTTTAGCTAAGCTTGAAGAAAAAGCAGGCAAAAAGCTGGGAGATAACGAGAACCCGCTTCTTGTTTCTGTTCGTTCAGGTGCAAGAGCTTCTATGCCTGGTATGATGGACACAGTTCTTAACCTTGGTCTTAACGACATTTCAGTTAAGGGTCTTGCAAAAGCTACTAATAACGAAAGATTTGCTTATGACTCATACAGAAGATTCATAATGATGTTTGCGGATGTTGTTATTGGCGTTTCTAAATCAAAATTTGAAAGACACCTTGATGAATATAAAGAATCCGTTGGCGCTCAGTACGACACAGACCTTACAGCAGATGACCTTAAAAAAGTAACAGAAGATTTTAAAAAGATTTACTTTGAAGACCAGGGTGTTGAGTTCCCTCAGGAGCCTAAGGTACAGCTTTTTGAAGCTGTTAAAGCCGTTTTCCGCTCATGGGATAACCCGCGTGCATTTGTTTACAGAAGAATGAACGATATACCTTACAGCTGGGGTACAGCAGTTAACGTGCAGATGATGGTATTCGGCAATATGGGTGATACTTCAGGTACAGGTGTTGCATTTACAAGAAATGCCGCTACAGGTGAAAGAAAAATGTTTGGTGAATACCTTATAAATGCTCAGGGCGAAGATGTTGTTGCCGGAGTTAGAACTCCTAAGCCTATAGCTACACTTGAGCACGATATGCCGGAAGTTTATAAACAGTTCTGCGACCTTTCTTCAAAACTTGAAAGACACTATAAAGATATGCAGGATATGGAGTTTACTATTGAAAACGGCAAGCTTTTCTTCCTTCAGACAAGAAACGGTAAAAGAACAGCTGCTGCCGCTCTTAAAATAGCTGTTGATATGGTAAAAGAAGGTCTTATTACAAAAGAAGAAGCTCTTCTTAAAGTTGACCCTAAACAGCTTGACCAGCTCCTTCACCCAGCTTTTGATGCTGAAAAGCTTAAAGCTGCAGCTCCTATTGGCAAAGGCCTTCCAGCTTCTCCGGGAGCAGGTGCAGGAAAAGTTTACTTCACAGCTGAAGAAGCTAAGGAAACCGCTAAAACAGGCGAAAGAGTTGTACTTGTTCGTCTTGAAACAAGCCCAGAGGACATTGAAGGTATGGCTGCCGCTCAGGGTATACTTACAGTCCGCGGCGGTATGACAAGCCACGCTGCTGTTGTAGCAAGAGGTATGGGCAGATGCTGCGTTTCAGGCTGTGAAGCTATTAAGATGAACGAGGAAGAAAAGACATTTACTCTTGGCGGAAGAACATTTAAAGAAGGAGATTATATTTCTCTTGACGGTTCTACTGGAAATATTTATGGTGAGGATATCCCTACAACAGACCCTGCTATTTCTGGCGATTTTGCCGAGTTTATGAGCTGGGCAGACCATACAAGACGCCTTAAAATAAGAACAAATGCCGATACACCTAAAGACGCTGCTAAAGCTGTTGAATTTGGTGCAGAAGGTATTGGCCTTACAAGAACAGAGCATATGTTCTTTGAAGAAAACCGTATACTTAAATTCCGTATTATGATTCTTTCAGACTCTGAAGAAGAAAGAACAGCCGCTCTTGAGGCTATTAAGCCATATCAGAAAGAGGACTTTATAGGAATTTACGAGGCTATGCAGGAAAGACCGGTTACTATCCGTCTTCTTGACCCGCCTCTTCATGAGTTCCTTCCTAATACAGACGAAGAATTTGAACAGATTTCAAAAATAATGGGCAAATCTGTTGAGGAGCTTAAAATTAAGGCAAAAGGCCTTCATGAGCTTAACCCTATGATGGGTCACAGAGGCTGCCGTCTTGCTGTAAGCTATCCTGAAATAGCAAGAATGCAGTCTGGTGCCATAATCGAAGCTGCCCTTACAGTTAAAAAGAACAAAGGCTACAATATTGTGCCTGAAATTATGATTCCGCTTGTTGGCGATGTTAAGGAAATGAAATTTGTTAAAGACCTTATAGTTGAAACTGCCGACAAACTTATTGCCGAAAGCGGTATAGAAATGAAATATCTTGTTGGTACTATGATTGAGATACCAAGAGCTGCTCTTACAGCAGACCAGATAGCTACAGAGGCTGAGTTCTTCTCATTTGGTACAAACGACCTTACACAGATGACATACGGCTTATCAAGAGATGACGCAGGCAAGATACTTGCTGACTATATAGATAAAAAGATTTATGAAGGCGACCCTACAGCTAAACTTGACAGAAGCGGTGTAGGCGAGCTTATGAGAATTGCAGTTGAAAAAGGAAGAGCAACAAGACCTGAACTTCACCTTGGAATCTGCGGCGAGCACGGTGGAGACCCATCTTCTATAGAATTCTGCGAGATTTTAGGTCTTGACTATGTATCATGCTCACCGTTTAGAGTACCAATAGCAAGGCTTGCGGCTGCTCAGGCAGTAATTAACAACAAAAAATAATTTAAGATATAATAACTTTAAAAGATTATTATATACACACCAAACCAAACATCATAATCCTACCTTGCAGTCAGGGCGTGCTTAAAGTGCGCCCTGATTGCTGTGTTTACGATTTTTGTTATAAAAATGCAAACTTTAGGTAAAAAAATAACTATTTTTAAGAAAATTTTAAAAAATTTGTGATGCATAGTTAACTTAAACCTGCTATAATAGCCTTGTAATTTGCGGAAGAATAATTACTATAATTTTAAAGAGGGATTTTTATGAAAAAAAGATTCGCGGCAATGGCTCTTTCATCAGCTATAGTTTTTTGTGGTATATGCGCTTTTGCCTCAGATGGATTTGTAGTTACACCGGAAAGAAGCTTTGTAACAGAAGAAAGATATTCTGAACAAGTTTATTACCCTGTATTGGGGGACAGCTCTTTTCCTATTGCCAAAACAGTAAATGATAAAATTTCGGAAAGCATGTCAGATGTCCGTGAAAGCTTGAAAAATGCCATAATTGAAACACAGGATTATTATACTGATGATATGGCATCAGGAAAATATTCTTATTATTCTGTTTATCAGTATAACATGTGCGGTGATTTGGTTTCGGTTAAAACAGATAATTATGTATATTCCGGCGGAGCTCATGGAATGAGCTATTTGGCTGCATACACAGGAAATATAGGCGGAAACGAAATATTTGTTCTTGGTGACCTTTTTAAAGACGCACAGAATGGAATTTCAGCAGTTAAAAGTATAATAAAAGATAGAATTAATGCCAGTCCTGAGCTTTATTTTCCAGAGGCTTTGTCAACTGTTGACAATATTGATTTGAACAACAGTTTTTATATTGATGAAACAGGGAATTTAGTGATTTACTTTAATCCTTATGAAATAGCACCATATGCGGCTGGAATAATAGAGTTTGAAATTTCTCCTGACCAGCTTGAAGAAGAGTTTAAAAACACAGTATATTCTTATCTTAAAAACGGAGAAAGTGAAAAATGCCTTGTAAGATTTAACGGTGCACCGTTTTATACAGAAAACAGTGTTTTGGTAAGTGACGAAGGCACATGCCTTTTGCCGCTCAGAGAAGTATGTGAAAAGATAGGCCTTGATGTTCAATGGAGCGAAGAAAAGGGAGCTTCTGTTAACGGCAGCAGTTTAAATGATGAAAGCAAAGCTGTTCTTATGAAAGACACATACTATGTTCCTGCTGATTATTTTGCTTCATTTGAAGATTATTCATATGTTTTTACAGATAATAGTGGTATAGTAAACATATTCAGTGTTAAAATAAAAGAATAATAAATTTTGCGGCGGCATTTAAATTTTGCTGCCGCTTTTTTAAGTGAAATTTAATTAATTATTGGTTGATATATGAATTAATAAAGCTATTTTGCTTGAAATAAATGCGCCTTTATTATAAAATATTGATTTAATGGAAATAAAATGTATACTTTTTGGGAGGTTATATTAATGACTTTAAGAAAATACGCTGTTGCTGCCTGTGTTTTAGCAGCAATGCTTTCATTTACGGCTTGCGGTCAAAACAGCGGTGACTCATCACAACCATCATCACAGGTTACATCATCGTCACAGGCTTTATCTGAGGAAAGCTTCAGTGCTGAAAATATAGTAAGTACAGTTTTAGATAGAAATATGGCGCAAAAAAGCTCATGTGCAACTATGACAACAGAGTTTAAGTTTAATAGTGACAGCGGAGAAGCAACTGCTAAAGTTGTTACAGATATTAAGGCTGTAACTGACCCGGTTTATAAACATATTATAATGGATGTTTCACAAAACGGCCAGCAGTATTCTACATCTGAGTTTTATGTTGACGAAGATGAAAACGGTGAAATGACTCTTTATATATCTTATGGCGAAGAGTGGTATAAAATGCCGGTTACAGACGGAGAGCTTTTTGCTGTTTTAGGCCAGTATGATGTTAGAGAGGTTACAAATATTGTACTCAACAGCTTGTCCAATGTTACAGTAGGCGATAAAGAGGATATAAACGGTATTGAGGCGTATAAAGTAGATGCTGTTATTCCTGCTGCCGATGTGCCGGACGTTATTATAAATGCCGGCGTGTTTGTGGCAAACGGCCTTACAAACCTTTACGAGGAATATTTTGATGGTGTTACAGACATGCCTGTTACTTTCTATGTAGATGCTGTTACCGGAGATATGATTAAATTCTCATTCGATGCAGGACAGGCATTCCAGGTAGTATCGGACTATGCTTATAATCTTGCACAGGATATTGATGAGTATAAAGACAGCCAAAGACTTGTTGTAAATGCCTATAACGTAGTTACGGAAATAAGTAATATTGATAACACTGAAAAAGAAGAAATACCGACAGATGTTACAGAAGGCGAAGTTCTTCCGGGTCTTAGCGAAAGCATAGACGAGGCAAATGGCGTTGGCGCTTCATCATCATCAGCATCATCACAGGAAACAGCGGAATAATATAGTTTTGGAGAGATTTAAAAATGATTAGTGTAAATAATGTTACACTCCAGTACGGAGGACGTGTTCTTTTTAAAGATGTAAATGCAACCTTTACACCTGGCAACTGCTATGGTGTAATAGGCGCAAACGGTGCAGGAAAATCCACATTCCTTAAAGTACTTTCAGGTGATATTGAGCCGAATAAAGGCGAAGTTGTAATTGCACCAGGAAAAAGGCTTGCAGTGCTTAAACAGGATCACTTTGAATTTGATGATTTTGATGTTATGAGTACTGTTTTATACGGTCACAAAAGACTTTATGATATTATTAAAGAAAAGGAAGCTCTTTACAGCAAACCTGATTTTTCAGATGAGGACGGAATAAAGGTTTCAGAGCTTGAAGGCGAGTTTGCAGAGCTTGACGGCTGGAATGCGGAAAGT
The DNA here is from genome assembly GCA_944380455.1 of uncultured Clostridia bacterium. Lineage (GTDB taxonomy): Bacteria > Bacillota > Clostridia > Lachnospirales > Anaerotignaceae > Neoanaerotignum_A. The sequence continues at coordinate 28,209 of CALWHR010000031.1, forward strand.
GATGCGGCTATACTTTTAAATGGTCTTGGTATACCTACTGACCTTCATTATGCTTTAATGAGCTCTCTTACAGGTAATCAAAAGGTTAAAGTGCTTTTAGCTCAGGCTCTTTTTGGTAATCCTGATATACTTCTTCTTGACGAGCCTACTAACCATTTGGATTTACAGTCTGTAAAATGGCTTGAAAACTTCCTTATGAATTTTGAAAATACTGTAATTGTAGTATCCCACGACAGACATTTCTTAAACAAAGTATGTACCCATATTGCCGATGTGGATTACGGCAAAATTACAATGTTTGTTGGTAACTATGATTTCTGGTATCAGTATACACAGATGACACAAAAACAGCTTAAAGACGAAAACAAGCGTATTGAGCAGAAAATGAAAGAGTTACAGGAGTTTATTCAGCGTTTCAGTGCCAATGCTTCAAAGAGCAAGCAGGCTACAAGCCGTAAAAAACTTCTTGATAACCTTCAGCTTGACAATATCAAGCCGTCATCAAGACGTTATCCTTTTGTAAACTTTAAACAGGACAGAGAAGTAGGCAACGACCTTCTTGAAGTTGAGGGCATTTCCAAAACTATAGACGGAAGAAAAGTCCTTAATAATGTAACATTCAGAATTAACCCTAATGAAAAAGTTGCTTTTGTAGGTACAGACGAAATTGCACGTACTACACTTTTTAAAATACTTATGGGCGAAATGGAGCCTGACGAAGGAACATTCAAATGGGGTGTTACAACATCAAGAGCTTACTTCCCTAAGGATAATTCGGAATATTTTGATAACTGTGATGACTCGCTTATTGACTGGCTCAGACCGTATGCAAAAGAAGGCGAACAGTACGATGCGGATATCAGAGGCTGGCTTGGAAGAATGCTCTTTTCAGGCGAGGAAGCTCTTAAACCGGCTAAAGTCCTTTCCGGTGGTGAGAGAGTGCGCTGTATGCTTTGTAAAATGATGATTTCAGGCGCTAACGTACTTGTTCTTGATGAGCCTACAAACCACCTTGACCTTGAAAGTATTACAGCATTAAACAATGGTCTTATTGATTACAAAGGTACACTGCTTTTTGACTCACAAGACCATGAGTTTGTTAATACAATTGCTGACAGAATTATAGAAATTCTTCCAAATGGAATTATAGACAGACAGGAAACATTTGACGAATATATTGATGATGATATAGTAAACGAAATGCGTGAGAAATTGATGTAAGGAGGCTTGTTTATGGATTTAAAGGAAGCTATTTACTCAAGAAGAAGCGTAAGAAAATATAATGACAAGCAAATAAGTGATGAGGATTTAAACGAAATAATAGAGGCAGGACTTTGGGCACCATCGGCTGTTAATCTTCAGCCTTGGTATTTTGTAGTAGTACGCTCAGATGAGGCTCTTAAAGACCTTAACGAAATAATGGGCGGCTCTATATTTGGTCTTACAAAGGTACTTAATAACCGTTTTAAGTCTAATCCAGAGGTTATAGACGAAACAGTTAATTTTGTAAAAAGCATGGGTGGTGCAAAAACAGTTATACTTACATTCC